>CANGCO010000004.1 GCA_947452365.1 Caulobacteraceae bacterium
ACGGCAAGGAGGGCGCGACCTTGAATCTGGATATTGATCCCAAGACCCACCCGGCCTGGACCGGTGGCAATGCGCACCTGATGGACCGCGGCGGCCGCATTTCGCGCTTCTCGGCCAAATTTGGCGGCTTCATGAAGAAGTAAGAAACCTTTCGGGCCAAGGACACAGACTGTCTTTAGCCTGGGTTTCTGTTATAAATCAGAGCCCGCCCCAGTCCTTTGGGGCGGCGTTTTGCTGTCTGAGGGCCAGGCCGACCGACCTGATCGCCTGATCCTTGCCCCCAAAGACCTGCCGGAGTTTGTTATGCGTATTGACGCCATCTCGATCGGGAAGAACCCGCCCTTTGACGTCAATGTCATTATTGAGGTGCCGATTGGCGGCGAGCCCATCAAGTATGAGATGGACAAGGAGGCCGGGGCCCTAGTGGTTGACCGCTTTCTCTATACGGCCATGCGTTATCCAGGCAATTACGGCTTTATCCCCCACACCCTGTCCGGCGACGGCGATCCTTGCGACGTGATTGTCGCCAATACCCGCGCCATTGTTCCGGGTGCCATTATCAGCTGCCGCATTGTTGGCGTGCTCTTGATGGAGGACGAGGCCGGGGCCGATGAAAAACTGCTGGCCGTGCCCTCGTCCTGGCTAACCCAACGCTATGACAGTGTGCAAAACTATACCGACTTGCCGGAAATCACCCTCAAACAGATCGAGCATTTTTTCGAAAGCTATAAGGATCTGGAGCCTGGCAAATGGGTGAAGTGCCGTGGCTGGGGCGATGCGGATCATGCTCGCAGGCTGGTTTTGGAAGGCATTGAGGCCGCCAAGGCGCAAAAGGCTGCCAAGGCCTAGCCATCAGCCCCTCGAATGGCGTAGTTTTTCTGATCTCAGGATCGCACTTGGGCCATTGACGTCACCTTGCCTTCGGTAGACACCATGGCGGGTGAAAAAACATTTGCGGCATAATATTGAGTCCCGGTCTGGCTTCTCTGTGCTCGAGGCCATGATTGCGCTGGTCATATCGGGCCTAGCCTTGACCTTGATTTTCTCGATCGGCAATCGCGCCAGCTCAAGTGGATTCAGTCTCGGCCGGCGTGTATTGAGCCTGTCTGATCGACAGATCGAGGCCCTGTCCTTTCGGGCCCTGATTGAGGCCTTGGTCGTGCCGAGCGGGCTAGATACGCCGACCACCGGGCTGGGCCTTCGCCGCTTGGGGCCGGAAAATCTCGTCGGATCGCCAGATCGCATTTCTGGCTCGGCCGTCCTGGCGCGCGATACCCTGTGCGCCGATGCCGGGCCCCTTGCCCATCTTGAACTGCAAATTCGGCAGGTGGGGGGTCGATGGCAGCTGGTCTGTCTAACCCCATTACAGCCTGAAACCGTCTTGATGACGCTTGGCCAAAAGCCCGCGAAATTTGCCTATTCCCAAGATGGCAATATCTGGACGGACACAATCGATATTCGCCCAGGCCCCACGGACCCAAAATCCTATGACAGCCGCTATAGGGCGCGAACCTACTATATCAGGCTATCCAATGCGGACCTGACCATGCTGCTCATTGAAAGGACCACAACGGGCAGGCCCAGGCCTCCAGCCTTAACTGTGGAGACTATGTGATGCGCCTTCAGCGATCAATTACAGGCCCTGGCAAAGCGGGCTTTGCCCTGCCGGCGGTCCTAACCACCCTGACCATTTTGACCATGATCTATCTCACCGTCATGGCCGCGGGCGACGATTTTTTCAAAGAAACCTTGCAGCAAAAGCGCGAACTCGATTTTCAGCAAGAGGCCCTATCCGCTGAGGCCGAGCTCGCCTATTGGGCCACAACCCAACCGCCCAACCGCAATGCCCTCGCGATTGGCGCTCCAAGAAACGGCGGGGTCACGACTGTGCCGGTTATTCGCGGGGCCGGGGAGGCGGGTCTGCAATTTCTAAAAATTGACGGAACCGATTATGCATGGCGATCACCAAGAGGGCAGGCAGACTCGGCCCTGGCGGTTTCGATTCAGGACGATGCCGGGCTTATCAATCTTGATTTTGCAACGGTGGAAACCAAGGCACGCATTTTCGAACTTGCCGGTCTTGGGACGAAAGAGGCGCAAATCCTAGCGGCGCAAGCTCAAGACCTAATGGATACGGATGATTTCACCTCGCTAAATGGCGCGGAATACGAAGACTATCGCCGCGCCAATCGCGCGCCGCCGCTAAACAGGCCCTTGGGCAATCTATTTGAGCTTTACGGACTACTCGATTGGGGCAGGCTAAGGCCGCCGCATTGGAGCGACGTGTCAACCCTGCTCACGGCCCAGTATGACAGCTCATCCTTCAATATTAACACAGCCCCGCCCCAAGCCCTGAGCTTGGCGCTGGGGCTCACGCCAGCGCAAGCCCAGGCCGCGATCGAGCGGCGGCGCATTAATCCGATTTATTCGATCACTGAGCTTGGATTAACCGATGACAATGAAAGGCTATATGCCTATCCAAACGGGCGTTTTCATTTCACCGCTATAGATAATCAGTTTGGTTTGAAATACAGCTCAAGACTGACCCTAACGCCCGACGACCCAGATCGACCGATTTGGACCGATCTTGAGTCTGTTCAAAGGATGACCTTGCGTGGCAACCCAAAGCTTGACCAACTTCCTGCCTTTCCAAAGCCCGGCCCAGCTATTGACTCCAGCGGGGGACATTAAGCCGCTAGGCATAAGGGTTCGCGGGCTGAATGTTTCCGGAACATTGATCGCAGTCGCCGGTCAGAGATGCGTTTTTGCCATGTTTCGGGCACCAAACGGTCTAAAGGGCGGCCAAGCCCTCGCGGCGGCAAGGGTATTTGCGCAAAATGGCTCCCCCTTTCGCCAAACCGGGATTTTGATTTGCCGCCAGGACTCGCAATTTGGCGTTTGGTGGTGGGATAAGGCCTGGTGCGAACAGGCCGCGAGGGCGAGCGGAATTTCCAACGCCTTGACCTTGATACCAGAGCCGTTTTTTAAACAGACTGGTCGGGGTCCGCGGATTATCCGCTCAGGCGATGGTTTTGAGGCCCAGGTTTGGGATAAGGATTTTCTCCTGGCGCACCAATGGACACGCGCCTTGCCAAATGATGATGACTGGACCGATTTTCTGCGCCTAGCGGGCCATGAACGCGTCGATCGGCCAATCACCGCGACCGCGCCCCATGTGTCGGCCAGCGCCTATATGGGCACGATTGTTTCAAGCCTTAGCGCTGAGGCCTTGGCAAGATTGGCGGCGGCGATATCGGTCGGGCTAATCTTAATGACGACCGCGTTTTTTCTGGGTCAGGCCCTCAGTCTGACTCTGCAAGCGCGCAGCCTTGAAACCAAGATTGCGGCACTGACGCAACCCAATACCGATAAGGCCTTAGACTTGAAAAGTCAGATTACAAAACTGGATCAGTTGGCGCGCGAGCTTGATCGGCCCGATGCGCTGCTCGCCCTGCAAGCCGCCCAGACGATTATTAAGCCGTTTGGATACAAGCTTTCCCAGTTTTCAGTTAATCAGGACACGGTCTCGTTCGAATTGCCGCGCGAGGCGAGCGCGGGGGTGGATCTGCTCGTCGATGAGTTTGAAGCTTCGCCCTATTTCAGCAAGGTGGAACCGGTGATTGACCGCACCCGCAATAAGCTGGTCCTGACCATGTCGATTAGGGCAAATCCGAGCCTAGGGACGGCTAAAATGACGGATAAGCTGGCATCGCTCGGTTAGGGAAAGGTCAATCGGGCGCTTGCCTAGGTTTGACAAGTGAATATGGCTTGGCGTGCATAGGCCGTCTGGCCTTAGCTGGACAGGGACCTCCAGCTTGGCCTCCCAACCGATCGGCAAGCGCGCTGCCGCAACCCCCAGACCCGATTCCGCCCCCTCGCCCGTCTGCGGTCCAATGACCAGGTCCAGCACGGTCTGGTTCACAAAGGCGCGGCGGCGCAGGTCTGAGATCTGCCTTTGAAGGTCGAATTGAAGAGTATGGACCACCATTTGGTCGAGCGCCGCACCGGCCCTTGGCGCCATAATGGATACCGAGACCGTCATGATCGCCAAGACAATCATGATCTCAAGAAGAGAATACCCGCCCCGAGACGGCAGCCCGTGTCTAGAGGCTAAGGTCGGCATCATTGCCAGAGCCCCCGGATTTTCCGTCGGCCCCTAGGCTCGTGACGGTTGGGGCATCACTGCCCGACGCCGGTGGTGTATAGCCAAAAGGCCGCCCCCACGGATCCTTGGGTAGGCTGCCGTCCAGATAGGGGCCCGCCCAACCGGGCACAGCCGGGTTTGGATCGGTCTGTAATAGGGCCAGACCCTCCTCCGCCGAGGGGTAGCGGTCAATGTCTAGGCGCATGGTCGATAGAGCGGCCTTGATGCCCTGCATTTGCACCTTGGCGGCGGCGACCTTGGACTTATCGAGTTGCGCAAACAGTCGAGGGCCGACCAGGGCAACAATCATGGCGATAATGGCCAATACGATCAAGATTTCCAGCAGACTATAGCCGCTGGCATTGTGCCGCTTTAGCCGGCTCAGTTTGTGGCCTAAATGATCATTCATTTTCAAGTGTCCAGCGATTTTTAGTTAAGGGCCACCCATTATGATTTAGCAATCCATTTAGCGCTAGACAGCGCAAGAGAAAATACTAATAGATTTGCAAACATGTCCCCGAAGGTCGGTTGTATGTTAATCAGTACATAACTCTATGAAAATTATGGCCGATCCTAGGGAATCAATTGATCTTTATATTGCAAAATTTTCGACGGCCGCCGCGAAATTGTCGCAAAGAGAGCGGTTATTGCTTTTGCTGCTCGCCGTCGCGGGCCTAGGCTTGGCACCAATCAGCGCGTTTGGTCTGGCAGAATCACAACGCGCTAGGCTGGAAACCGCCAAATTGGACCTGCTGACCCGTTCAACACATCAGGCTGGATTTTCAGAGCAACAGTTTCGAGCCGCCAAGGACCAGCAGGCGCGGGTTTCGACCTGGGGCTGGAAGGCCAAAACGCCGGGAGTAGCGCAGGTCTTGGTCGAGCAACAGATGACCGCCTTGGCCATGACCGCAGGCCTTACAGCGATAAATATCGACGCCAACAAGACTTTAGAACAGCAAGGGCCGGCGACATTTATTCGGGTGCGGATCAATGCAGATTTTCGCTGGGAAACCCTAACCGCCTTCCTGACTGGGCTGAGCAAGACCGATAAGGCGTTTATTGTTCGCTCCTTGACCGTGACCGGTGACATGCCATCCAAGTTTCAGCTGGTTTTGGACACGGCCATAAGTCTGGACCCTGCCTAATGTCGCCCCTCAGAATGACGATTGTTTTCGCCCTGATCGCCCTGCTTGGCTTGAGCATTGGCCTTATTGCGAATGACGATCCAAAGGCGGTTTTTCCTAAACGGATCGAGGGATTGCGCATGCCCAGCCTTGAACGGCCCGGCCGATCCATGGCGCCGGTTGCAGACTATTTCGCCAAACTAAACCCCCCGCCCCTGCCACCGCCACCGCCGCCGCCACCCCAACCGGATATTGGTTTGATCTTCCGTCAGCAGGTTCGCGCTGTGACGAAAGATAATGGCCAGTCTGTGCTGTTGATCGAACGTTTGGGGCGAATAGGGCGGGTGCATAAGGGCGAAGTCTTTCAGGACGGATGGGTCATAGCCGCGATTGACGCCCAGCAGGTCGAGCTTCGTAAGGGCGCCATTCACCGAAAGGTTGGACTGTTCGTGAAACCTCAGGAATTTGTTTCGGAGCCCCGATCATGAGAATCGGACATTCAAGCGGCCTAGTCACTTATCTGGCGGTCGGCCTCGTATCTCTGGGCGGCTGCGCGGCCTTTCCGACCCTCAGAACGGGAACAAGTCTCGGAAGACCAGAAGCGGCCCGTAATGACAGTGCGCCACTGGCTGGTGCAACCGCCCAAGGTGCCGATTATTCGGCCGATTTTATCCAGATTCCAGACCGTAAGCCCAGCCCACCGCCCAAGCCGGACGCGGAAAAGGACAGCGGCGGGCTCGAGGCGCTTCTTGGCGATGGCGCCAAGATTAGTGTCAGCCTGCCGCCACAGGCCCTGCCGCAGTTTTTGGACACGGCGCTGGGGGAAATCTTAAAACTACCCTATGCTTTGGGACCCAATATCGGCAGTCGTCAGGAAATTGTTACCCTGCGCAGTAGCCCCGACATGTCGCGGGCGCAGTTTTTCAACCTGCTTAAAGCGGCGATGAAGGATTATGGCGTGCGCCTGACCGTTAGAGACGGTGCGGTGATTGCGCTCGACGAGCCAGGAACCGATGCGGCGGCGGCTATAGTCCTACGCAGCCGCTCGGCCAAGGACACGCCCGAATCCGCCCGCACTGTGACACAGTTTTTTCAGCTTCAAGCGCTCGAGGCCAATAGTGTCGAGCAAATGGTTCGCGAAACTTTTCCTGCGGCCAAGTCGGTTAATCTGCGCGTCGAGCAGTTTTCCAATACACTGATTTTGAGCGGCTCTGGACGTGATGTGCAGTCCCTGGTCAGCTTTTTGGAGCAATTGGACCGTCCCCTGTTTTCGGGCTCGACCGTTCTAAGACTTCGGCCGGAGTTTTGGAGCACGGATGCCTTTGCCAAGGCGCTCGAGGATACATTGACGATTGAGGGCTATAAGGTCTCACGGTCGGCCATGGTTCCCCGATCCATTATTATCTTGGCCATGCCCAGCAGTGGTCAGGTGCTTGTGTTTGTGAACGACCCCGCCCTGCTCGAGCGCGTTCAGACCTGGGCCCACGACCTCGACCAGCCTGGCCGGATTGGCGATCAGAAATCCAGTTTTGTCTATGAGGTGCGCAATACCAGCGCAGCGGAGCTTGGCAGCATAGCCCTAGGCAATTCCAGTGGCAGCATATCGGTCGCATCGGCGCCTGTAGGCGTTGCTGGTGGGGCGCCCGCTTCATCTTCGATTGCCAGCACGGGCCGCACCGTGGGGGGAGCGCTGCCAAGCGGGGGCACACTTTCGGTTGATGCGGCGGGAAATCGGATCCTATTTACAGGGTCGGGTGAACAATATGCCGTCCTAAGAAGCCTGCTTGAACAACTCGACCGGCCGCCGCCCCAGGTCATGATTGAGGTGACGATTGCTGAAGTGACCTTAACCGACTCCACGCGCCTGGGCCTAGAATGGTTCTTTAACCAGAAGGCTATGGGCGGAACTTTTAGCGGTGGAACCGAATCGAGATTGGGCCTTGGCGGGTCAGGGATGCTCGCCTTATATGCTAGGAAAGACCTAAGGGCCGCCTTCAATGCTTTTGCATCCAATAACAAGGTCAACATCATCTCTCGGCCGCGATTAACCACAAAGAGCGGCGAGTCGGCCCGCATACAGGTCGGCACAGATATTCCCATCATTACCTCCCAGGCGGCGTCGAATCTGCAATTGTCTAGCGGCACTCAGGTTTTGCAAACGGTCCAATACCGTCAAACGGGCGTCAATTTGGGGATTAAGCCTACGGTTTACGGCAATAACCGCATCGATTTGGAGATTTCACAAGAAATCTCCAAACAGGCGGGGGCCATAACTGGGTCCATTGCCAGTCCGTCCATCCTTAATCGGAGCCTGAGCACCAAGGTTTCTCTGGTCGACGGGGCAACCCATGTCATGGGCGGTTTGATGGACGATAATTTCAGCAAGTCCAATCAAGGCATTCCTATTTTGAAAGACCTGCCATTGGTTGGCAATGCCTTTCGAACCGACACCCTAGACGGCACAAAGACCGAGCTGGTCTTGCTGGTGACGCCATTTATTCTTCGTGATGCCGATGACATGGCCGAACTGGCCGATCAGATGTCCGGAGAAATCAACCGGGCCCTTAAGGTCGGCCGCGGCGGCTCCTATACGCTGACGGGCATTAGTACGGGCCTTAATCTTGGCCTCAATCTGCCGTCGGCAAGGCCGCCTGTGGCCGGATTGGGACGCCAGACATCGCCCATTAAAAAGGGGAAAAAGTCTCTAGGCGCTGCCAGCCCAGCCGTTCGACCCTAAACTGATCCAGAGCGCCTTTTTGCGTATCGGCAGTGACAATGGTCAGCTCATACAACGCAACCATAAAGGCGCTGTCACGATCGCCAAAGCCGATGCCGCGAACCGGCGGCATAATGGTGCGCGATGTCCAGGAGACGGTCAGTCCCGGGGCAATCCTCATCTGGCCCGAGGCCTGGGCCATGGGGTTAATATCCTTGATCAGGGTCAAGGCGGCGCGCCTTAGGGCCAGACTGTGAAGCTTGGCCTCATTGCGCGCCTGGGACACAGCCAGCTGGTGCTGCAGGCTCAAGATCGCCGTTAGGCCAATCGCAGCAATCGCCATAGCAATGACGGCTTCAACCACGCTAAAGCCCGCGCGGGCGCGCCTCATAGGGACCTCGCCAAGGTAAGGCCGCCGCCAGCCAAGGCCAGAAATAGGCCAAATGGGACGAGCGGAACCTCGCCTTCTGGATTCAACCGCGACATGATCATGGCCCATAGGGCCCCGCTGCTGGCGGCTGCGGCCACCATCCAGAGGCCCGCCTCTAGCCCAAGCACCAGGCCAAATGCCGCGGCAAGCTTGATATCGCCTTGACCAAGACCGTCCGCCCCCTTGGCCTGATGCCAGGCCCAGGCCACGGCCGCCAACAGGCCCCCGCACAGGGCCGCGCCCCACAGAGAAGGGGTGGCTGTGCCCGCGTGCCAAAACAGTAGGGCGGCAAGGGCGATCCCAAGCGTTAAGATATTGGGGATTAATAGAAAGGCGGCATCGTAAAAGGCAACCGCCACACAGGCTATAACCAAAAGGCTCAAGGCCGCCGCTAGCCAAGGATTTAGAGGATTTAACAGGGCTTGGGCCAAAACGGCGGCGCCAAGCATGCCGGTCCAGAGCCCCAGCTGCCAGCCCTTGCTGGCTGTTAGATCAAGCGCACCAAGCAGGCTTTGCGGCGCCCAGGCAGCGATACTGGCCGTGATGAGACTGGTCATGGCCGCTGCGGCACACGGCTCAGATAACAGAGTCATAAACACTCGACAGGGCCAAGACCAAGGACAGGGCGACAATGCCGACCAGGATAGACACCATGCCAATAGCGAGCGGTTCGATTAGGGCCGTCAGACGCTTGAGCGCATCGGTTAATTTGGCGTCATAACCATCGGCGAGAAAGTCAAACATCTTGCCGAGCGCGCCGGAGCGTTGCCCCACCCTCAAGAGGCTAAGATCCATAGAGGTCAGCTGGGTGTGACGACCAAGTGACTGGTCCACCGAAATGCCCGCCCTAATATCACGCTCAAATTGTTCTAGGCTCCGACGAAACTTGCCCTCTGGTGTGGCCTGACGCGCAAGATCGGAGGCTTCCAACAGACCGACGCCATTGCGCAGCGCAAACCCGGTCAGGCGCGACCAGGTGGTTATTTCGCGGTACCGCAGCAAGTCGCCGATCAGGGGCAGATTATGCCCAGCCTGATAGGCGCGCTGCCTTAGGCGAGGATTATTAAGCATGGCCATAATCGCCATGCCCAGGCCAACCAAGCCAACCCATAGAAGCGGTAGATTATGGCTGGAAAATTCGCCCGTATCGATGACCCATCGGGAAATCATCGGCATCTTGTCGCGTTTATCGCCGATCATGGCCGCAAACCGCGGCACAACCGCCGTAAAGATGAACAAGACCGCTAAGAGGCCCGCACTGGCGAGGAAGGCCGGATAGGTCAGGGCATTGGCAAATTCGCGCCGCAAGCGGTCCTCATAGGCCATTTGCTCAGCAGCATCGCGCAGGACGAGGTCAAGCTGGCCCGTCGCCTCACCGACCCGGATCATGGCATAAACATAAAATGGAAAGCCCGGTGCCTGGGTTTCCATGGCGCGGGCAAAGGTCTCGCCGCGTTTCAAGGCCTTGGCCAATTGTTCAAATTGCGCCCGGGTTGGGGCGGCTGTAATACCCAAGGATACGGTATCAATCGCCTCCAACAGGCCAACGCCCGCCTCGACCATCAGGGCCATTTGGCGCAGGACCGTGACTCGGTCGGTAAAGCTGATCTCGCCTGCCTTAACGTCACTTTTGGTGGCGGGCTTTTCGCTGAGAGATAGGGGGGTCAGGCCCTTGCCATTCAGACTACGCAAGGCCGCGCGGGCATCAGGCGCGACCAGTTGGTCATCGATGCGGCGGCCAGCCGAATCGATGGCACGATAGACAAACACCCGGTCAACGCGATCGAGCGTCGGCATTAGGATGCGGCCCGATCATAAACCGGTTGGACCTGCTCGTCCTCGGGCTCGGGCACGCCGATCACACGATAAACCTCAGCCATTGTGGTCTGGCCAAGCGCGGCCTTATGCGCGCCATCTTCAAACATGCCGACAAAACCACGATCAATCGCCATCCGGGTCAGGTCGGCCTCAGAGGCGCGGCGGCGTACGGATGAGGCCAATTCGGGTGTAAACTGGGCGATTTCATAAAGGCCAAGACGACCAAGATAGCCTGATCCGGAACAGGCCGTGCACCCCATGGCCCGCTTAAACCTTGGCGGCAGGGCGGTGAGGCGGGCCTTAAGGACAGGAGGCGCGAATTCAAGCCCCGCATAGCCTGGATCGTCCTTGGCACAGTGCGGGCACAATTTGCGCACCAGCCTTTGACCGACCAGTCCGCGCAAGACATCGGCCAGCAAATAATTCTCAACCTCGAGGTCGAGCAGACGCGACACTGCCGCAATCGCGGAATTGGTATGGACGGTCGAGATCACCATATGGCCGGTCAAGGCTGCCTGAACCGCTATGCGGGCGGTTTCAGGGTCGCGGATTTCGCCAACCATGATGACATCAGGATCTTGGCGCAGGATGGAGCGCAGGCCTGCGGCAAAACTCAAGCCAATGTCACTGCGCACATGCACCTGCACAACCCCGGGCAGGTCAAATTCGACCGGGTCCTCGACCGTGACAATCTTGCGCAAACCATCATTGAGGCCACTCAAAAGACGGTAAATCGTGGTGGTCTTGCCCGAACCGGTCGGGCCGGTGACCAGTACAATGCCATTGGGTTGTTCAACCAGACGGGCCAGACCATCGGCATCGGCCTGGGGCAGACCCAGTTCGGTGAGTTCAGGGATCCGACTGGTCTTGCCAAGCAGGCGCATGACCAGGGATTCGCCCCAGGCCGCTGGCAGGGTTGAGACCCGCAGGTCGACATCCTGGCCCGATATGCGGATGGTTTGGCGACCATCCTGCGGCAGACGCCGTTCGCCAATATCCATGCCGGACAGGAGTTTTAACCGAGAACAGACCGCATCAAACCCAGTGCGCGGGCCGGTGCGGACGGTCTGTAATATGCCATCGACCCGCATACGGATACTAAAACGGTCCTCGAACGGTTCAACATGAATATCCGAGGCCCGCCTTTGCAGGCTCTCGGCAAATACGGCATTTACAAAATCAATCACCGGCGCTTCCTCGGCCAGTTCGCGCAGATGGGCTGCGTCAGAGGCCATGGGACTGGCCGCCATGAGGTGGGGATGGTCGAGATCATCCATGGCCGCCGAGACCAGGGCGCGGGAACATAGGCGCCAATGCACCGGCTCGGCCACGGCCTGTTCCAGAAGAGTGCGCAAGATCGGGGTCAAGGGATCGACTGCGGCACAGACCACGCCATTGGCCAGATCCGGGCAGCGCCAAACCAGGGCTTCTTGATCGGCCCACCAGCTGGCCTGGGTTTGGGTCTCATCCATAAAGGCCTGAATCTGCTCCTTCGTCGGCATGTCATCGCGCGACTGGATCGGCAAGGCCAATTGTTCCGACAAGACCAAGAGCAGGGCAGCCTCAGACAGGGCGCCGAGGCGCACGAGGATCATACCAAGGGGTCCGCCGACTGCAGTCTGGACGTCAAGCGCTGCGATCAGGTCCTTAGGGTCACATAGACCTCTGGACACTAACAGATTGCCAATGCGAATTTTGGACATGGCCAGACCATAGTCGAAGACGTGTAAAATTGAAAACACAATAAAGGATAGACGGTATTTGTTTCATTAGTGCGACGCTAGGCACGCCATACAAAAAGAGGGGGGATTGCTCCCCCCTCTTCTCCGTTCCGAAGGATCGGTTCGGACTATTGGTTAGTCTTGCCACCGTCCGTGACGAAGCCAAGCGACGATTCCGCTGCGACACCGCCGCTAAGAATGCGTTGCTTGATCGCGACATTGTCCGAGCTGCCCTGGAAGGTAATCCGCAAGTCACCGCGACGGAAGTTACCAAAGCAGGTCGTCACAGCTAGCGTATCCACAAGCAGTTCCGCGCCAGGCGCAATGCCCGACAAGGCTGGCAAGGTGCCGACATTGGGGCCGCCGGTCCCGGTACAGGTGCGCGGTGTGCCCGCAACGCCATCAACCACGCTTGACAAGGTCAGGCTGATCGGACCGGTCGATGCCGTACCATTATTGGTCAAACGAATAACCGACGGGAAGGTTGCCACATTGCCGCTGATCCAGGGGGCGTCGACATAGGTCCCCTGCTGACCAATGATTTCCAGAGGATTGGTAACCGTCGGGCTTGGGTTCAGATAGGTCGCTGTAGCGGTTGGTTTGACCCGGGCCGCCAAGCTGATGACCTGAGGTGTCGAGACCTGGATGCTGTTCCCAGCATTAACCGCCACGGTCACATTGGTTACCGCTAGACCCGTCGCCGAATCGGCTGCAGTGCCGGTAATGGTTTGTTGCAGCGCGCCTGTGGGGGCCGAGATTGTGACGCCGGTCACGACGGGGCGGAATGCGGCAAACGAACCGGAATTGGTAAAGGTCAATTCAGGCGAGATCAGCGGCTTAAGCGCACCGTTAATACCCGCGAATGTCAACTTGGTCGCACTCTGGGTACCATTGGTATTGGTTGAGTTGGAGATGCCAGGATAGTTGGTGGCATTGTCTGTAAAATAGCCAGCCCTTACGCTACCAATAATGGCGTCGTAACCGGTGGTCGTGACAAGGCTGATATAGCTGGGTGAGGCCGAACCCGCTGCGGCAATCGCAAAGGAGGTCGGCAGTGTGCTCACACCCGTGACCACATTGCTGACCAGAACTTCGGTCAGGGCCCGAGGCTCGGCCAAGATGGTCGTTCCCGAGGCACCACCGGCATAGGCTTCGTACAAAAGCGTGGTGGTGTTCAGGCGTTCAATCTTAACCGAAGCCGTCACTGTACCCGGCGTCGTGGCCGTAACCTTCCAAGGATTGGTCGCCGGGAAGCTTAAACGAACACCCGTCGGGGCATTCGTACCATTACACCCGGCCGTGCCGGTCAAGGTGCTATTGACCGTCACGTCAACCACAGCCGTGCTGGAACCGATACCGCCGCCCAGGGATAGGGTGGGGGAGCCGACAACGCATTCGGCCGTTGCTGGGGTCGCAACGACAGTCGAGAAGTTGGCCGAGGTCAGGGCGGTTGCAAAGGTTGGGGCCGCTGTGCCGCCCAGATCGAATGTGAAGCGGTAAGTATTGACCGTGGCAACGCCGATACCCGAGCCGGCCAGGAAGTTCTGGGTCAGGCTGGTATCCACGCTGCCGACGATCTGATTAGCCGAGGTTGCGGGGGTAGCGCTGGTCCAGTAGGCGCCGATGCTGGAGCCGCCGGGGACGCCATAGAGGTCGCGATTGGCGGCAACGGTGAAATCGACGGCGTTGGAATAGATCAGACGATCGGTCGGCGTTGCTGTTTGCGACAGGTCAATAGACGAAATGCGCGCGCTGGTGATCTGTGCGGCATTAGCAGCGGTGGCTGCGAGCGAGCCAACCGCAATGCCGGCCAGCAGAATTTTCTTCATGTTCATTTTGGTAATCCCCTTAGAGGTCCATTTAGAGAGCCAAGTTTGACGCCATAGCGGTCACAGATCGTGATCCGCCACTCTGACGACCACAGCTGCACCCAAGGCCTCTGTAGGGTAGTATTGGATTTTTTACCTGTCAATGCGGATTTGAAAACAAGTTTCAGTAATTACATGTATTGTTTTATAGCGTTTACAGTTTTGTAATAATGATTAATATTTTAATAGCGATAACGCTTTAAATGTTAGGATTTGGTTTATATAGAAAGGAGATCATAACTATAGTCGTTAATCGCAAAATTCAAAACTAATTCAATGTAATAACGATATATATAATTATACCTATGCGAGAAGATTTTTTTGCTGCAGGTTATAAGCTATGAAAATCAAGCCCAAGCGCGGCATGACGCTTGACCCGCGCAAGTCGGATCGCGGACTTAGGGGGCCAGATCGCTTAACAAAAAAACTTTTTGGTGGCCGAGTGATAGGGTCGTTGCGGCGGCCTTTTGGCCTTGATCAGGACTTGTTGGCAAAAAAGATGTGTCGGCCAATCTGACCAAGGCGCTGCATTTGCCTCGCCCAGGCCGGCTGCACATAGTCGGCGTGATAATGGGTGGCGGCCAGATCACCTTGGGCCTGGCCAGCCATTACAGCTTGGGCCACCGACTGGCTTTGTTGCCAAAGCCGCATCTGTACCGGCCCGGCCTGGCGGTCGCCCTCGCAGGCAAAACTGAACTGGCAACCCGGGCGCGGCGCGCCTTGGAAAACGACCTCGCAAATCGTGCTAGGGCGTCCGGGCTGTCGGGTACGGTTGAGCACCACCTGGGCCACAGCCACCTGACCGTCATGTGGCTCACTTCGGGCCTCATAATAGATTGCCTGAGTCAGGCATTCCAGATCGCTGGTCCCCGGGCGAATAGACACGCCGTGAATTGGGGTGCGATGGGCGGGCGGCGCGGTCAGCAAGCGATAGCGCAATTGCAACGCTTGGTAATCGGCAAGGCGGCTGGTAAAGGCCTTGGCGCGATCGTGAGGGGCGCCATCCTGGCTTGCCGCCGCCCAACCCTGTGCGCCGACCCCCAACCAAAAAACGACGGCGAAAACCGGCGCGGCCAGGGTCCGCAGTTTTCGCAACAGAGTCGGGGATAGCTGGATCATTGGACAACACTATAGAGTGTACACGGCTACAGAGGCGAAGAAGCGTAGATAGAATATATTAAGAGATTAAAATTGTAGAGCAATAGGCGGCGCATTTTGACCCCATATCCATACCGGTATTAGGCAACAGCGCGGCCGGGGGAGGAAGGCTAGGCGATATTGCACCGCTATTTATTGGGGGATGGGCGGCTTTGATGCTGGGCATTGTCACAGTTAAAAAATGTTTACGAGTTGCGTTTGCGCTGTTACATCCTTGGGTGTGATTTTGTCGGTGTTGAGATAACGCATGGCCGGTCAGGCTAGGTGACCCTAGGCTCTAGCGGGGCTCGTCTCGGCAAATTCCGCGCCCTTAAGTTTTGGATGACGTAAACTATGCCGAGCGAGAATGAGCAGCGACTAATCCTTGTCCTTGGCATGCACCGATCGGGTACAAGCGCCATCACGCGGGGCCTACCCGTGCTTGGCGTCGATCTGGGGGAGAAATTATTGGCGACCGATATCGGTATTAATGACCGGGGCTATTGGGAAGACGCCGGCTTTGTGGACTTCAATATCGATCTGCTCGAGGCTGTCGGCCATGATTGGCACAGCCTGGCCCTGATACCGGACCAGGCCTGGCAGGCCCCGGCCCTCATGCAAAAGCGCCTGCCCGCGGTCGAATTCTTACGCACACGCCTTGGCAATCATGCTGTGTTTGGACTGAAGGACCCGCGGATTGGTCAAACCCTGCCGTTTTGGCAAGACGTGTTTGACCATATGCGGCTCAAGGTCGGCTATGTGGTGCCGTTCCGCAATCCAGCCAATGTCGCGCGATCCTTGGCGCGGCTATACGGCTTTGAGCTGGAAAAGGGCTATCTGCTTTGGTACGCGCATATGCTGATGAGCCTAAGGGGAAGCGAGCAGGCGCCGCGGGTGTTTGTCGATTTCGACAAGATGTTGCAAGAGCCCGAACACCAACTGAAACGGATCGCCAAGGGGCTCGACCTACCGTTTGACCCACAAGGCGCAGCGCTTGCTGAATATAGGCAAGACTTCCTCGAAGCCGCCTTGCGGCACCATGACTATCGCCTTGAAGACCTGCGGCTCGACCTTGCCACGCCCAAACCCGTAGCCGATCTGAGCGAGATCATCTTGGCCTTGGCGCATGATCAAAGGCCAGATGATGACTCCATCCGGGCACTGACGCGCTTGCGGCATCAGGATCTGCTGCAACAGGACCGCGGTCTTGACCTGCTGCGTCGCTATGACAAGCGCGCCATTGACCTCAGCGAAAACCTGAAGACCGCCGCCGCGCACCTGAGCGCCCGCGACGAACGGGTTAGCCAGCTTGAACAGGCGCTTGGTGAGCGCCACGAACAGTTTGGTCAACTCGAACAGGCCCTGATTGAACGGCACGAACAGGTTCGGCAGCTCGAACAAACCCTTAGCGAACGCCATGAGCAGGTTCGGCAGCTCGAGCATGCGCTTGCTGAGCGCCAAGACCATGCTGGCCGGCTCGAACAGGCGCTTGGTGAGCGCGATGAGCAGGTTTGCCTGCTCCAACAGACGCTTGTTGAGCGTCATGAACAAATAGATCAGCTTGAACAAGCCCTGCTTGAGCGCCACGGTCAGGTTGACCAGCTAGAACAAGCGATTATTGAGCGGCAGGGCGCGTTTAGCCAGATTGAACAGGCTCTTGATGCGCGCAACGAGCAGGTAAACCAGCTGGAACATGCCGTGGGTGCGCGGAACGAACAGCTAGTCCAACTTGAACAGGCCGTTAAGGCGCGCGATGAGACGATTGGCGCGCTCAAACAGACCGCCATAGACGATCGAGAGCAGATTGCGGGTCTGGAACAGGCCTTGGCCTTAGGAGGCGAACAAGTCGCGCTGCTGGAGCGACTGATTGGCGAGCGGGACATAGAAATAGGCCAGACGCACATGATGCTCGCGCGCTATGGCGGCTTAAAGGTCCTTTCGACGGCGCTGTTGCACAAGATTGCGCAACGTACGGGCCTCGAATACATCTATGCGGCGGTCAGCGTTAAAAAGCACTTGGTCCGCGCCAAACTCTTCGACCCGGCCTATTATCTTAATACCTATCTTGATGTGGCAAGGGCCGGTATTGATCCGTTCGAACATTATATGCGCCATGGGTGGCGAGAGGGCCGCAATCCATCGGCTGGGTTTTCTAGCCAGGCCTATCTGGCCCTGTATGGGGATGTGCGCCTAGGCGGCAAGAATCCGCTGATGCATTATATTCGGCACGGCCATAAGGAGGGTCGCTTCATCGAGACGGTTTCAGGGACAAGGATGCAGGTCCCGATTGCTCGGACCTATGGCCAAAAACTGGCTCAACTGCTGATCTTGCTGGTAAAGCGTCCCGGCCTTGGGCTCACCCTGCTCAAGGCTGCGACCCGCGGCAGTTTGGGCGCAACCGCGCGCTCGATCGTTCGGGCGGCGCAGCGTGCGCAAGCAGGTTTGCCCGCAAATTCATCGGTTCAGCCTGATGAATATGGGCTTATCCCGGCCCAATTCCTGAGCCAAGATTATGTCGACCCGGCCGTCGTGCCTTATTATCTCAATCCGGTATTATCTAATCCGCCGTCGCTCAAGCGGCGCGATATTGGGGTGCATATACATCTGTCGCAGCCCGATCTTGTACAAGATTGGATCCTGCGTTTGGCCTTTATACCCATGGCCTTCGACCTGTTCCTATCCATCCCGGACAATGCCGAAATCAGGGGGCTAGAGCAGGCCCTTGCCACAGCCCTGCCAAACCTGCGCGACCTCATCATCAGGCCTGTGCCGGCAAACGGGGGGGCTGTCGCAGCCCTCATGATCGAGTTCGGCGGACGACTGGCAGATTATGATTATGTCGCCCACTTCCATACCAATTTTAGCCCAGCCGATCTGGATGGCCAGACCGCGCATGCGGCGGCCATGGACAGGCTGTGCGGATCGCTAAGCGGTGTGCAACAGGTCTTTTCGCTGCTCCAGAACGATGCCCGCATCGTCTATCCCGGCGCGCTAGCCGGTCGGCCTGATCTTGGCGCCTGGGCGCTCGACACCAGGTCCGTGTTCTTGGACAAGCTGCCAGACTTCGATCTTGAGGGTCTGCAGCGGGTTGAACCCGTCCATGGCATGATGTTTTGGGCCCGCGGCGTCTGCCTTGAGGAGTTTTTGGCCATACCGGCGCGCTATGACGAGTTTGTAGACACAAGCAGCGGCGGCGACACTATAGGCCAAACCCTCGGACGCCTTTTGGCCGCCTGTATTGGGCGCCATATGGGCCGGAGCTATCGGCTCGAATCCGCCGGACGAACCGAGCGGCCCTCTGTCTATTGCGAGACGCAACACGACTATTCGCGTCAGATTAAGCACACGGACATTAAGCTGCTGGCCTATTATCTGCCCCAATTTCACCCGACGCCGGAAAATGATGAATGGCACGGCAAGGGCTTTACGGAATGGCACAAGGTCGCCGCAGCAAACCCGCTCTTCTATGGCCATTACCAACAGCATGTACCCCACCCAGATATTGGGTATTATCATCTCGCCGCGCCCGAAGACCTAGCCAAGCAGGCCTTGCTTATGCAAAAGTCTGGGGTCCACGGGATGATATTTTATCATTACTGGTTCAGTGGTCGGATGATCCTGGAAAAACCAGCCCAGATGCTGCTGGATAATCCGCAAATCAATATGCCGTTCTGTTTTTGCTGGGCGAACGAAAACTGGACCCGGCGCTGGGATGGCAATGAGCGGGAAGTCTTGCTCGGTCAGACCTATTCGAGCCGAGATGCCAGGGCCTTTATTCGCTATCTCATCCCGTTTTTTAAGGATGAGCGGTATATCAAGGTCGGCGGGCGGCCAATGCTTCATGTTTACCGGCCGTCTGACATCGAGGATTGTGAAGCCTATTTGTCGATTTGGCGTGAAGAATGCGAACGCCATGGCCTAAAGGCCCCCTATGTGGTCGCGACCCTGGCGCGCGGCGCGGCCTCTCCCCGCGACTATGGGATGGATGCCGGGGTCGAACGAGTTCTCTATGACTGGACCGACGGAGCGGTTGGCGACATTTGCGATACCTTGCAGGCCTATTGGCCGCTCGATGGTGGCATGCTGGACTATGGCGAGGTCGCTGACCATTATATGAACAAGGCGCTCAATCCCGATTTCACACTGTTTCGGGCCCTGGTGCCCATTTGGGACAATACGGCGCGTTATGGCTCTCAGGCCCTTGGCCTTCACGGGTTCACGCCGAAAAAAATGCAGGCCTGGCTAGAGGCCTTGATGGCCTATGCCAAGGCAAGCCTACCATCCGACCGACGCTTTGTGGTCGTCAATGCCTGGAATGAGTGGGCGGAGGGCGCGCATCTGGAGCCGGATGTTCGCTTTGGGTATGGCTATCTGAATACGGTTGGCCGCGCCCTGTGTGATTATCGTTACGATTCGTCGGATTATGTTCAGATAAACCCAAACCATGTTGTGCGGGTGACCCTTGAACCCGAGGTCCTAGGTCATCTCAATCGCGATCCCATAGTGCGGCGCAAGATGCTGCAATGTCTGGCCAATTCAACCGCCTTTAAGGTGTGTCGAATTCAGATCACGGATCCCGACATGGCTAAGGACCTAGCGGCCATAGGGATCGAGTGCGCCTTGCCCGACCAAGCTGATGCGGATTTCGAGCTTGTTTTCAAGGCACCATACCTTTTTGGCGTTGAAGCGGTTGAACACATGCTGAAAATGGCGACGCGCTTTAGCGGGACGGTCGTGTCGGCCAGCGTCCTTAATGATCCTGACTATGTCCACGGGGATCGCGACCAAGGCCATTGCCCTAGCGGCCTCATCCTAGAGCCTGCGGGCCCGCATTTCAGTCACCGGGCCTGTTATTCGGCTGCGTGCTTGCGCTTGCTGCCAGAGGGTGGACCGTCAGAACCGACAGATAAGGTCACAACCATTATTCGGTTGCACCGCCAAGGGAGCCCCGCCCTGCTTGAAAGGGCACTTTTATCCTTATTGACCCAGACAGGCTGCCGCGTCCAACCGCTCATAACCCTTCAGGATTTTAGTGATGACGAGGTCGCGCAGTTGCAGGCGTCCTGGGCTGCCATGCCCTGGGCGCAGGACTGCCAACCCATTATCAGGCGATATGCCTCCAAAGCGCAAAGCCCAGACCTTCGCTCGCTGATGATGAACGATGCATTGAAATCGATTGGGTCAGGTTATGTCGCCCTGCTCGACTATGACGACATTGTCTTCCCAGAGGCGTATCGCACCCTAATTGGGCAGCTTAAGGCCAGCGAAAAGGCCGTCAGCTTTGGGCGGGTCTATAGTGTTTATTTAGACGGTGTGAGCCAGAAAATCATTGAGCGGCACAAAACCTTTGTAGAAGGTCGTGGGTATCAAGAATTTTTGTGGAATAATCACGCACCCATTCACAGTTTCATGATGGATATTGGCAAACTAGACCTAACGAACATTAAATTCTACGATTTCATGAAATTCATGGAGGATTATTATTTCACTTTACAAGTGTTCACAGAAGATAATGTCGATTGGGACTCGCTAAAGACGAATGTGTTTGTTGGCGACTATACGCATTGGCGCGGTCTTGCGCGCAATACGGTGGCCGTCTCAGACGAGGCCGCAACCGCAGCCATCCTAACGGATGACCATTATATTCGCTGCGAGGGTCGCATAAAGAGCCTGCAAAATCGGTTGCTTGCAGAGCTAAGGCGAAGATCGAGCGTCCAAGGCAGGGCTTGATAGCGAACTGGGTGTGGATTAGCTTGGCTGCCCGACATAGCCTCGGCACTTTAATTCCAGCAAGGTCGGCGACGCCGGTGACCTGTCCAATAGCGGCCTGGCTGGACGGGTGATAGCGGGGATCGCAATGGCTCGGATAGGATGGATCATGGGCCAAGCCTATAGGGCAATGGCGTGATGTTATCGCCAATCGCGCCAAGCCATCCCGTCGCCATTATCTTGCCGTTACATGATTGCCTAGACGTCACGCAGCCTTGCCTTATCGCAGCAATGCCGGGCGTTCTTGCGGTGCCAAACGCCAGGCTGTTTGCGATTATTGACCCCAGCTGCGACCCGGCAATGCGCGACAGGCTTGAACAATTGGTCCGGCACTGGCCCGATCATTTGATTGTGCAAGAGGGCCCTGCCCAATTAAGTCCTGGCCAGGCAGCGGGGCTGGCGCAAATAATCTGCCCAGATCATGATATTGTCGTCTTGAGGCCCGAGGCGATGGTGCCCGGCGATTGGCTAGTCCGATTGGTTGAAGACGCCTATTCGTACCCAGATATTGGAACGCTCATTCCCCTAACCAGTACCGCGTCCATTTGCGGCTTTCCATATCCGGGCATAGACAATACCCGGCCCTTCAATCTCGATATTGAAGGCATGAATGCGGCCTTTCGAAACGATAGGCTGGCCTGTGTCGCGGCGCCGGCAACCGAAGGGGTATGCCTCTATATGCGGCGGGCCTGGCTGAACGCCATCGCGGATTTGGCATCGGGAATGGTCGAGTTTAGCGACCGCGTCGGGTCGGCCTCAAACGGGCTTAGCCAGGGCGGCAATTGGATAAATGCTGTAACGCCCAACCTCTATATCGGCCACCAGGGCACGCCTGAGCGTGATCAAGATCTTAGCCCCAAAGACCGAAATGGTCTGGCCGCCGTGCAAACAGACCCCCTAAGATCTGCACGGATATACCGGCATATTCGGCTGCTGGGCCAGGCCCCCGCCGCCAAGATCTTGCATGTTTCCCATGCTATGGGCGGCGGAGTCAGCCAACATATTCACGAACTTGCGGCGCATTTTTCGCAGGAGGCGGCGCATATCCGCCTTTCACCCCATGGCGAGCAGGGCTTGGTACGCATTAGCCTGGGGATTGGTCCGCAGGCCGACCAGATCATTTTGCACCCACAAAAAGACCAGGCCGACCTAATCGGTTTGTTGAAATCAATCAGTATAACAGCCGTGCATATTCATCATATGATGGGTCTTGGGCCGGAGATTTTAGACTTAAGCGAGGCCCTCGGCGCAACCTGTCTGGTGACGGTGCACGACTATTACGGTCTGGGCGGCAACATTACACTGACCGACCGTAGCGGGCGCTATCCAGGGCATTATTCGCCAAAATTGGGCAAGCCTGCGCGTCTTTTGCCAGTTGGACCGTCGCCAGCAAGCCTGCGGGCGCAGTTTCATCGTTTGGTAAATACCGCCGAAATGGTGATTTTCCCATCAAATGCGACAAGAATCATATTCGAACAGGCGGGCTTGCTGACGAATGCCTCTGTCGTCACCGCGCGCCATATTGAGCCCGCATCAAGGACGCAGATTGCGCCAAGGCGGTTCATTAAAAAGCCGATCTACAAGATTGGTGTTCTTGGCGCGATCGGTCGCGAAAAGGGCGCTGACCTTTTGCAGCAGGTTGCAAAACGCGCCAAGCGCCTAGGCCTTCCGCTGCGGTTTTGCCTGATAGGATATGCCAACAAACCCCTCCAGGCCGTTGAGGCATCGGGTCCGTATTCGCCGGAGGCCTTAGGGGGCTTAATTGAGGGCCAGAAGTTGGACCTGATTTTTTTTCCGGCCCAATGCCCAGAAACCTATAGTTACACCCTAAGTTCAGCCCTGGCCTGCGGGCTCGCCATTATCGCGCCTAATATTGGCGCCTTTCCAGAGCGGTTATCGGGACGCGCCAACACGCTAATATTTGAACACCTAGCGTCCGTGGACAAGGTGCTGGCACAGATTACGGCATTTATTGAGCGCATGGCTGATGGCCTGCCACAAACCGCGCCCCGGTTTGACGACGATGCGTGCCGACAAGATTTTTACATCAAGGACTATATTTCCATCGCATCCCGACGCGCCATAGACGCATCAGGCGGCCAAGATCCATACGAGAGATCTCAGCTCATTCGCTTAGCCGATCGGTCGGTCCATAGGCCTAAAGAATGGCGAAACGCTTTAGCGCTTTGGATTTGGCGACTCTATACAAACCCCGCAATGCGCTGGATTGGTCTTCTTATCCCATACACAGTTTTGCGTTTCTTTAAGCGCGCACTGACCCGTACCTCGATCCATGATCTAAATAAGACCAAGATCTAGGCCGGCTCAGAGGATAAGAAGCGCCCCCAGTAAACTCGGCCTAGGTTTGCAGCGCCAAGATCTAGGGGTGCAGGTGGTCGGGAAGGTCTTGTATCGACCCAAAATAGCGCATTCTACCCTTTTCCAGAACCAACAACTTGTTACAGGTTGCCTGAAGCAAGGCGAAATTGTGGGACGCCAAGACCATGATCCGAGCATGACCGACCAGTTCGTTCATCCGGTCAGTTGCCTTTTGAATGAACTGCGTATCCCCTGCGCCCAACCATTCATCCATGATCAAGATGTCGGATTTGAAGCTTGTGGCTAGGGTGAAGATTAGGCGCGCAGCCATACCGGCCGAATAGGTTTTCATTGGCAGGTCGGCATAGGCCCCGAGCTCTGAAAACGAAATAACCTCTTCCATTTGCGCATTGATTTGCGCCGCGCGCATGCCGCGAAGTCGCGACATGATTTTAACATTTTCGACCCCCGTCGCCTCCCAGTCTATTCCATTGCCGATATCCAGCATCGAGGCCACCACGCCCGTCATCTGAACATTGCCGCGGGTTGGCTCATAAACCCCAGCCAGCACCTTAAGCAGTGTGCTCTTGCCCGCGCCATTGTGCCCCAACAGGCCCAGCCGGTCACCGTCTTCTAGGCGAAAGCTAATCCCCTCCAAGGCATTGACATGGACGACATCATTATTACCGCGCAACAACCGTCCGCCTATGGCGAGGTTGATCATGGTGTGGCGCAAAGATTGAGCCCGGACCGAATAGATCGGATAGATGAGTTGAACATCGTCCAGGCGAATAGTTGCAACTGGCATACGGCGGGGCTTTCCGACTAGATCCAAAATGCAATACGGCGACGCGCAGCGGAAAAACTCACAAACCACAAGAGGAGCGAGCCTGCGAGAATAGAGAGCGCGACCAGCCAGGTGAAGTTTGGCACGGGCTGGCCCAAGAGTGGCGTCCGCATGATTTCAAGCAAATAATAGAGTGGGTTATAGAGCACGATCGCAGATTTAGGCCCAACCAGGGTATTGGGGTGCCACCAAACCGGCGTAATAAAGAACAAGATTTGCGCCAAAAAGGGCAACATGAATCTTAAGTCTCTGTAACGCGCGGACGCCATTGCGATGACGGGCGTTAAGGCGAGCACGACCAAGGTCAGAACGATCACGCCTGGAATGATTTGCCAATTTGGCAGTTGCGGATTGCCAACAAAAAACGTCAAGGCAACGAATACAACAAGGTTATGCGCAAAAATAAACAATGAGCGCATTGTGAATCTCAGCACATAAAACATGAACGGAAAAGCATTGTTGCGGATCGCCCCCTGAGAGGTGACGAAAAGGTCCGGCGCCTCGACCACTAATGGGGCGATGAAATGGATCCAAACCAAGATCCCGCCCACAGCGAATGGCAAAAAGTCATGCAGGCTTTGTCCGGATATTGCACCCCAAGACACTGAAATCGCGAGCGATGTCGCGATCATACCGCCCGCGACCCATAAGGGTCCGAGAATGGACCTCCGGTAGCGCGATATGACGTCTTGCCAGGCCATATAGGTCCAGACGTGCCAGAGGCCTAGGGCACGGCCAAGATCATTGAGGGCCATTCGCATTTGGAAAAACATGCTTGGTCCCTATTAATCTTTTAGCTCAGTCGATGACAAACACTTAGAGAAATTCGAAATTTTCATGAACGACCCAGAGATTTGTGACGCCTAGCATATTGCCGAAAACCGCAGACCAGGCCCGCTTTAGAATCACCCGCACGCTTGGGCTATTTGCTTTTAATAGGTGATCTAACGCATGGCGCAATGCAAAAGCGGTGTTGCGATTAGAGAATTTTTAAAATCCTGTGCACAGTGTGCGGCCTAATAATCCATGCCTTCCTTTATAGATTTAAGCGAATTAAAGCACTAGAATGCACCGGGCGCGCACAAATTTGATTTTTACCTACACTATTGCCAACTATGTCAGGAAACTGACGAATTCATGATTTCAGCGTGAAACAATAGCATTCAACGCTCAAACGCATTGCCCGTCCGTCTTAGTGGGCCCTAGATAGA
Source organism: Caulobacteraceae bacterium (assembly GCA_947452365.1). GTDB lineage: Bacteria > Pseudomonadota > Alphaproteobacteria > Caulobacterales > Caulobacteraceae > CAISGS01. Next base: position 25,105 of record CANGCO010000004.1, read on the forward strand.
CCTTCCGGACCCGCAGAGCATTGATGTTGCACAAACCCAGGGCGCATTCTTGGTTGCGCAAATAGGCTGGAAGCGCGCAAGCTTGGCCATACCGCATTGCTGCGGCGGCTTGGGGATGGTGGCTGGCTAGGCGCTTGCGAAATCGATCCGCAGACAATGGTGCCGCTTAGGTGACTCGAACACCTGACCCCCGCATTACGAATGCGATGCTCTACCAGCTGAGCTAAAGCGGCTAACCTGCTCGGCTATGTAGCGGGCCCAAGCGGACTTGCCAAGCGGCAAGGCGACCGCAATGCACCTTGCGCTGAACCCAGGCGACGTCAAACCGTCCTGAACCGCTATTTTGCCGGCCGGGCGCCTGATCCCAAGCGACGGCGGGCTGGCGGCCGAGTGGCCGAAATCGGCTCGGCAGGCATCCGGTCGTCATCAAGAGGACCTGGGTCATCCGGCAGGGGCGCAAAAAAGCTTCCGGCCTCGGCCGCGGCCACAAACGGCGCCGAGGCCTTAAAAACGATCGGCAAGGCTGGCAATTCACTAATGCTGCGCTCGCGCCGCTCGAATCTGGGATGGATCAGCTCGCCGGTCTCGGCATAGGTGGTGGTCAGACGCGCCCAGTCAGCGGGGGAATAAGCAAATGCGCCGCCTTCCGGATCCAGATCTGACCAGTCGGGCTCTTGCGGTGCCTCAGTGCCCCTCGTCATCCAGGCCCGCGCCTCATCGGTCTGGGCATTGGCCAGGCATACCCGCGCCATTAGGCCGCAAAGCCGCGCGGTCGGCCCGGCGCCAGCCTCGGTCAGGGCCTGACCTATCGATAAGGCAAGCGACCGATCGCCGCTCAACAGGGCCTGTTCAATCATCAGAATCTGGCTTTCCCTATGCCCGGCATTAAGATTGGCCAGATGCAGAAGCCGCACAGCCCGCGCCTTGGGCGTCTCATTGGTTTTAAGGTCGCGATAGGCCAGCCATAGGGCCGGGTGCGGCCTTTCCTTCCAGGCCGCCTCGATCAGGCTGGTGGCGCGTGCCACCTTGCCGTCAACCGCCGAAAGGCGCGCAGCCATAACCACGCCCGGGGCAAAATCAGGCTTTAGCTTGACCGATTGCAGCGCCAAATCCAGGGCACGGCTGCGCTCACGGGCCCCATCGGCGTTTTCTAGGCCTGCCGCGGTTGCCGCCAGCAAGGCCGCGCGCCCACGTTCGGCCACCACTGGCGGCACAATCTTGCGCTCCAGACCCCCTTGCAGCAGGGCCAGGGCCTCGGTCCAGTTTCCGGACTGCAAGGCATGTTCGAGCAGGGCACGCCAGGCCCAGCGGGCGGTCTTGGCTAGGGCATAGGCCTCCTGGGCATGACGAAGCGCCATCAATCGGTCGCCGTGCCCAAGCGCAGCCTGCATCAGGCCCTTTAAGGCGGCCAAACGCATGTCTGGAAAACCCAGCATGGCCGTATAGGCGCTAACCACCGCAGCATGATCACCGCTGGCTTCAGCCGCCTGGGCTGCCAAGATTCGCACCAAACCGGGCATGTCTTGCGCCAGTTCCACCGATTTTTGCGTCAGGCGGCGCGCTTCTGAGCCATCGCCAGCCGAGGCCGCCAGAAATCCGCGGGTCAGGGCCTCAATGCCCTGTCGGCGCAAGGCCTCAGCCCGAGCCTTGGCCGCCCTTTGCGGCATACCGACCAACCAGATGAGGGCGCGCCAAAACAGGGTCGAGATCAGGGCCAGGGCCAAGACCAATAAGATGGCCGCCGCCGCGGTCATATCTAGCCGCCAGCCCAACCATTCCATACTGGCATGGCCAGCAGGACCAGACAGGGCCACGCCAATCACGGCCAGGGCCGCGACCAAAAACAAGATCAGGGCCGCGCGGATCATTGGCTGCGTCCTTCCAGGGCGGCTCGGCTTAGGTCGCGCAGGGCCCGCGCGCGCACGGCACCGATCCGGCGGTCGATTTCAGTGCGACGCTCCAGCCCCCGACGCCAGTCGGCCATGGCCAAGCGGGCCTGGGGGGGCAGCCCATCAAGCGCCTTAATGGCGCCCTCCAAATCACCATCATCAAGCTGAACCTCTGCCCGTGCCAGGAGGGCGTCGGGTCCATTACCGGTGGTGCGATCAATGCGTCGCACCGTGATAATCGCGCTTAAGGCATGAACAGCATTGGCAAACCATCCCGCGCCCGGCTCTGGGCTGCGCGCTGCGGCGGCGGCCTTGGCGGCTGCGGCCGGAAAGGTCTTGGTTAGGGTCGCCCGCGTTGGGGCACCGGTTTCGGCCAATCGATGCAGGACGCGAAGATTAGTATCGGCTGGCAAAAGCGGCTCTATGGCCGCGAGATCATCCGGGAACGGACCAGAAGTCTGGGTCGCCCGGTCTAGGGCCGCAGCGGCAAGGGCCGCCGCCCCAGCGGCCGCTTGTTGTTGCTGGCTGGTTTCCAGATTGCTGACCCGCTGACGCAAGGCAAATAGGGCCGAATCCGATGCGGCCAATGTATTGCCCGCCCTGGCCGAGATCGGCTCAGTGCTGGCCTCCGGCGCCTTGGTCGGATCGCCGGGCAAGCTCGCCGCAGACGAGGCCGCGCGCGGGGCAACAGTACGATCGGGCGAAAAAACAAGCGGGCCATAATGCCAAACACCAAGACCGGCAAGAATACAGGCCAAGCCAAAGGCAATCATGGCCCAAAACCCCGCACCCAAAAGCGGTTTGCGACGGCGATCACGCAGCGGATAGGTCAGGTCGTTTGCAGCGGGCGGGGGCACTTGGGTCATGGGCCTTCACATCTATAGTCTTGGGGGCAGGCTCGCCCATCTGATTGGACTTATAACAGACTAAGGATTGACTCTTCATTGGCAAACCGTGCGATCGCGATTTTGGCAAAATTAAATGCTGCAAGTGGCATGACCGCTTCATTCGACAGCCCATAAAGGCGCAAGATCTCGGTTTGGTGCGGCAAAATCATGGCGGCTACCGCTTTTGCGGCCTGGCCAGAATGGATCATTATCGCCTCAACCTGATCGGGCATGGCCGCGATGGGGCTCGGTATCGTCTCATAAACCACAAGACGGCGTGCTGACCGTCCGGCTAGGGCCAGCGCGCCAACAAGATCGCCCGCAGGCAAAAGCGCACTGGCATGAAGGATTGGGCCAAGGCCTGAATGGGCAAGAATCAGGGCGACGAGATCCTCAACCCGGCCGGACGCTGAATAGACCTGGTCAAATCCAGCCAGACGTGCGGCCGTGGCGGTCGCATCCCCAACAGCAAAGACCGGTAGGGCGCATAGCCTAGGGGCAAACTCGGCAATGGCCGCCACACCCGCCTGACTGGTAAGGGCCAGGGCCCCGGCACCGGCAAAATCTTCAAGCCCAAGGCGAGCGGGCCTGGCCTCAATCACCGGGGCCACCACCGGATCATGGCCGCTTGCCGCAAGCCTAGCCGCCGTAGCGGTGGCCTGGGGCAGTGCGCGTGTGACCCAGATCCGCACCGCAGCGCCCTAGTGATCGCTGAGTAGGAGCGCGTCACCGCCTTCGGCCTTGACCGCAAGGCCAAGCGCCTGTCCCAAGGCCCGCGCCCGGACGTGCGTCTCGGCACTCAGATTTCCAGCCCCAATCGGCATAGAGCCAAATTGGCGAAACCGCAGGCCGCCATCCGGAGTCAGGGCCTCGACCGTTAAGCTAAGGCCATGGTCGGTAATCTGGGCATGCGCACCGACCGCTGTGCGGCAAGAGCCTTCGAGCGCCTCGAGCGCGCCACGTTCGGCCGCCACCTGAAGCGCCGTCGGGGCATGGTTGAGGGCCGCCACCCAGGCCGCGCCCACATCTTCGATCCGCGTCTCGATCGCCAGTGCACCTTGGCCCGGCGCTGGCGGCGCGGCAATCGGATCGAGCAAGGAGCGAGCAAGGTGGCCGAGGCCCAGCCGATTGAGGCCGGACAGGGCTAGAAGGATGGCATCGGCCTCGCCGCGCTCAAGCTTGGCAATACGCGTATCGACATTGCCCCGGGTCATGACGATATCGAGATCAGGGCGAAGAAACAGGGCCTGGGCCTGACGGCGCAGGCTTGCGGTGCCAAGCCTTGCACCCTGTGGCAGGTCCTCAATGCGGTCATAGCCCAGGGATAAAAACGCATCGCGCGGATCCTCCCGTTCAGGGATGGCGGCAATCACAAGACCAGGCGGCAAGAGGGCGGGCACATCCTTTAGCGAATGCACGGCGCAATCAATCCGGCCGTCCAACAGCGCCTCTTCGATCTCCTTGGTGAACAGGGCCTTGCCGCCGATCTCGAGCAGGCGGCGATCTTGAATTCGGTCGCCTGTGGTAATGATTTCGACCAAGGGCGCAATGGCATCGGCATCACTGAGGTCGCCGCCAAGCGCTACCACAATGCGCGCCTGCATCATGCGGCTCTGGGTTAGGGCCAGCTTGGAGGCACGGGTGCCAATTTTGACTAAGGGTTGCTTGTGCACGGGGGTAAGGTTACCTCGATGGGGCTATAAACAGCCTGCTACAGGAGAGGCGGCCGCGCCGCAACTTATGAGCCTGACCACACACAGTTCGCAAGACCGCGTTTTTACGATTTTAGGCATTGAAACCAGCTGTGACGAGACGGCGGCGGCGGTTATTCGCCTGTGTGGCGACAAGACCGAGGTCCTGTCCTCGATCATAGACAGCCAGATTGCCCGCCATGCCCCGTTTGGCGGTGTGGTGCCGGAAATCGCGGCCCGCGCGCATGTGGACTCGATCGACGGGGTGATTGCAGCGGCCATGACGGCGGCGGGACTTAGGTATTCCGAGCTTGATGGCATAGCCGCAACCGCAGGGCCCGGCCTGGTCGGCGGGGTTATGGTTGGCCTGTCAGCAGGTAAGGCCATGTCGCTTGGCCTGAATCTGCCCTTAATGGCGGTTAACCATCTAGAGGGGCATGCGGTATCGGCGCGGCTGGAGGCCGACGTGCCCTATCCCTTCTTGCTGCTGCTAACCTCTGGTGGCCATTGCCAGTTGCTCGAGGTCAGGGGTATTGGCCAATGCTTGCGGCTTGGCACCACCATAGATGACGCGGCCGGCGAGGCGTTTGACAAGATCGCCAAGACCCTTGGCCTGGCCTATCCTGGCGGGCCGGCCCTAGAGCAACTGGCGGTGGGCGGTGATCCAGACCGCTATCCCCTGCCCCGCGCGCTTTTGGGCCGCGACGGCTGTGATTTTTCATTTTCCGGCCTAAAAACGGCGGCGGCCCGGATCGCCATCACCTTGAGCGAGGATCCGCAAAGGCGTGATTTGGCCGCAGGGGTTCAGGCCGCGATTGCCCGCCAATTGGCCGAGCGGACCGAGCGGGCCATGCTGCAATATGGCCAGGGCCTGACCTCAGGTGATAAGCGCTTTGTCGTGGCGGGCGGCGTTGCAGCCAATCGTGTCGTGCGCGCGGCCCTGCAGGCAGCCTGTGCCAAGCACGGCTTTAGCTTTGCAGCCCCCGCCTTACGCTATTGTACAGACAATGCCGCCATGATCGCCTTGGCCGGGGCGGAGCGGCTAAGGCTTGGCCTCATCGATGGCCTCGATGTCGCGGCAAGGCCTCGTTGGCCGCTCGATGCGGCCGCCGCGCTTGATCAGCCCATCCATAAGCTCAGTCGTAAGGGCGCAAAGGCATGACAAGCGCTAGGGCCCAGACGTTTGACACCTTGGGCGTGATTGGCGGCGGCGCCTGGGGTACGGCCCTGGCCCAGACCTGCGCTAGACCTGAGCGCAAGGTCCTGCTCTGGGCGCGCGAGGCCGAGGTGGTCCAGTCCATCAATGTCAATCATCAAAACCAGATGTTCTTGCCCGGTATTGATCTGTCGCCCAGCATAGAGGCCAGCAGCGATCTGGCTGCACTCAGCGCCTGTGACCTGGTCTTGGCCGTGCCGCCCGCCCAGCACTTGCGTGCCACATTGACGCAATTTGCCGCCATAGCCCGGCCAGGCTGCGTGTTTGTGCTTTGCGCCAAGGGTATTGAGCAGGGCTCGCTCAAGCTGATGACCGAGGTGGCGGCAGAGGTTGCGCCTAGCCATCCGCTGGCCGTCTTGTCTGGCCCCAGTTTCGCAGCCGAAGTGGCTAGGGGCCTGCCGACGGCCATAACCCTGGCCTGCGCCGATCTAGACCTTGGCCGCGCCCTCGCCGATCACCTGGCTAATCCCAGTTTTCGGCCCTACCTTTCCCATGACCTGATTGGTGCAGAAGCTGGTGGGGCGGTGAAAAATGTCTTGGCCATAGCCTGCGGCGTGGTCGAGGGCCGCGCCCTTGGCCGCAGCGCCCATGCCGCGGTCTTAACCCGCGGCTTTGCCGAAATGACCCGGCTGGCCGTAGCCCTGGGGGCTGAGGCCGAAACCCTGGCCGGGCTTTGCGGCCTTGGCGATCTGGTCTTGACCTGTTCTAGCCCGCAATCGCGTAATATGAGCGTGGGGCTAGCGCTTGGGCGCGGGCAAAGCCTCAATGAGGCCTTGAGCGGCAAGCTCAGCGTCGCAGAAGGCGTGGCCTCGGCCCCGGCGGTGCGGGCCCTAGCGGCCAAGCTTGGGGTCGAGACCCCGATATGCGAAGCGGTCGCTGGCGTATTGGCCGGGGAAACCGATCTAGACACCGCCATAGCGGCCCTGTTATCGCGGCCCCTACGCACAGAAACCGATTTTTAAAGCCCAAAGGATCCCCAAATGGCCCTCTATGTCCTGATCTGCCACGATCGCCCAGACTCGCTCGACCTGCGCATGGCGACGCGCGAGGCGCATCTGGCCTATGTGCGCGACCACAGCTTGCCGCTCAAGGTCGCTGGACCAATCCTGGATGCGGATGGCCAAATGGCCGGGTCGATTCTGGTGTTTGAAACCGATGACCAGGCCAAGGTCGCCGCCTTTGCCGATCAGGACCCCTATGCCCTGGCGGGTCTGTTTGAGCGCCGCGAAATCCTGCCCTGGAAGATCAGCCTTGGGGGGCTGGCCTGAATCCGGCCCAGCCAAAACCGGGCACCGTACTTTGCGCCTTAAGCGATCTGGCCGATCCTGGCGCCAAAGGGTTTGTGTTTCGCCAAGATGAGGCCCTGTTTTTAGGCTTTGTCGTGCGGTACGGCGATCGCGTGCTGGGCTATATCGACCATTGTCCGCATGCCGGCTGGCCATTAGCGGGCCAACCCGACCGCTATCTGACCAAGACGGGCGATAAGATTATCTGCAGCGCGCATGGCGCCTTGTTTGAGCCTTCAACCGGGGTCTGCACGTCTGGGCCCTGCGCAGGTCAGGCCCTGGGTGCCTGGCCGGTCAGGCTGGATGGCCCAAACGTGATCGCGGCCTAGACGAGGAAGGGTTCGCCGCCAAAACTGGCGACCTCCTCGATCAGGCTCAATGCGGCCTGATTGACCAGTTCACCGCCTTTTTGCGGGCTGGCCAGGGCCGGGTCAGAGCCCATACGGCCGTCGGGATAGCGGGCGCGGAAATCCAACGCTTCGCGGATCGGGCCGGTTGGGGCGATCTTGGGGCTATAATCAGCGGTCTTGATCGCATTGGGATAGGCCCATTGGGTCACGGAAATCTCCGACGGGGTGGCATGGCTGCCATGACCGACCGGAAACTGGGCCTCGGCCAACCGCATCACGCCCTTTAGGTCCCACCAATTGCGCAATTTCAGCGAAAAGCCGCGCGGTTGGCGCAAGAACGAGGCCTCGGCATAGAGCTCTGAAAACGCCGCCTCAATCGTGGCGACATTGCCGCCATGGCCATTCAAGAAATAGATCTTGTCAAACCCATGCGCGGCCAAGGACCGGGTCCAGTCGCCAATCGCGGCGATAAAGGTTGAGGGCCTAAGACTGATTGTGCCAGGAAAGCCAAGATGGTGCTGGGCCATGCCAATATTAAAGGTCGGGCCAACCAAGATATCAGCGGTTTTTTGCGCCTCGGTCGCAATGATTTCCGGGCACATCCAATCTGTTCCCAAAAGACCGGTGGGACCGTGTTGCTCATTAGAGCCAATTGGAATGATCACGGTCTTTGAGCGAGTCAAAAAAGCCTCGATCTCGGGCCAGGTCGATTGATGCAGCAACATATGGCGGTCTCCCTATGGCCTTGGTTTAGACCCGCAAGCGCCCGGCGTCACGCCCCCGTCTCAACAGAATGTTTGCGCCACCTTGCCACAGGCCGCTTGGTCGGCATACTTCGCTCAAAACGTGAATTGCGGAGAAACCCCTGTGTCGCATCCTGATCAAGTCTTTGCCGTTCCCGCCGCCTGGGCTCAGCGCGCCCATATGGACACAGCGGGCTATGAGGCCGCCCTTAAAGCCGAGTCGGTGGATACAGACGCTTTTTGGCGCGGCATTGCCGGGCGGCTGGACTGGATCAAGCCGTTTAGCGTGGTCAAGGATGTGTCCTTTAAGCGCGAGGATTTTCGCATCCGCTGGTTTGCCGATGGCGTGCTCAATGCCAGCGTCAATTGCCTAGACCGGCATCTGGCGGCCCGCGGTGATGATGTCGCGATTATCTGGGAAGGCGATGATCCGAGCCAAAGCGCCAAGATCACCTATCGCCAGGCCTATGAAGAAACCTGCCGCATGGCCAATGTGCTGAAAGGCCGGGGCGTCAAAAAGGGCGACCGGGTCACCATCTATATGCCCATGATCCCAGAGGCAGCCTATGCCATGTTGGCCTGCGCGCGGATTGGCGCGGTGCATTCAGTGGTATTTGGCGGCTTTTCACCCGATTCCATTGCTGGGCGCATGCAGGACTGCGACAGCCATGTGATCATTACTGCCGATGAGGGCCTACGCGGCGGGCGCAAGATTGCGCTAAAGGCCAATGTCGATGAGGCCTTAAAATCCTGCCCCGATGTCACCACCGTCTTGGTGATTACCCGCACCGGGGCCGCGGTGCCCATGCAGGCTGGCCGCGATGTGTCCTATTCGGAGGCGCGCCACACCGTAGAGGCCGAATGTGCGCCCGAGCCCATGGGGGCGGAGGATCCGCTCTTCATCCTCTATACCTCTGGCTCAACCGGTAAGCCCAAGGGCGTCTTGCACACCACCGGCGGTTATCTGACCTGGGCCAGCTATACGCATGAGCTGATTTTTGATTATCGCCCGGGCGAGGTGTTTTGGTGCACGGCCGATGTCGGCTGGGTCACGGGCCACAGCTATATTGTCTATGGCCCGCTGGCCAATGGCGCCACCACCCTGATCTTTGAAGGCGTGCCCAATTATCCCGATGCCTCGCGGTTCTGGCAGGTGATCGATAAGCATCAGGTCGAGATCTTTTATACCGCCCCCACCGCCATTCGCGCCCTGATGCGCGAGGGCGATGAGCCCGTGACCAAGACCTCGCGCAAATCCTTGCGCCTGCTGGGCTCGGTCGGCGAGCCGATCAATCCTGAGGCCTGGCTCTGGTACCACCGCGTGGTCGGCGAAGGGCGCTGCCCGATCGTCGATACCTGGTGGCAGACTGAAACCGGCGCGGCCCTGATTTCACCGCTGCCCGGCGCAACCCCGCTCAAGCCTGGCTCGGCGACCAAGCCCCTGCCCGGCGTCAAGCCACAGCTGGTCGATGCCGAAGGCCAAGTGCTGGAAGGCGCGGTGGAGGGCAATCTTTGCCTGACCGATAGCTGGCCTGGCCAGATGCGCAGCGTTTACGGCGATCATGAGCGCTTTATCACCACCTATTTCACCACCTATCCCGGCAAGTATTTTACCGGCGATGGCTGTCGGCGCGATCAAGACGGCTATTATTGGATTACCGGCCGGGTTGATGACGTGATCAATGTATCGGGCCACCGCCTCGGCACGGCCGAGATCGAAAGCGCCCTGGTCGGTCATAGTGGCGTGACCGAGGCGGCCGTGGTCGGCTATCCGCACGATATCAAGGGTCAGGGCATTTATGCCTATGTCACGCTGGCCCATGATCTGGAGCCGAGCGAGGCCCTGCGCAAGGAGCTGATCTTGTGGGTACGCCAAGAAATCGGGCCCTTTGCCGCGCCTGATGTCATCCAGTGGGCGCCGGGCCTGCCCAAGACCCGGTCGGGCAAGATTATGCGCCGGATCCTGCGCAAGATTGCCGAAAATGAGCTGGGTGCCCTTGGCGATACCTCAACCCTGGCCGATCCCGCCGTGGTCGATGATCTGGTTAAGAACCGGGCGGTGAAATAGGGCTAGCGGGCCAGACTCTAGCGCGCCAGGCAGGCGACCCGAACCACGCGCATATCGCGCCGCAAGGTGTCGCCTACCCGGCCATAATTATCGACCGTTATCGGCTCGCCGACGGCAAAGGCGGCTGAGGCTGCTGGCACCTCAGCCGGTTTGGCCACGGCCAGGGCTGCGGTCAGGCTTTGCAGTGTTGAGGTATAGATCCGGCCCCGGCGCGGCGCGACCTCAAGCGTCACGCCAATCACCCGGCCGCTCAAATCCAGGGCCGGCGCGCCGCTCAGGCTTGACAGCGGGCCCTTTAGGCCCTCGGTGCGGCCGACCTCGGCAAAGTTTAAGACCGGTCTTGGCGCTTCGCCGCGCTTATTGCCGCCAAGCCTATTGGGGCCAAGATAGCGGCTCGCAGCCTCGCCCGCCGTGCCGCCCGAATAGCCCAGATGATAGGCCAGTTCACCCTGATGGGCGGGCGGGGCTTCAGCCAAGGGCAGGGCCGGGGCCCCGCCCTTGGTGATCAGAACGGCAATATCGTGTTGGGGTACGGGCCGGACACTGGCCACCACGCCGCGGCTTTCCGAGACCATCACAATCACCCGGGCGCAATGGTCGACGCCATGCAGGGCGGTTAGCCAAATGCCATTATCGGCGATGGAAAAGGCCGTGCTCATGCGCGAGGGCGACAGGTCTGGTGGCAATTGGATATGGCCAACCACGTTGGTGTCCAGCGACAGGGCTGCGGCCTCATCAGCACTGACCGGCGGCGGCGGCGGGGCATCGACATTTTCTTGGCGGCCAATCGCGGCAATAATCAGGGCCAGCACCACAGCCAGATAGATCAACCAGTCGGGAAGTTTGGGGAAATGCATCAGGGTGACGGATCAGCCAGCCAAGGCGGCGGCCAGCACCATTGCGGTTGCCAGCTTGGCACTGACCAGCAAGGTTGCCGCCGCAAGCTCGCCCTCGCGAATGCGCTCAGGAAGGCCAGCCAGCAGCATATCGGTTAATCGAAAGATCAAGAGTTGCACCGCCACCGACATCACGCCCCAGAGCCCAACCTCGGCCAGGGTGTTAGAGCCTGCCAAAGACAAGGCCAGCGGTAAGGCCAGCGCGACAATCATGCCGCCAAACGACAGGGCCGCGGCCGTATTGCCCTCTTGAATCAGCTGAATCTCTTTATGCGGAGTAATCAAGGCATAAACCGTCGCGCCGACGAATAACAGCACCAAGGTCAGGCCCATATGCGCCAAGGCAATGGCAATGGCATTGGTAAAGGCTTGGATTTCAGGGGACATGGGCGGGGCTCGGCGGTTTGTTGAAAACAGATTTAGTCGGCGGCCTGACGCAGGGCGCTGGCACGGATTTTTTCGCTCTCCGACTTGAGCTGACCGCAGGCGGCTAGGATATCGCGGCCCCTCGGCGTGCGGATTGGTGAGGCATAGCCCGCCTTATTGATTACGGCGGCAAATTTCTCAATCGTCGCCCAGTCCGAGCATTCATAAGGCGAGCCAGGCCAGGGATTGAAAGGGATTAGATTGATCTTGGCGGGCAGGCCGCGGACCAATTGCACCAGGGCCCGAGCATCGGCCAGACTGTCATTTATACCCTTGAGCATGACATATTCAAACGTCACCCGCCGCGCATTGGACAGGCCCGGATAGGCCTTGATCGCGGCCATAAGTTCAGCAATCGGATATTTGCGGTTCAGCGGCACCAGGGTGTCACGCAACTCATCCTGGGTCGCGTGCAAGGAAATCGCCAACATGGCATTGGTCTTGGTGCCAAGCGGCCCGATCTGGGGCACGACGCCGCTGGTTGAAACCGTGATCCGGCGGCGCGATAGGGCAATGCCCTCATTATCCGAAACAATGGTCATGGCCTCGGACACGGCGTCCAGATTATAGAGTGGCTCGCCCATGCCCATAAACACGATATTGGATAATTGCCGACCCTCTGCCGGAGATGGCCATTCTTCCAGATCATCCCGCGCCACCTGGACCTGGGCGACGATTTCAGCGGCGGTCAGATTGCGCACCAGGGGCTGGGTGCCGGTATGGCAAAAGGTGCAATTGAGCGTACAGCCGACCTGGCTGGAGACACACAAGGCCCCGGCCCGGCCAACGCCCGGAATAAATACAGCCTCAGCCTCGACGCCCGGGGCAAACCTTAATAGCCACTTTCGGGTGCCATCGCGGCTGACCTGACGCTCGGTGACCTCGGGCCTTGCCACCACATAGCGATCGGCCATGACCGCACGGACATCCTTGCCGATATCGGTCATGCGATCAAAATCAGTGACGCCGAAATGATGGATCCAGCGCCACATCTGGGCCGCCCGCATCCGCGCCTTGTCGGGCGCGCAAGCCCCACCGGCAATCAAGGCCGCCTTTAGCCCCTCACGCGTCAGGCCCGCCAGATTGATTGGGCCGGAACTTGGCTTTGCGTCTGCGATTTGAGATCGCGAAAGATCAAGGGTCACACCCAAGGCGCGGCTTCCTGTTACAAGTTAGGCGCTACATATCAGATAAGCGCCCGCTTCCAAACGCCCTTAGTCTTGCATGGCAATTTGCGGACCTGCGTCACTGCGCCATGCGGGTGATTGTTCCATACTGGCCAGAATGCTTTAAGACACAAGACGCACGCTCTGGGTCAAGCCCAAGGAACCTGTCTTGTCGGCCACGCAAACTCCAAATGACGATCTAGGCCAGACCGAGGCTGGGCAGCGCAGCCACCTGGCCGATCTAATCGAGGCCATAGCCGCCCATCAGGACCGAACGGCCTTTGCCACCCTGTTTGCCCATTATGCGCCAAGGCTAAAGGGCTATTTGCTGCGCCTAGGACTTGATCCCGCCCAGGCCGAAGATCTTGCCCAGGAAGTCATGGTTACGGTCTGGCGCAAGGCTGGCCAGTTTGATCGCACTCAGGCCTCGGCCGCCACCTGGATTTATCGCATAGCGAGAAACCGGCGCATTGATGCGTTTCGGCGCGAACAGCGCGCGGTCTTGGATGCTGACGATCCTGGTCTGCAGCCCCTAGGTGAAATCGCACCCGATGCCGGGCTCGATGCTGCCGAGCGTGAAACCCAGGTTCGCACAGCCCTGGCCGAACTGCCGCCCGAACAGGTCGATCTGGTGCGGCGCGCCTTTTATGAGGGCCTGTCCCACCGCCAGATTGCCGATGTCACCGGACTTGCGCTGGGCACAGTGAAATCGCGTCTAAGACTGGCCTTTCAAAAATTGCGCATACGGCTAGAGGGCGAGGCATGACCAAAAATCTTGGATTGGCCTTGAAACCTCGCCTTTGCGGCGCATATCACAGGGCTAATCGGGCAAAAAGTCCGATTTCCACCATCAGGACCGGGGTCCAAGTCTTTGATCGCCTCTTTGCAAAACCTCAGCCTTATGGCCCATGCCGAGCCGGGCCTCCAGCTCCTGATCGACACCGCAGCCACCTTGCGCGGCGCACCCGGTTTTGTGTCGCAAGAGCGCGACATTGTCGGCGGCCTTTTGCTGGAAGATGAATTGCCAGTGACCATGGCCCAAACCGCCCTAGCCGATAGTTTGGCCAGGATTGACCAACTTGATCAGATCGATTTGCAAGCGCGCGATGCGGCAAAAGCGGCGGGGGCTGGCCTGACCGAACTGCTGGGCCTGCCTGAGCCTGTCCGAAATGCCGCGTTTGAGGCGCTTGACACCCAGGCTTGGAAATTTGCCGGGATCGGCGTTCGCCGTCTGCCCATGGATCTGGGCGGCAGCGCCCATGTCGAGCTTTTGCGCATTAATCCCGGCGCCAGTGTGCCAAGGCACGATCACGCGGGTGATGAAGTGACCCTGGTGCTGACCGGCGCGTTCCATGATGGCCGGCACCATTTTGGCACGGGTGAGATCTCGATTGCCGGTGAAGGCATTGTCCACCAGCCTGTCGCAGATGCGGGCGAGGTTTGTTACGCCTTGGCCGTGTCCTTTGGCGATCTGCGTTTCCAAGGCGCGCTGGGCGTCCTGCAGCGGGCCTTGCGCCTGAACTAGGCCAAGGACAGGCGGGTTGGCCCGCCCACCGAGCGGATGTTTGTGCGGTGAAAACCCTGCCCGCTCCTGAATTTGCAGAATCAGTCTTTGATATCGCGCCGCCTTTGTGGGCTTGCGCTTGATGGCGTATGCGCTAGCGTCGCGGCAGTATCGAACAAGCGTTTAATCGGGAGCAAAACAATGAAGGCAGTGCTGAGCAAGAGCGTCGGTGGCCCAGAAACCTTGGTGATTGAAGACCTGGCCGATCCCATAGCGGGGGCAGGCGAAGTGCTTTTGGCGGTCAAGGCCTGCGGGGTCAATTATCCTGACGTGCTGATTATTGAGGACAAGTATCAGTTCAAGCCCGCCCGTCCCTTTGCCCCCGGCGGTGAGGTTTCCGGCGTGGTTGAGGCGGTCGGCGAGGGCGTGACCCATCTCAAGGTCGGCGACCGGGTGATTGGCTCGACCGGCTGGGGCGGCATGGCGCAAAAACTGACTCTGGATGCCAAGCGCTGCATCCCCATGCCGGACTCCATGCCGTTTTCCGAAGGCGCCGCCTTCATCATGACCTATGGCACCTCGCATTATGGCCTCAAACAGCGCGGCGATCTTAAGCCCGGCGAGACCTTGCTGGTCCTGGGCGCAGCCGGAGGGGTTGGCCTGGCGGCCGTTGAGCTGGGCAAGGCCATGGGCGCGCGGGTGATTGCGGCGGCCTCATCGCAAGAAAAAGTGGATCTGGCCATTGCCCGCGGCGCCGATGCCGGCGTCGTCTATCCGCACGGCCCCTTTGATAAGGACGGCAAAAAAGCCCTGGCCGACCTGTTCAAACAAGCCTGCGGCCCCAATGGCGCCGATGTGATTTATGACGCGGTCGGCGGCGATTATGCCGAGGCCAGCCTGCGCTCGATTGCCTGGGAAGGCCGGTTCCTCGTCATCGGCTTCCCGGCGGGTATCCCGTCCATTCCGCTAAACCTTAGCCTGCTCAAGGGCTGTCAGATTGTCGGCGTGTTCTGGGGCGCGTTTGTGGCGCGCGAGCCCAAGATCCATCAACAAAATGTGGCTGAGCTTATGGGCCTCTATGCACAAGGCAAGATCAAGCCGCATGTGTCCGAAACCTTTGCCCTGAAAGACGCTGGCAAGGCCATTGCCCATCTTGGCAGCCGCAAGGCCATGGGCAAGGTTGTGGTGACCATGGACTAGGACGAGAAAGGGGGCGTTAAGCCCCCTTTTTTACTAGGCTTCAAAGCCGTCCGGCAGGCCAACCATATGGAAGCCAGCATCGACATGCACGACCTCGCCGGTGGTTGAGCGGCCAAGATCGGACAAGAGCCAAAGCGCGGCCCCGGCCACGCCCTCCATTGAGGTGTCTTCTTTCAGGGCACTAAAGGCGCGCCCTTGCGAGAGCATGCCGCGGCCACCGGAAATCCCGGCGAGCGACAAGGTGCGCATGGCCCCTGCCGAGATCGCATTGACCCGAATGCCTTGCGGGCCCAGATCGCGCGCGACATAGCGGGTGGAGGCTTCCAAAGCCGCCTTGGCCACGCCCATGACATTGTAATTGGGGATGACCCGTTCGGCGCCCAGATAGGTCATGCAGATGATCGAGCCGCCATTGGGCATCAGCTTGGCCGCCCGGCGCGAACAATCGACAAAACTATAGGCCGAGATATTCATCGCACTCAAAAAGCCTTCGCGCGTGGTGTTTTCCACAAACGAGCCCTTGAGTTGCTCCTTATCGGCAAAGGCGATCGAATGAACGAGAAAGTCGAGCGTGCCAAACTCTTTTTCGACCTCGGCAAAGGCCGCGTCCATTGAGGCGTCATCGGCAACATCGGCCTGGATCAGCAGTTTTGAGCCCACGCTCTCGGCCAAGGGACGGACCCGGCGCTCAAGACCCTCGCCCAGATAGCTAAAGGCCAGTTCCGCGCCCTGGGCGGCCATTTGGGCGGCAATACCCCAGGCGATGGAATTGTGATTGGCAACGCCCATGATCAGGCCTTTTTTGCCCTTCATCAGATCGCCCTTGGGCAGGTCGTAGTCTTCGGCCATGTTGGTCTCCTTGGCCGCAAGCGGCCCGGCAAATTTAATCAGTCTTCAAGGCGGCTCATGACCAGGCAGCCATTGGTGCCGCCAAAGCCAAAGCTATTGGACATGACCGTATCAAGCTTGCGATCAATGCGCTTGCGCACGATCGGCAGGCCCTCAAAAGCCGGGTCGAGAGTTTCGATATTAGCGCTCTCACAGACAAAATCGTGATTGAGCATCAAGAGGCTATAGACCGCCTCCTGCGCGCCCGCCGCCCCAAGAGAATGGCCGGTCAAGGATTTGGTTGATGAGATCAGGGGCGCGTCGGCGCCAAACACTTCGCGAACCGCATCCATTTCCTTGGCATCGCCCACCGGTGTGGCGGTGCCATGCGGATTAAGATAATCGATCTTGCGGTTTAGGCCCTGCATGGCCATGCGCATACAGCGCACGGCACCTTCGCCTGAGGGGGCAACCATGTCATGGCCATCGGAATTGGCGCCATAGCCCGTGACCTCGGCATAGATCTTGGCGCCGCGGGCGCGGGCATGTTCCAATTCTTCGAGCACGAGAATGGCCGCGCCGCCGGCAATCACAAACCCGTCGCGATCCTTGTCATAGGCGCGCGAGGCCTTGGCCGGGGTGTCATTAAAGTTGGAGGACATGGCGCCCATCGCGTCAAACAAGACCGACAAGGTCCAGTCTAGCTCTTCGCAGCCGCCAGCAAATATCACATCCTGCTTGCCCATCATGATCTGCTCAGCCCCAGCCCCAATACAATGGGTCGAGGTGGCGCAGGCCGATGAGATCGAATAGTTGAGGCCGCGAATCTTAAACCAGGTCGACAAGGTTGCCGAGGGGCCAGAGCTCATGGCTTTTGGCACAGCAAACGGACCAACCCGCTTGGGGCCCTTTTCGCGGGTAATTTCCGCCGCCTGGACGATAGAGCGGGTCGAGGCACCGCCAGAGCCGACAATCAGGCCGGTGCGCTCATTGGACACCTGGCCTTCTGAGAGCCCACTATCCGCAACGGCCTGGTCCATAGCAATATGGGCATAGGCTGTGCCGGGGGCTAGGAATCGCGCAGCCCGACGATCGACCAGAGACTCCCAGTCCAGCTTGGCGGTGGCATGCACCTGGCAACGAAAGCCAAGCTCGGCATAGTCTGGGGCAGAGACAATGCCCGACTTGGCCTCTTTCAGCGAGGCGAGCACCTCGTCCGCATTGTTTCCAATCGAGGATACAATGCCGATCCCGGTAATGACGACTCGGCGCATGGGCGCATCCTTCCTCTAAACACGTTCCGCTCTTGTCGCGCCCGAGATCGAGCGCGGCCTTAGCGATTTATCTCTAGGTCTAGACTAGGTCCTTCGCATCGAACAAGCCGACGCGAAGGTCCTTGGCCTCATAAATGGGCTTGCCGTCGGCGATCAAGACCCCGTCGGCAACCCCCATGACCAGCTTGCGGATGATCACCCGCTTGAGGTCAATCTTATAGACCAGATTTTTGACATTCGGCGTGACCTGACCACTAAATTTGACCTCGCCCACGCCCAGGGCACGGCCTCGGCCCGGCGCGCCGGACCAGCCAAGGAAGAACCCAACCAGCTGCCACATGGCATCTAGGCCCAGACAGCCCGGCATGACCGGATCGCCAATAAAGTGGCACTGGAAAAACCAAAGGCTGGGATCAATATCCAGCTCTGCCTCGACATGGCCCTTGCCAAACAGGCCGCCCTCCTTGGAGATGGCCGTGATCCGATCCATCATCAGCATATTGGGCACGGGCAATTGGGCATTGCCGGGGCCAAACATTTCGCCGCGGCCACAAGCCAATAGCTCATCCTTGGAGTAATGGTCTTTTACAGGCATCATAAAACACATATTCCTTCGCGCAGCGGGCAAACGGTGCCGCGCTGATGATTTGTGGATCAGGCCTAGCACAGGCCAGCCCCGGGCCTCAACGACCCATTATCGACTTGTGCGGCACAGGGCTTGGGTTTCGGTTCCCCAAACCGCCTTAGCGGGCACCCAGCCCTTAAGCTTATCAACCTTGATTTCGCACCAATCCTTGTCACAGCGCTCAAGGCCCGCAAGGGCTTTTGGCTTTAAATAAGCGACCACTGGGGCATCAAGCCTCTTATGTTTAAGCATGGGCAGGGGCTCAGCCTTAAGCCTCAGGACTGTGCGCCGTCCGTCGGTCAAGCGCTTGTGAACCCAAGACAATCCGCCGTCCGGGTCGCAAACCCTGCGCCATTCGCGGGTCTCGGCCACGACCTGGACGGGAAGGCCCTTAACGCGAAACACAAACAAAAGGTGGGTATCGTCGCCAGGCCCTGCCCTTGCATTTGTGGTGTCATATTTTAGCGAAACATAGCGCGGTACGGGCAGGCCAGATGGGGTCTGGCGTTCGGAAACCGGACCGGACGAAAAATTTTCAGTTCGGCCAAGGCCCGGTACAAATACCCATAGCCAAATGGCGGCCAACAGGATCGCGCGCTTAGCGCTTGGCGCTGCGCCATGTTTTTGGGCAATTTGCGGCCCGGCGCGCTGTTTTAGAGTGTCAAACATCATTCTTGCGCATCCAGAACGAAAAGCCTGCCTTGGCCCGGAGCGGACCGTTTGCTAAGGGTATTATATCGCGCCTTGAGCGCGCCGCCTCTTTTTTTCAGATTGCTTCATGGCCGCCCGCAAGCCGAAAGTCATCATCACGCGCAAACTGCCGGACCCGGTGGAGACGCGCCTGCGCGAATTGTTCGACACAGAGCTTAATCTGAGCGATGAGCCCATGAGCCCTGACGCCCTGCTCGATGCCCTGCAAAGAGCAGAGGTCTTGGTGCCGACCATTACCGACCGGATCGATTCGCGGCTCCTGTCGCGTGCGGGCGAGGGCCTGAAACTGATCGCCAATTTTGGCGCCGGGGTCGACAATATCGACGTCGCTACCGCCAATGCCCGCGGCATTACGGTTACCAATACGCCTGGTGTCCTGACCGAGGACACGGCCGATATGACCATGGCCCTGATCCTGGCCTCGGCCCGGCGCGTGGTCGAAGGCGCCCAGGTGGTGCAAAATGGTGGCTTCCAAGGCTGGTCGCCAACCTGGATGCTGGGTCGTCGGATTTATGGCAAGCGGCTTGGCATTGTCGGTATGGGCCGGATCGGTCAGGCCGTGGCCAAACGCGCCAAGGCCTTTGGTCTGCAAATCCACTATCACAACCGCAAACCGGTCAGTCCGCGCATTGCCGAAGAGTTAGAGGCGACCTATTGGGAAAGCCTAGACCAGATGCTGGCGCGCATGGATGTGGTCTCGGTCAATTGCCCCCATACCCCGGCGACCTTCCACCTCTTATCGGCTAGGCGGCTTAAGCTGCTTCAGCCGCATGCGATCTTGGTCAATACGGCGCGCGGTGAAGTGATTGACGAGGCGGGGCTGGCGAATATGCTGTCGCGCGGCGAGATTGCGGGCGCGGGCCTCGATGTCTATGAGCACGAGCCGGCCATTAATCCCAAGCTGCTCAAACTGCCCAATGTCGTGCTCTTGCCGCATATGGGCTCGGCCACGGTCGAGAGCCGGGTCGATATGGGCGAAAAGGT
This sequence comes from Caulobacteraceae bacterium, assembly GCA_947452365.1. GTDB lineage: Bacteria > Pseudomonadota > Alphaproteobacteria > Caulobacterales > Caulobacteraceae > CAISGS01. The sequence goes on from CANGCO010000004.1 coordinate 44,849, forward strand.
CATTATCAATATCAAGACCTTTATGGACGGGCACCGCCCGCCCGATCGGGTCATTCCGGCCATGCTTTAGGGCCCCCACGGCCTAGCCAAGCCCCTTAAGCTTAAGCCAGGCCCTAAGGTCGGCTGCAGATTGCTCAGCCTTTTCTTCCATCGGAATATGACCGGTCGCGGGGTAAAGGATCAGGCTAGCGCCCGGTATGGCGCCGGCTAGGGCCTTGCCATCGGCAACCGGGATCAGGGCATCATCCTCGCCATGCATGACTAGGGTCGGCACCCTGATTGTGGCCAAAAGCGCCTTAGCCTGATCGACCGTCACGGGCTTGCGCGCCGTTTGCAAATTCATGATCAAGGCGCGGTGACCCTCAGCCCGGCCCAGTTCCACATAGCGGTCAATCATGGCCTGATCGACCAGGGCCTTGTTGTGGAAGGCGTCCCTTAGACCCGCCGCAACGATGGATGAGGTATCCAATTGTTGGCCAAGCGCCCGGGCAATCGGAAAGCGCAAAAGCTTAAAGGCCAGAGGCGTGCGGGCATTGGCGCCCTCATGCGGCCAACCGGCGCTATCGACCAGGACTAGGCCATTAAGGCGCTCTGGATAGCGCGTCGCAAGGTTCCAAGCGACGCCGCCGCCCATGGAATTGCCCGCCAAAACAAAGCGCGGCGCACCTAGCCTTGCCGTGGTCTGGGCCACCAGATCAGCATAGGCATCAATCGAGGGCTTATAATTGGCCGGGGCGCGGGTCAGACCATGGCCAGGCAGGTCGAGCGTTATAATGCGGTATTGGTTACCTAAGAGGCCAACCCAGGGCTCCCAGGTGTGCAAGGAGGCCGAAAACCCATGCACCAATACCAGAACCGGGCCCTTGGCATTGCCCTGATCGCGATAATGCACGTGCGCGCCGCTGGGCAGATCTAGATAGTGCGAGGCGCTATTGGCGTATTTGGCCTCTAGGGTCTTAAAGGGAATGTCAGGACGGCGCAGGGCCAGATAGGCCCCGGCCAAGAGCACGACGAGGCCAAGCACCCCAAACCCTGCCCATTTCAATACCGTCTTCATGGCGCCCTGCCCCCTATAGATGACCGCCCGCACCGCAAGCCGGGCAGGCCGGGTCTGCGGACAATTTGACCGTCCGCGACTCTGCAGACAGACCATCATAGATCAAGAGCCGTCCGGTCAAGGCCTCGCCTGCGCCGGTTATGGTCTTGATCGCCTCCATGGCCATCATAGCCCCGATCACGCCCGCCAAGGCCCCAACCACGCCAACCGCAGAACAAGTCTCGGCCTCGGGCGGAATATCAGGCACTAGACACTGGTAACAGGGCCGGCCTTCAAACACAGCGACCTGGCCGGTCCAGCGGCCAATTGCGCCGGACACCAAGACCTTGGCCTCATCCAGACAGGCCTGATTGATTAAGAACCGGACGGCAAAATCATCCACCCCATCAAGGATCAGGTCATAGTCTTTAACCAGATCACGCGCGTTCTGCCGGGTGAAGGCAACAGGGTGCGATACCAGTTGGATGTGGGGGTTAAGCGCCTCAAGGTGCCTTTGCCCCGCCTCGGTCTTGGATTGACCAATATCGGCGGTGGTAAACAGGACCTGTCTTTGCAGATTGGACAGGCTAACCGTATCGGCATCAACCAGGCCAAGCGTGCCAACCCCCGCTGCCGCTAGATAAAGTGCGGCTGGACCGCCAAGCCCGCCCGCCCCAACCACCAAGACCTTGGCTGCTTTTAGCTTTTGCTGCCCCGGTCCGCCGATCTCGCGCAGGACCAGATGGCGGGCATAGCGCTCGATTTCGTCTGGGCCAAAGGCCATGCTTGCCCTCCAAGACCCCTTAAGCCGAGGCCGTCATTACCGCTTCATGGCCCAGCATAGCGGCCTTGCGCGCCAAGCCCCAGTGATAACCGGTCAGGCGGCCGTCCCGAGCAATCGCCCTATGGCAGGGGATCAGATAGCTGATCGGATTGGCCCCGATCGCCGCGCCCGTGGCGCGAAACGCCGCGGGCTTGCCAGTCCAGGCCGCGACATCCGCATAGGTTGCGGTCGCGCCGGCCGGGATTTTCAATAAGGCCTTCCAGACCTGAATATGGAAGGGTGGTCCCATCAAGGCCAGCGGCGGCGCAGGCCCGTCGCCTAAAAACACGGCACCCGAAAGCTGCCTTGCCCCGGCATCATCACGCTGCCATTGGCCCGCTGGCCAGCGCGCCTGCATATCGGCCAAGGCCGCAGCCTCATCGCCCGCATCACAAAAGGCCAGACCACACAGCCCGCGCGGCGAAGACACAAAAAGCGCCGTGCCAAACGGGCAGGGGGCATAGCCATAGGTCAAGGTCAGGCCCTCACCGCGCCGCCGAACCTCACCCGGCGTCACCGCCTCATGCGCGATAAACAGGTCATGCAGACGCGATGGACCCGAAAGGCCAATATCCAAGGCCGCATCCAGCACGCTGGTCCCGGCCTCTAGACTCTTGCGCGCCTGACCATGGGCTATGGCGGCCATGAAGGTCTTGGGGCTGACCCCGGCCCAGCGCGTAAACAGGCGCTGGAAATGAAATTCTGACAGGCCGACCGCTTCTGCGGCCTGTTCTAGGCGCGGCCGCTCACGCCAGTGTTCGGCCAGCCAATGCAGGGCCGCGCCCATGCGCGCATAATCGGCGGCCTGTTGGTCAAGCCGGGCCGGGCCGCTAGCCGGGCCCGCAAACGGCTCAAGACTGGGGTCGTTTAAGGGATGTTGGGTCATGCCCGCCGTCTTGCCGCAAACTTCGCGCCATTTCCGCCCGAATCTTGCTTTTTGGCAAATTTTATCCGTGCCGGGCGGCGCGTGCCGATCGAATTGCGGCCTCCAAGGCCCGGCCAAGGTCAGAGCGCTCTGGCGGGCTCAGGGCCTGGCCAATCGACAGGCGTCTTGCTGACATTTTCAGACTGATCTTGGCCTCATGCTCGCCATCGTCCTCGATTTCGACCCGGGTAAAGGCGGTCGGTGAGGTCCAGACCGTGCGCGCTAGGGTGCCGATCTGATGCAAGACCCTGACCTCATCAGCCGTGACCTGGACCCGCTCGGCCTGTTGACCAGCGCGATAATGGATCTTGAAGGCGATAAACACGCCCAGCACATCTAGGCCCAAAAACACCGGCACGGGCAAGGCGCCAATCGCGACAAAAAGCCCGGCAATCAAGAGGTTCAATACGATCAATATGGTCATAAGCACACGAAACCCGCCCCTAGACAGGGACCGGTTTGGGGTGATGACGGCATCCATGAAATAGACGGCTGTGGACATGCACTGACTATATGGAGCCAAGGCCCCGATTGACCAGCGGCCTTGGCGAAGGCGCGACAATAGAGCATGGTTAGCCGATGCGCGCCAAAGCCCCCCCCAGCACCCGTTCCCGAATTAAGTCCGGCTCCCATGACGGCCAAAGAACCAAGCCTGCGCGTAAGCGCACCGCCGCCGAGCGCGAGCGCATCGAGGCGATTTTTGACCGATTTGCCGAGGCTGATCCCGCGCCCGCCACCGAGTTGAATGCGACCAGCCGCTATACCCTATTGGTCGCGGTGGTCCTGTCGGCCCAGGCCACGGACAAGTCAGTCAATCGCGCCACGGAAGGCCTGTTTGAGGCGGCCGACACGCCCGACAAGATGCTGGCCCTAGGCGAGGCTGGCGTCGCCAATCATATCAAGACGATTGGTCTTTTCCGCACCAAGGCCAAGAATGTGATCGCCTTGTCGCAAATCCTGCTGCGGCAATATGGCGGCGAGGTGCCAACCGAGCGCAATGCACTTGAGGCCCTGCCCGGCGTTGGGCGCAAGACCGCCAGCGTGGTCTTGAATGAGTGGGGGCTTGAACCTGCCATTGCCGTCGATACCCATGTGTTTCGGGTGGCGCACAGGCTGGGCCTTGCCGACGGCAAGAGCCCCAACCAGGTTGAAAACCAGCTTAAAAGCACCGTGCCCCCGCCCTATCTGACGCGGGCTCATCACTGGCTGATTCTTCAGGGCCGCTATGTCTGTATCGCCCGCAAGCCCAAATGCGGCGCCTGCCCGGTGGCCGATCTTTGCCCGTCCAAGGACGAATACTAGTCGATTGAGGCCATAATCGCGCCTGCAAAGGCCGCGCCCTGGTCGGGGGCGTGCTCTAAAAACAGGTTCGGCTCAATCAGTTCCAGCTCCATCAAACGAAGATCACCGTCTAGGCAGCGGATCAGATCGATCCGGGCATAGACCAGATCTTGATCCACGGCACGCAGAACCGACTGGGCCGCGTCAAAGGCCTCAGGGCTTGGCATAACCTGGCGCACCCGGCCGCCAAATTGCGGTTGGACGCGAAAATCGCCCGTCCGCGCCACCTTGATCACGGCGTGGCTAAACTGACCGCCAAAATAAAACAGCGACCATTCCCCCTCCTCGCCCACGGCAGGCAAGAAGGGCTGCACAATGACCGGGCCCTGCGGCAGGTCGTCAGGCTCATCATCTGGAAAATGCACGACGGTCTGGTGCGAGCCGGCCGAAATCTGCGGCTTGATCACCAAGAGCTCACTATCAAACATGGCCCGCGCCTGATCAAGGTCTTGCCAGGTCAGGTCCTCGGTCATCAGGCTGGGCACCACCGGCGCGCCCAGATCAGCCAACTGCGCCAGATAGGACTTGGTCGTGTTCCAGGCCAAGAGCCGGGCGGGGTGTGTCAACCGAACCCCCAATTCGTCCCAGGCCTTCAGCCGGTCCGCCCAGGCCTGGGCCTTAAGATGATAGCCCCAGGCTAAAAGCGGCAAGACGCCATCATAGGCCAGCAAGGCCCTGGCCGGAGGGCCGCCAAACCAGGGCTCAGCCGTAACCTTGGCGCCCATGGCCTGTAAGGGCGCGGCCAGGGTTTCAAACAGTCCAGGCCAACTGGCGGCGTGTTGTTCGTTATCGGGCGAGGGGACCAGTATGGCCAGATGCGGATATTGGGTCATGGCTCTTGGCCTATCGCGTCAAAATCGGCGCGGCAAGCCTTGATGCCCGCTTGCGCCTTTGCCCTTAAGCCCAAGGCAGACTATAGCAGGGCTAGGTTTCGTATTTTGCGATTTGCAGGCCCCATGACCGAGCTCTATGACGTCGCCGCTATTGGCAATGCTATTGTCGATGTGATTGCCCCGGCTGACGATCAGTTTTTGGCCGACCAGGGCCTGGTCAAGGGCTCTATGGCCCTGATCGATGACGCACGCGCCCTTTATCTTTATGACCAGATGGCGGCAGGCATTGAGGCTTCAGGCGGTTCGGCAGCCAATACGGTTGCCGGCATTGCCAGTCTCGGCGGCCGGGCGGCCTATATTGGCAAGGTGGCCAATGACCAGCTTGGCGATGTGTTTGCCCATGATATTTCAGCCATTGGGGTAGCTTTCGACGTTCCGCGCCTAGCTGACGGTGCGCCGACCGCCCGCTGTCTGATTAATGTGACCCCCGATGGCCAGCGCACCATGTCGACCTTTTTGGGGGCCTCCAACCAATTGACTGTGGCCGATGTGTCGCCAGACCTGGTGGCGGCGGCAAAGATTCTTTACCTCGAAGGCTATTTGTTTGATCCGATCGAGGCGCGCCGGGCATTTGCCAAGGCGACAGCCATTGCCCGCACCCATGGTCGCCAGATTGCCCTAACCCTTTCAGACTCGTTTGTGGTCGAGCGTCACCGCGCCGCCCTACTCGGCTTTATTGAGACCGAGGTGGATATTCTGTTCGCTAATGCCGCCGAGGTCTGCGCCCTGTTTGAGACCCAAGATATTGATGCAGCGATTGCGGGCCTAAACGGCAAGGTCGCGATTGCCGCCGTGACCCGCAGCGCGCATGGCTCTAGCCTGTTGGCCGGTGGCGCCGTCACCCATATTGAGGCCAGTCCCGTCGAAAAAGTGGTCGATACCACCGGCGCAGGCGATCAATATGCGGCCGGGGTCTTGTTTGGCCTGGCGCGCGGCCGATCCATCAGCCAGTGCGGCGCGCTGGGTTCGCTGGCAGCGGCCGAGGTAATTTCGCATTATGGCCCCAGGCCCTTTGTCTCGCTGCAAACCCTGGCCGCCAAGGCTGGGCTTTAATCAAGGTTGGTGTGATGACTGAGCACAGAACCGCGCAAATCCTTCGCGAAACCAAGGAAACCTTTATAAAGGTCTCGATCGATCTCGATGGCACAGGCCAGGCCCAGGTCTCAACCGGGATCGGGTTTTTCGATCACATGCTGGACGCCTTTGCCCGGCACGGCGGCTTTGATTTGAATGTTGAGGCCAAGGGCGATCTGCATATTGATTTTCACCATACGGTCGAGGATGTCGGGATCGTGCTGGGGCAGGCCGTGGCCAAGGCGCTGGACGGTTTCAAGGGCATTCGCCGGTTTGGCCATGCCTATATCCCCATGGATGAGACCTTAAGCCGATGTGCGATCGACCTGTCCAATCGTCCCTATCTGATCTGGAAGGTTGAGTTTTCGCGGCCCAAGATTGGTGATTTCGACACAGAATTGTTCAAGGAATTCCATCAGGCCTTTGCCATGAATGCCGGGGCCTGTGTGCATCTTGAATGCGTATATGGTGACAATAACCACCATATTGCCGAAAGCGGATTTAAGGCCTTGGCGAGGGCCTTGCGGGTTGCGGTCGAGCTTGATCCCAAGACCCAAGGCCAGGCCGCCTCGACCAAGGGCGTGCTTTAGGATCCTTGATGCAAACCGTTACCCTGATTGATTATGGCTCTGGCAATCTGCGCTCGGCGCAAAAGGCCCTGATCGCGGCGGCGATGGGGCTTGGGCCGAGCTATGAGGTCAGTGTCTCGGATGATCCAGAGGTGATTGCCCGCGCTGACCGTCTAGTCTTGCCTGGCGTTGGTGCCTTTGCCGCCTGTATGCGGGCACTGGAAGAGCGTAGCGGCGTGATTGAGGCCATGATCGAAGCGGTCAAGGGCCGGGGGGTTCCGTTTTTGGGTGTTTGCGTTGGCATGCAATTGCTGGCCGATCGCGGGCTAGAATTTGGCCAGACCACAGGGCTTGGCTGGATTGGTGGCGAGGTGCGGCTTTTGGCCCCCACTGACCCGCACTGTAAGATTCCACATATGGGCTGGAACGCGTTGGACACTATGCGCGATCATGCCTTGTTGGCGGGGCTAGAGCCCGGCGCCCATATGTATTTCACCCATTCCTATGCCCTGTTTGCTAAGGACCCTAGCAGCGTCATTGCCACCACTGATCATGGCGGAGCCATGGTTGCGGCGGTTGCTAAGGACACGGTCGCAGGCATGCAATTTCATCCTGAAAAATCCCAAGCCGCAGGCCTTCGCCTGCTGGCTAATTTCCTGGAGTGGCGGCCATGATTCTTTATCCCGCCATCGACCTGAAAGACGGTCAGTGTGTGCGTCTGCTCCATGGCGATATGGATCAGGCCACCGTGTTCAACGCCTCACCCGCAGATCAAGCCGCACAATTTGTACGGGCGGGTTTTGAATGGTTGCATGTGGTTGACCTTAATGGCGCGATTGAAGGTCGGCCCGTCAATGCCGATGCCGTGGGCGAGATCATGCGCGCCGTTTCGATCCCGGTTCAGCTCGGTGGCGGCATCCGCACCCGCCCCCAGATCGAGCACTGGATCGAGGCAGGGATCAGCCGGGTGATTTTGGGCACGGTCGCGGTCAAGGATCCCGATCTGGTTCGGCGCGCCGCCGCCGATTTTCCAGAACAGATCGCCGTGGCCATCGATATTCGCGACGGTATGGTTGCGGTTGAGGGCTGGGTTGGGGCGTCAGATCTGGATGCGGTAACCCTCGCCAAACGCTTTGAGGACGCGGGCGTTGCCGCCCTGATTGTTACCGATATTGGCCGCGACGGGGCCTTAACCGGCGTTAATGTTGAAGCGGTTGGCGCAGTTGCCGATGCGGTAAACATTCCAGTGATCGCCTCTGGCGGCTTTGCGTCTGTTGCCGATATTCGCAATCTTAAGGCCCGGCCCGGGGTTGCGATTGCGGGCGCTGTTCTGGGCCGCGCGCTCTATAATGGCGCGATTAGCCCGGCCGAAGTGCTCGCCGCCGCGCAAATGCGCCGCTAGGGTTGGAGGCTCACACACCCATGCTCAAGGTGCGCATAATTCCCTGTCTGGATGTTAAGGATGGGCGCGTGGTCAAGGGCGTCAATTTCCTTGACCTGCGCGATGCCGGTGATCCGGTCGAACAGGCTAGGGCCTATGATGCCGCCGGCGCCGATGAGCTCATGTTTCTCGATATCACCGCCAGCCATGAGGGCCGCGGGGCCATATTGGATGTGATTGCCCGCACGGCTGAGGTCTGTTTCATGCCGGTTTCGGTTGGTGGTGGGGTGCGGCAGGTTGGGGATGCCCGGCGTCTGTTAAGGGCCGGGGCCGACAAGGTCTCGATCAATACTGCGGCGGTTGAAAATCCTGACCTCTTGTCTGCGGCCGCCGATGCGTTTGGTTCGCAATGCGTGGTGGTGGCGATTGATGCCAAGGCCAGGGCTGATGGCGCAGGCTGGGAGGTTTTTACCTATGGCGGTCGCCGCGCCACGGGGCTGGATGTGATTGCGTATGCAGAACTGGCTGTGGCCCGAGGGGCGGGTGAGATTCTGCTCACCTCTATGGACCGCGACGGGGCAAAGACCGGTTATGACAATGCCTTGCTGAAGGCGGTCACTGAGGCCGTACGGGTGCCGGTGATAGCCAGTGGCGGGGCCGGTTCATGCAGGGACCTGATCGAGGGCGTGCAAATGGGCGGCGCAGATGCCGTGCTCGCCGCCTCGATCTTCCATTTTGGCGAAATCAGTATTGGCCAGGCCAAGACGGCCATGGCCGAGGCTGGTATTGCCGTGCGCCCGATCTGATGCAAGTCTAGCGCCATGTCCCAAACCCAGCGTTTTACCACCGCGCTTGACGCCCTGTTTTCGACCATAGAGGCACGCAAGGGCGGCGATCCTGCCCAATCCTATACGGCCAAGCTCTTGTCCCAGGGCCCGATCAAGGCCGCGCAAAAGCTTGGCGAGGAAGCCATAGAGACCGCGCTCGCGGCTGCCTTAAACGATGCCGACGGCATTGCGAGCGAAAGCGCGGACCTTATCTATCACTGGCTGGTGCTATTGTGCGCGAGCGGCGTGTCGCTCGATGCGGTTGCGGCAAAACTTGAAGCACGGGTCGGGCGCTCTGGCCTTGACGAAAAGGCCTCGCGGCCGACCTAGGGGTTTTGTCGCTTTTTGAGAGCAATATAAAGCGCGCCCTCGCCGCCATGCCGACGATGGGCCTCCGACACCCCGGCCACAATACTGCGAAGGTGTGGCGCAGACAGCCAGTCTGGCGTGCGGCGGCGCAATATGCCATCACCCAAAAAGCCCTTGCCCGTAATCACCAAGACCGCCCTCAGTCCATCGGCCTGGGCGCGGACGAGAAAATCTTCTAATACGCGGCGGGCCTGGTCTTGGCCAAGGCCGTGAAGGTCAAGCCGCGCCGTGATCGGATCACGCTCACGGGCCAGTCTTTGTTTGCGTCGTGGCTCAATACGGTTTGGGCCGTGATAGGGCGCAGGTTTTGGCACTGGTATTGGCACAGGGCTGGGTAGAATGGGTGCGGGGGCGGGAACAGCAGGCGTCTTGCCGGGTTTGGTCTTGCCGACCTTGACAGGCATTGCTGCCGGCTGTGGAGGGCTTGGGATTGGCTCGGCCGGCAATTTGGGTACGGTCCGGCCAGGCCGGGCGCGCACAGTTGCAGCCACCATGGACCAGATTTTTATGTCATCAGGATTAAGCGGGCGGCGCACTTGGGCTCAGGGCGACAGGGTCTGGAAAGGCGCAACCGGCAACCCTTGGGCTTGCGGCGGCGATATCGCGGTGAGCGGTCTTGGCTTTAGCGCATAAAGTTTCAAGGTGTGGCGGATACGACCCGCCTCCAGACCCGCAGACGGGCCCTTGCCCAGATAAAGGTCAGCGCGGGCTGGGCCCTTAATGGCCCCGCCCGTATCGAGAGCCGTAACAATCCGGCGATAGGTTGGAAAGGCACCGTTCAAGACCGGGGCCTGGGCATCGATCCAATAAAGACCGCCCATAGGGGTTGCACCGGGATCGACCGCGATCGCGCGACCAGGCGGCAGGGGCACACCCGCCGAACCGATCGGCTCTTGCCCATCATCGGCCGAAACACTGAAAAACACATAGCGTGGATTAAGCTGCATCAGGGCATTGGCCTCTGGCCCGCGATGGCTCAAGAGCCATTGGCGGATTTCCTCCGCAGAGGTGGCATTGTCAGCCAAAAGGCCCCGCTCGCGCATAATCTTGCCAAGCCCGATAAAGGCGCGGCCATTGGAGCCATTATAGATCAATTTTCTGCGCTCGCCGCCCGGCAAGATTGCCGTGCCCGAGCCCTGGACCTGTAAAAAGAATAGGTCTTCGGGTCGCAACCACATCAGGGGCTGACCTAGGCCAAGATGCTCGATTTCCGCTCGGTCAGGATAGGGCACGAGCTGGCCATCCACCATGCGCCCCACAGCGGCATTGACCGAAGCGGTCGAGGCACCCGTCCCCGGGCTCGGTATGATCAGGTCTGAGGGCCTCGCCCGCAAGGGTGCCGAAAACTCAGCATCGGGCAGAAGTCTAGCCTCGTATTCTGGCGAGAAATAACCGGTCAGCAGGCCGGGCGTTTCGACAGGAACAATGTCAAAGCGGGTTTCGAAGAACAATCGCGCGGCCGCGGCATCGAGGGGCGCTTGGCGGGTCAGGTCCTGGCAGACGGCGGATAATTCCGGCACCTTGGCAATGCGGCACCCCGCCTTCAAACCGGCCAGGGCGCCCAGTGCGTCTTCTTGATCCCAACCTTGAAGTTTCAAAAAGTCAGGATTGGCCGCAGCGGGTTGGACGGCCGGTGCGGGGTCAAAATATTCACCCGCACGGGGCGGCGGCACCCAGGTCCGGCCCGCCGCTGGCGGCGGCACATAAGGCGGCGGCAAGATTTCGCAAGCCCCCAGCAGCAAGAGCAGGGCCAGCCCCACCGCAAAGCGGTGCGTCGGTTCAAGTGGCCTCGTCGGCTCGGACATAAGGCTAGGCCTGGGCAGCATCGACACGCATCAAGGTCCAGTTGGGATTGGCACTGGCCACCGGCCGCGCGAATGTCCAGACCTCGGCTGTGCGGCGATCATCCACACCCTCACCCTCGGGGCCCTTGGTGCGGCTACGAAACTCGGCCAAAAAACGTACCCGCGCGCGAACCTGATCACCGACCAGATCTATGCCTTCAAGATCGGCCCGCGGGGTCTGGAGAAATTCAACAGTTTCTGTGCGGCCCTCGGCTATTTTTTGGCCAATAGCCTTGTCAAAGGACGCAAACACATCGGTTGCCAATAGACCGCGCAGGACATCACGATCGCCCGCCGCAAAGGCGCGGACGATCATTTCATAGGCAGACCGGGCGCCTGACAGAAAATGGGCGACATCAAAATTTGGCTCGCGCGCCCGCAAGGCGGCCAAACCCGTTAGGCCCGTCGCGGCCTCACCAGCCTCTGGTTCCGATAGCGGTGCTGGCGCTGGACGCTCTTGCGCGGATTGTGCGTCTTCACCCGGTTGGCGCCCGACCCTGCGGCCAAGAACATTATAGAGCTGATAAAGTACGACGCCGGCCAGGACCGCAAAGATCAAAAGTTGAAGCGCTTGCACGAGCAGAACCCTTAATGAACCCGGGCCGTTCCATGGCCCAATTCGACCAAGATCACCCTTAACGGATATGGAGGCTGTTATATAGGCGATTGCTGGAAACAAGATAGGGATGAGGCTTGGCAATTGGCGAGGCCTGCCTGTGTCGGCATTGCCCAGAGCCGCCAGAGATTGCACAGGTTTGCGCCCTATGCTAGCAGCGCTTTTTCCAAGGCCGTGATCCCGTCTTTCGTCGGCACACCTTTGGCCTGATAACCAAGCGGATAAGCACGTCCATGACTGACACAGTGGCCGACGGCCAAATCAATCCAGCACCCGCCACCGATATTGCGAGCGGCCCCGGCCTGCGGATCTTGACCCAATTTATTCGCGACCTGTCGTTTGAAAACCCAAAGGCGCCAGAATCCATGCGTTCGGGCGGCGCCCAACCACAGATCGATCTGGGTGTCGAATTGAACGCGCGCAGCCGAGATGATGGGCTTTATGAAGTCGATCTTAAGCTGTCCGCGGGTGCAAACAGGGACGGCGAGTCGGTCTTTCATGTCGAACTGGTCTATGGCGGCCTGTTCCAAATTGAAGGCGTTCCCGAAAGCGAGATGGAGCCCGTGCTCTTGATCGAGTGCCCGCGCTTTTTGTTCCCGTTTGCCCGGCGCATTATTGCCGATCTAAGCATGGAGGGGGGGTTCCCACCCTTTATGCTAGATCCGATCGATTTTGCCGTCATTTATATGGCGCGCAAGGCCCAGGCTGAAGCCGAATCGTCTGGCTCGATATCGGTCTAGGTCTTAGGGACCATAAGGCCCAGATCATACCAAACCGCCTTGTCCTTTAGGGTCTTGGCGATAAAGGCTTCATGTGCAGCGCGCTCAATCTCGGTGGCGCGTGCCGCCAAGGGGCGCGGCCGCTGGGCCTGGGCCGCGGCCTGAACTGTGTCGGGATTCAGACCGGGCGATATTGCCGGTCCGGCCAGATCAAGGCCCCGCTCCTTGCCGCCCCTAAGCTCCAGATAAACCGCAGCTAAAAGTTGGGAATCGATCAGGGCGCCGTGCTTGTCACGCTCGGCCAAAGAGATCTTGAACCGTTTACAGAGGGCATCAAGCGAGTTTGGCATGCCGGGAAAGCGCTTTTGCGCCATGGGCAGGGTATCAATCCAGCGCCCCGCCTCGAGCGGCGCGCGCCCGGCTAGGCTTAATTCATTATTGATAAAGCCGCGGTCAAACCCGGCATTATGCGCAATCAATTGTGCATCACCGATAAAGTCCAAAAAGGCATCACAGACGTCTGGGTGTTCAAACCTCGGCTTGCCGACGAGAAAAGCATTGGAAATGCCGTGAACCCGCTCGGCATCCGCATCGATCGGCCTTTGCGGATCAACAAAGGCATGAAACTCTCGGCCTGTCGGCAAGAGATCAAACAGCTCAATACAGCCAAGCTCGATCAGCCTGTGACCCGATTTAGGATCAAGACCGGTGGTTTCAGTATCCAGAACAATTTCACGCGACATGGTCGCTCCAAGGCTGAAAGGCTGGCATGCTTAGGTCGGTTTGACTGGGGCGCTAGACCGCAGACTGGCCAAGACGGCTTGAACCTGCTTGCGGGCGTGATCTAGGCCCTGTGCGGTATCAATGACAAAATGAGCGCGCGCGCGTTTATCAGCGTCTGGCGTTTGCCGCGCCAGTATCGCCTGCAATTTTTCATCCGTCATGCCTGGCCGCTCAAGCACGCGTTGGCGCTGCAGGTCGGCGGTGGCAGACACGACAATCACCGCATCCATATGCGTCTCGCCGCCGGTTTCAAACAGGAGGGGTATATCGAGAATCGCCAGATCAGCGCCGTTTGCACGCGCTGCGTTTAAAAACTCAATCCGGCTTTGCGCCACAAGCGGATGCACAATCTGTTCCAGCGTCTTCATGGCCTCGGGCCTGCCCAATACCTGAGCGCTGAGCCGTTCGCGGTCAATCGCGCCGTCAATCACAGTGCCGGCAAAAGCCGCCTCAACCGGTGCGACCGCCGCGCCGCCCTTGGCATAGAGCGCGTGCACCGCGGCATCGGCGTCATAGATTGGCACGCCCTCATCCGCAAACAGCTTGGCTGTAGTGGACTTGCCCATTCCAATCGAGCCGGTGAGACCAATCAATTTCATGATTTTGCCTTTTCTTCCGCCGCAAGGGCCGCAAGCGCCAAGGCCCGGACATCAATCGCTTGCGGCGGCGCATGACCAAACAGGGCTTCAAACGAGGGTATGGCCTGGCCTACCAACATATCAAGACCATCAATGGTCAAGTGTCCCCGCGCCCGGGCCGCCTGCAAAAACTGAGTATCAAGCGGCTTATAGACCATGTCCATAAAGGCGCAGGTGCTTGGCACGGCCTGCCAGTCAAGACCTGGGCCCTCACCGCCATTAAGGCCAAGCGAGGTGGCATTAATCACCGCCACGGCCCCATCAAAAACGGCGCCGATCTGATCTTGACCATAGGCCAAAACCTTGTCGCCAAGGGCGTCGGCTATGGCAAGGGCTCGGTCAAAAGTGCGGTTTAGGATCCGGACCTGGGGCACACCGGCCAAGACGAGCGCTGCGGCCGCGCCCCGCGCCGCGCCGCCCGCGCCCAAAATCACCACCGGTCCGCTTTTCAGATCAAGGCTAGGGGCTTGGCGGGCAAAGGCATATAACAGGCCCTCGCCGTCTGTATTATCTAGCTCAAGACTACCATCAGTGCGAAACACCACCAGATTAGCAGCCCCGGCTAGGCTCGCTCGCGGATGAACAAAATCACGGCCAGCCTGGGCCAGGCCCAAGGCCTGCTCTTTAAACGGCAGCGTAATATTGAGGCCGCAAATCGCGCCACCGCGGCAGCCCTCAATCAGGGCCCTAAACCCGTCAAGACTAGGGCCAAAGGCAATATAGACCCCATCAAGACCCGCCGCCTGCAGCCAGGCATTATGCAATAGCGGGCTTAGGGAGTGACGCACCGGATGGCCAACCACGCCCGCCACTCGGGTTTTGGCTGAAATTGTCATGTCATCACCACCCCAAACTGCCGAAGCGCGCCAAGTAGGCCCGTAAGCGGTAGGCCCAGAATGGTGAAATAATCGCCATCGATCTGGTCAAACAACTGCACGCCCGCCGATTCTAACTTATAGCCGCCGACACAGCCCAGCACGTCTTGGCCATGATCGGCCAGATAGGTCTGCAAGAACTTGTCGGAAAAATCGCGCATGGTTAGATGGGCGCTAACCACCTCCTGCCACACGATCTGCCCGTCGCGCGCCAAGGCAATCGCCGAATGCAGGCTGTGGCGTCGGCCGCGCAATTGCGCGAGCTGATTACCAAGGTCTGCGATCGAGTTCGGCTTGTTAAATAGGGTTCCACCAAGATCCAAGGTCTGGTCGGCACCAATCACCAGGCCCGGCTCGGTTTGCGAAACGTGTTCGGCCTTGGCCCCGGCCAAGCTAGCGGCAATGGCGATTGGCGAGGCCTGACCGGTCAGAAGCTGGGTTTTTAACGCCTCCTCATCCACCGCACTGACCTTGACCGAAAAGCGCAGGCCCGCCCCCAAGAGTAGGGCGCGCCGTGCGCTAGAGCCGGAGGCTAGGACAAGGTAGGGTGCGCTCATGCCGTGGGTTCAATTTGGCCGCGCGCAGCCGATAATATATTGATCACGGCGGCGGCCGTTTCTTCAACCGAGCGGCGGGTAACATCGATTACTGGCCAGCCTTGTTTTTCAAACAATCGGCGCGCCCGGACCGTCTCATCCCGAACCGCCTCGGTTTCGATATAGGCGCTTTCGCGGCCCTCGTTTAAACTCAAAAGGCGGTTGCGGCGGATCTGGATCAAACGGTCTGGCGACACGGTCAGGCCCACCACAAGGGCATGCTTTAGATCAAACAATTGCGCCGGCGGCTCTGCACCCGGAACCAGCGGCACATTGGCGGCTCTTACCCCACGATGGGCCAGATAAATGCAGGTCGGGGTTTTTGAGGTGCGGCTTACGCCCACCAGGACCACATCGGCGCTTTCCAGATTTTGTGTGCCCTGGCCGTCATCATGGCCAATCGCATAGTTCAGCGCCTCGATCCGGTTGAAATAGTCGTGGTCTAGGGCATGCTGGGCACCGACCCGGTTGGAGATTGAGGCCCCCAGATAGCGCGACAGGGCTGAAACCAGCGGATCGAGCGCGGCAATACAGCCAATATCCAACTGGCGGCAGCCGTGTTCGAGCGATTCGCGCAGGCTTTTATCGACAATCGTGTGGATCACTATGCCCGGCGCGCCCTCAACCTCCTGCATGACCCGCTCAAGTTGGCGCTGGGACCGCACAAGGGCATAGACATGCTCGATCGGCAGAACTTGATCAAACCGTGCGCAAACCGCCTTGGCCATAGCATTCAGCGTCTCGCCGGTTGAGTCCGAGACCAGATGAACATGGAAATAGGTGGCGATGCGCGGTTGTTGGCTCATAGGTCTGTTTTGCCCTTTGAGACGAGGCTTCGCAAGGCGGCTGATTTTTGTGTGGATATTGGGTGGGTACGAGGTGTGCCCGTGGGCAAATTTACGGCCTTGGGCGGGTATGGATTTAGCGATTTTTAGATTTGGTTAACCCTATGGGGACAAGCCTTAAGTTTGTCGTAAAATCTTCACATCTTAGTCGGTTGGGGATGTTTGCATTTGTGAAGATCTGATCAGTATCAGGGCTGACACAATTTTACAGGTCTTTGCTAATTTAAGCGCGCCAATAAGGGTTTTGATTTTGGCGGTTACGATTTGTCCACGGTTTCAACAGGTTGTGGATTAGAACAATCCGTTGCACGAAGAAGCCTGAACCTCTTGGGGATAAGATGGGAATGAACCCAATCGCCCTGTTCCATGCCCAGATTGCCCAGCCCAAACCACCGCCTCAAAAAATTTCTTTTCTTATTAAAATTTAACTTAATGGCCAGATGGATAAAGCGGCCTTGAGTTTCGCCGCCGAACTGGGTTTAACCAATCCATGAGCGCTTCAGATCAAACCCACGAAAACGGCCCTGCCCTATTGCGTGTGCTAGCGGGTCAAAGCTTAGCCAGGCCGCCAATCTGGTTCATGCGCCAAGCTGGTCGCTATCTGCCGGAATATCGCGCGCTGCGAGCCACAGCTCCGGACTTTATCTCTTTCTGCCTCAATCCAGAAATGGCAGCCGAGGCCACCTTGCAACCCATGCGGCGGTTTGAATTTAGCGCCGCCATTGTCTTTGCCGATATCCTGCTCTTACCCAAGGCGCTTGGCCAAGATGTGCGGTTTGAGGTCGGCGAAGGCCCCAAACTCGGGGCCCTACCCTCGCTTGAGCGGATGCGAGACCGGATTGAGGGCGCTGCCGGTGCACTTGGCAATATTGGTGAGACCTTGGGCCGGGTGCGCGAAAAGCTAGACCCCTCAAAAGTCTTGATCGGGTTTGCCGGGGCACCTTGGACCGTAGCCACCTATATGATTGAAGGCGGATCCAGCGACCGGGTTGCCGTGCGGACCTATGCCTATACTCACGCCAAGGCGCTGGATGAATTGATCGATATTCTGGTCGATGCGACGGCACATTATTTGGTCATGCAGGCTAGGAGCGGGGCCCAGGTGCTCAAATTGTTTGAATCCTGGGCTGAAGGTCTGCCCGAAGATCTTTTCGAGCGCCTGGTGATCGGCCCGCATGCCCGAATTATTGCCCAGGTCAGGGCCGCTGGCGTCACTGCCCCCTTTATTGGCTTTCCAAGAGGGGCTGGGGCCTTGGTGCAAAGCTATGCCCAGAAGGTCGCGGTTCAGGCCGTAGCGCTTGACGTACAAGCCAGTGCCGCCATGGGCCAGGCCTTGCAAAAAACCGTTGCCATTCAAGGTGCGCTCGATCCCCTATTATTGCGGGCGGGCGGCAAGGCCTTGGATGTTCGGCTAGATCAATTGCTCGCCCAATGGGGACAAGGTCCCTATATCTTTAATCTTGGCCACGGAATCTTGCCGGACACGCCGATTGCGCATGTCGAACAGGTCTTGGCGCGGGTGGTGCACGGGCAATGAAGGCGCAGGACGCGATGGGTGATAAGGACAGGCCGCAACGCATTGCCGTGGTGCTGTTTAACCTGGGTGGCCCCGATGGGCCAGATTCGGTTCAGCCCTTCTTGTATAATCTGTTTGCCGATAAGGCGATTATTGGCGCGCCCTTTGGCATTCGCCAGGCCCTGGCCTGGTTGATCTCGACCTTGCGTAAAAAATCAGCCCAGGCCAATTATGCGATTATGGGCGGCGGCTCACCGCTGCTGCCCCAGACCGTGGCGCAGGCTAAGGCCCTAGAGGCAGCTCTGAACGACCGGGCCAATCACCAGACCACCAAGGTGTTTATCGCCATGCGGTATTGGAAGCCGTTTGCCAAACACACAGCCAAACAGGTGGCTGATTTTGCGCCCGACCAGATCGTGCTCCTGCCGCTTTATCCGCAGTTTTCGACCACAACAACTGGGTCTTCAGTCGCCGAATGGAACAAGGTCTATAAGGGCAAGGGCAAGACCCGCACGATCTGCTGTTATCCGATTCTGCCCTCTGTGATCGCGGCGCATGCCAAGGCGATCGAGGATGCGTTTAAGGCGGCGGGCTCGCCAGCCCATACGCGGCTGTTATTTTCCGCGCATGGCCTGCCAGAAAAAATCATTCAGGACGGCGATCCCTATCAGGCCCAGATTGAGGCGACAGCCGCGGCGGTGGCCGAAAGGCTCGGGGCGGGCTGGGACTGGCAGGTCTGTTATCAAAGCCGGGTTGGGCCCTTAAAATGGATTGGTCCTTCAACGCCTGAAGCCCTAGAAGTCGCCGGCAGGGCTGGCCTGAATGTGATTATAACCCCCATCGCCTTTGTGTCTGAGCATATCGAGACCCTGGTCGAGCTGGATCATGAATATGCGGAACTAGCGCTAGAGGTGGGCTGTCCAAAATTCATCCGGGTGCCGGCGCTTGGGATTGATCCTGTCTTTATAGAGGGCTTAGCCGCCTTGACCCAGGAGAGCCTTGACCGGGGCGGGACCCAGCCTTGCCAGGGTTGGACCTGTCCGGCGGATCGTTCAAAATGTCCGCGTAGGGCTTAAGACATGGCCCTTGCCCAGCACTATGACCTGCTTCGAGGCTTACATATCTTGGCCGTAATCGCCTGGATGGCTGGGCTTTTATATCTGCCGAGGCTCTATGCTTATCATTCCGCTGCCACGGTCGGGTCAGAGCTGGACACCACGTTTCAGGTGATGGAGCTAAAGCTCCTCCGCATCATTATGAACCCCGCCATGTTGGTTAGTCTTATATTTGGCGGGCTCTTGATCTTGGCCGATAGCGAGATCCGCGGCTGGGCGTTTTTGCTCAAGCCCTGGATGGTGAGCAAGCTTTGCGGCGTGGTCTTCTTGCTCGGCTGGCACGGCTTTTTGGCCTCAGCGCGTAGGGCCTTTGCGGAGGGCCGCAATCAGCGCTCTGGCCAGTTCTGGCGCATGACTAATGAATTGCCGTTTATTGCCGCCATCATCATGGTCCTGTCTGTGACGCTGGAATTTGGCAATTAGCCAAGCAAACCTTGACCTTTGCCACAGCTTATGGCTTGGCTAGGGGACAACTGGCCGATGGGCCAGTCCCGCCTTATCGCCATACCCTTGTCCGTTCGATCTGGCCAAGCGGTCTTGGTTTCCCCTGTGCCCGCTTGGGCAAATACAATTTTAGAGTCTGGGCTGGTTTTCCAGCTCAGGCGCTTGCCGTGGCTGAATTGGCCGCGGGCTGGACATAGAGTTTGATCATGCAAGACGAATTATTCCCCGACACGACCGCGACCGAGGGTCAAGAAGAACAGTCGGTTATGGCTGGGGCCGAAGCCATAGAGTCTGTGACCGAGGCGCAGGAACCAGCGACTGAGGGCCCATCCGCTGTGGTGGCGGCCATGGGCATTAGCCGCATGTCGCTGATGGAATTAAAGCTAAAATCACCGAGCGATCTCTTGGCCCTGGCCGAGGCGCTTGAGATCGAAAACGCCAATTCCATGCGCAAGCAGGATATGATGTTTGGCATTCTCAAAACTGTGGCCGAGGAAGGCGTTGAGATTTCCGGCGGTGGTGTGATGGAGGTTGTGCAGGACGGGTTTGGCTTTCTGCGCTCGCCAGAAGCTAATTACCTGCCCGGCCCAGACGATATTTATGTCTCGCCCTCACAGATCCGCAAGTTTGGCCTGCGCACAGGCGATTCGGTCGAGGGGCCAATCCGCGCGCCGCGTGAGGGGGAGCGTTATTTTGCCCTACTCAAGGTTGATCTGATCAATTTTGAGAATCCGGAAAATGTTCGCCACAAGGTCCATTTCGATAATCTGACCCCGCTCTATCCTGATGAGCGCCTGACCATGGAAATTCAGGACCCAACCTTGAAGGACCGTTCGGGCCGGGTGATTGATATTGTCTCGCCCTTGGGTAAGGGCCAGCGCTGCTTGATCGTTGCCCCGCCGCGGGTGGGCAAGACGGTGATGTTGCAAAACATTGCCAAATCGATCGCCGCCAACCATCCTGAATGTTATTTGATCGTGCTCTTGATCGATGAGCGGCCCGAAGAAGTCACTGACATGCAGCGCACTGTGCGCGGCGAGGTGATCAGCTCGACCTTTGACGAGCCCGCAACCCGCCACGTCCAGGTCGCCGAAATGGTCATCGAAAAGGCCAAGCGCCTGGTCGAGCACAAGCGCGATGTCATCATCTTGCTGGACTCCGTCACCCGTCTTGGCCGGGCCTATAATACGGTGGTGCCGTCCTCGGGTAAGGTCCTGACCGGGGGTGTGGACGCCAATGCCCTGCAAAGGCCCAAGCGCTTTTTCGGGGCGGCGCGGAATATTGAGGAAGGCGGTTCGCTCACCATTATTGCCACCGCCCTGATCGATACCGGCAGCCGCATGGACGAGGTGATCTTTGAAGAGTTCAAGGGCACCGGCAATTCGGAAATCATTCTCGACCGCAAGGTCGCCGATAAGCGCGTCTTCCCAGCCATTGATATCCTAAAATCCGGCACCCGTAAGGAAGACCTGATTACGCCCAAGGATGTTTTGCAAAAGACCTATGTGCTGCGCCGTATCCTCAATCCCATGGGGCCGCAGGACGCGATTGAGTTCTTGCTCGATAAGATGCGCCAGACCAAAAACAATGCCGACTTCTTCCAGTCGATGAATACCTAATCACGCACCTTGCGGGTCCGCCGATCGGCGGGCCCAGATGAGGCGGGTTTTTAGAGACCAGACACAAATAGGGCGCCGGTCACGCATGACCGGCGCCCCTTGTCTTGGGGGTCCGAGGAACGACCCCCGGACTACAGGACCTTACCGGCCGTAGGTAAAGCCGCCGCGAACGGCCGTGCTGCTTCCGGAGCCGAAGCCCGAAGCCACACCGCCCTTGAAGCCAAGGCCTTAAGGGCCTCGACCTATCGATTCTTGTCGCGCGAGGCCCACATACCGATCTACTTAAAAGAATATGGGTCGGCCTCTATGAAACAGGTGCAGTTGGCCACGGGGCTATCGACCCGGGGATTTTATCTGATCGTAAAGAAACTTGAGCAGTCTAGCCTCGTCTTTATTGCAGACGCATCGGACGATAAGCGTAAGCGGCTATTATCCCTCACGCCCCAGGGTCTTGACGGGGTCGCCAAAATGCCGATCTCGAGCTAGGCCCTAGCCGCCAAGATCGGCACGATTGGGGCGGGTCTGGACTAGGGTATTAGCAAGCTTGCGCCCGTGGTTGACCGTCCCTCCAGCGCCTCGTGTGCCCGGCGGGTTTCGGACAGGGCAAATTGCGCCCCGATCTCTATTGTGACCGCGCCGCTGGCAATGACGGCAAACAGGGCCGCTGCGCTGGCATCGAGCTCTTCGGTGGTGGCGACATAATCAAACAAGGTCGGGCGGGTGATAAACACCGATCCGGCCTGGGCCAGCCGCGCCGGGGCAAACGGGGCCACCGGGCCAGAGGCATTGCCAAAACTGACCATTAGGCCGCGGCGCGATAGGCTGGCTAGGCTGGCCTCAAACGTATCGGCCCCGACCGAGTCATAGACCACCCGCACCCCCTTGCCGCCCGTAATCTCAGCAACCTTTGTGGCCACATCTTCGGTGCGATAAAGAATTGTGTGCTGACAGCCCTGGGCCTTGGCCAGCTGCGCCTTGTCTTCCGACCCGACCGTGCCAATCACCGTGGCCCCTAGGGCTCTGGCCCATTGGGTCAAGAGCGTGCCCACCCCGCCGGCTGCAGCATGGACGAGGATGGTGTCGCCCGCTGTGACCGCGTGGCAGCGGCGGATCAGGAACTCGGCCGTCATACCCTTGAGCATGGCCGCCGCCGCCTGTTGGAAACTGATATCGTCTGGCAGGCGCACGGCCCGGCCTTCTGGCACCAGATGCGCCTCGCTATAGGCGCCTAGCGGCCCCGTGCCATAGGCGGCCCGGTCACCGACCGCAAACCGGGTCACACCCTCGCCGATCGCTTCGACGAAGCCTGCGCCCTCTAGGCCCAGCACGGTCGGAAACGCGATCGGATAGAGGCCGGTGCGCTGATAGATGTCGATATAGTTTAGCCCCACGGCCGCATGCCGGATCAGGATCTGGCCGGGACCGGGCACCGGAACGGGCAGATCAATGGCTTTTAGGACCTCGGGGCCGCCTGCGGATTGGGCCTGTATTGCCAGCATGATCTTGATTCCTTGCTCGGATGGGGGTGGATGGGTTTAGCCAAGCGTCTTTTTAAAAAAGGCGGCTGTGCGGTCATTGGCCAGTTTGGCCGCCGCGGCGTCATAATGTTCACCGCCCCGGCGGGCAAAGGCATGGTCGCAGCTAGCATAGGTGTGCAGCTCAAGGCGCGGGCCATTGACCAAGACCTTGGCCATGGCGGCCTGGGCGGCGGCGGGGACAAATTGGTCTTGTTCTGCGACATGCAAAACCATGGGGGCTGAAATCTTAGCCGCCTCGTCCAGCTTGCCATCAATGCCAACGCCGTAATAGCTCACCGCTGCATCAATATCGGTGCGGGCCGCGGTCAGGTAGGACAAAAGTCCGCCAAGGCAATAACCCACGGCCCCGACCTTGCCATTACAGCCAGCGTCCTTGCGGATGGCTGTGATAGTGGCGGCAATGTCTTCAATCCCCTGATCGACATTAAAGGCGGTATAGAGCTCAAACGCCTTGGCCCATTCGGCCTCGGACTGATCGGTAATATCTATGCCCGGTTCAATGCGCCAAAACAGATCCGGACAAATGGCCAAATAACCCTGGGCAGCGAGGTCATCGGCGACCTGCCGCATCACAGCATTGACGCCAAAAATCTCTTGGATCACGACAATCGCCGGGGCCTTGGCGGCGGCGGGCCTTGCGACATAGGCGGAAAATTCGCCGTCCGGTGTCTTTATGTTAAGGGTTTGGCTGGACATCAGGGCTTTCCTTGATCATGGACGCGGGACGGGTTTTGCTGTCAAACAAGCGGCTAAGCGCCGGTCTATCGCCCATGGCCTAGAGGCAAATCACCAGACTGACAAGTCGGGTCGGCGGCACCAATAAAGAAAGCAGCATAGCATGAAGATGACCATCGAGATTGATTGCACCCCGATTGAGGCCCGCACCTTTTTGGGCCTGCCCGATGTCAGTGTCCTGAATGATCACCTGGTCGCGGAGATGAAGGCGCGGCTGGATGCCAATATGGCCATGATCCAGCCCGAAGAATTGATGAAAAACTGGATGGCGTTTGGGGGTCAGGCGACCGAGCAGTTTCAGCGACTGATGACTGCGGCGGCGACCGGCGCCATGGGCGGCACCAAGCCCTGATGCGCGATACGATTTTCGCACCCGCGACGGCGGCGGGCCGGGCGGCGATTGCCGTGGTGCGCCTGTCAGGTCCTGGCACGGCGGCGGCGGTGGAAGCCCTGATTGCCCGCCTGCCCGCCCCGCGCCGCGCCGCGCATGCGACCTTGCGCGATCCCATATCGGGGGCAGTTTTGGATGATGGCCTGGTGCTGTGGTTTCCCGCGCCCGCCAGCTATACCGGCGAAGACTGCGCTGAGCTTCAGATCCATGGCGGCACGGCGGTTACGGGGGCCGTGTTTAAGGCCCTGCTTGGCCTTGGCTTGCGGCTGGCTCTGCCTGGCGAATTCACCCGCCGGGCCTTTGAAAACCAAAAGCTGGACCTGACCCAGGCCGAGGCCGTGGCCGATCTGATTGATGCCGAAACCCAAGCCCAAAGACGGCTGGCGCTCGATCAATTGGCGGGCGGCTTGTCGGCCCAATATGGCCAGTGGCGGACAGACCTCTTGGGGATCTTGGCCCTGCTTGAGGCCGGGATTGATTTTCCGGATGAGGACCTGCCCGAGGCCCTGGCGGAGCAGGCGCGCGGCCCCTTGACCCAGTTGATCGAGGCTCTGGACTGTGCGCTGGCTGATGGGCGGCGCGGCGCGCGGATTCGCGAGGGGTTTCGGGTCGCCGTCATCGGTGCGCCCAATGCCGGCAAGTCCAGCCTGCTCAATGCCCTGGCCGGGCGCGAGGCGGCGATCGTGACGCCAACCGCCGGGACCACGCGCGATGTGATTGAGATCCCGCTGATGATTGCAGGCTATCGGGTCTTGCTGGCGGATACGGCGGGGGTGCGAACCGCCACGGATGCGATCGAGGCTGAGGGTGTTCGGCGGGCCCGCGCCTGG
Organism: Caulobacteraceae bacterium; assembly: GCA_947452365.1. Classification (GTDB taxonomy): domain Bacteria; phylum Pseudomonadota; class Alphaproteobacteria; order Caulobacterales; family Caulobacteraceae; genus CAISGS01. The sequence goes on from CANGCO010000004.1 coordinate 69,191, forward strand.
GCGGCGGGTGCGGCCTTGCGGTTGTGGGTGGTTGACGGGTCATTGCGCAATGACGATTGGGCGCTGGCCCGGGACCTGGCGCGGGCGGGTGATCTTTGCGTGATCAATAAGGCCGATCTGGCCTCTGTTGATGACGAAGCGGGCGCAAGCGAATGGGCGCGGGCGGAGGGTCTAGAGGTCTGCCGGATCAGTGTGTTAGCGGGCGGTGATGCGGAGGTGTCGGCCTGGCTGGAGCGGGCTGTGGTCTTGGCCCTGTCTGGCGCCGACATGCCGGCCGCAACCCGGCTTCGGCATTTGGAGGGTCTGGCTCAGGCGCGCGATTGTTTGCGGCGGGCTGAGGGCGCCCTGGGGCTTGGCGCAGAATTGGCGGCCGAGGATGTGCGCATGGCGGCCCGGGCGCTTGAGCGGATCACGGGACGGATCGGGACGGAGGAGGTGCTCGGTCAGGTGTTTGCCAGCTTCTGTATCGGCAAATAGAGTGTTCCACGTGAAACATTGACCCCGCAAGATTGCGAGCCCGCCTGATTGTTTCACGTGAAACACGCCCGATCGAAAGAATCTTTCATGCACACCCCAGACACAGGCTCAAGCGTCTCGACGCCGTCGGACGCCTTGCCTATAAGTCGGACTTGGCTGATCACCCCGCCCCGCCCCACCCCTCCCACTTGAGATGAATTTGCCTGTGTCCGTGTCGTCAAGCGCCCCCCAATTCCAGACCTGGGATGTCATCGTCATTGGCGGTGGCCATGCCGGTTGCGAGGCCGCGGCGGCGTCGGCGCGCATGGGGGCCCAGACCCTATTGCTCACCCATCGCCTCGAAACGATTGGCGAAATGTCCTGCAATCCGGCGATTGGCGGTCTCGGCAAGGGCCATCTGGTGCGCGAGATTGATGCGCTTGACGGCCTGATGGGGCGCATGGCCGATCAGGCGGGGATCCAGTTTCGCCTGCTCAATCGCTCCAAGGGCCCAGCTGTGCGCGGGCCCCGGGCCCAGATTGACCGCAAGCTCTATCGCCAGGCCATGCAGGCCGCCCTCGCCGCCCAGCCAAACCTGACCATCCATGCTGAGGCGGTCGAGGACCTGATCCTCGAACACGGCCGCGTGGCGGGGGTTGTCGGCGCAACGGGCGCGCAATACCGCGCGGGTGCCGTAGTCCTGACCACGGGCACGTTTTTGAAGGGCGTGATCCATCAGGGGGATGTGCGCACGCCCGCTGGCCGGATTGGCGAGCAACCGGCCATTGGTCTGGCTGATCGGCTGTATGCGCTTGGCCTGGCCATGGGACGGCTCAAGACCGGCACGCCCGCGCGCCTGAACGGCGCTACGATCGCCTGGGGCCGGCTGGAAATGCAGCAGGCCGATGACCCCCCGGTGCCGTTTTCATTTCTAAATTCGGCGATTACTGTGCCCCAGATTGCGTGCGGCATTACCTATACCAATGCCCAGACCCACCAGATTATAGCCGATCGCCTATCTGAATCGGCGGTCTATGGCGGCCGTGCGACGGGCCGCGGCCCGCGCTATTGTCCGTCCATTGAGGACAAGGTGGTGCGGTTTGCCGACAAGACCAGCCATCAGATCTTTCTAGAGCCTGAGGGCCTAGATGACGACACGGTTTATCCTAATGGCATTTCCACCTCGGTCTCGGCTGAAACCCAAGACCTGTTCTTGCGCACAATTGTGGGGCTGGAACAGGTTGAGGTGTTTCGCCACGGCTATGCGATTGAATATGATTATGTCGATCCGCGCGAACTGAGCCCAGCCCTCGAGGTCAAACGCTTGCCGGGCCTTTATCTGGCCGGCCAGATCAATGGCACAACCGGCTATGAAGAGGCCGGCGCCCAGGGGCTGGTGGCGGGCCTGAATGCGGCGCGCCAGGTGGGCGGTAGCGAACCGGTCAGCTTTGGCCGCGATGAGGCCTATATTGGCGTCATGATTGATGACCTGGTCACTTGCGGCGTCAGCGAGCCTTACCGGATGTTTACCAGCCGCGCCGAGTACCGCCTGACGCTTCGCGCCGATAATGCCGATCAAAGACTGACGGCCAAGGGCTTGGCCTTGGGCTGTGTTGGGCCGAAAAGGGCCGGGGCGTTTGCATCAAAGGCCTTGGCTCTGTCTGAGGCGCGCCACATGGCCAAGACGCTGAACCTGACCCCGCAAGAGGCGGCGCGAAACGGCTTCACCGTTAAGGCGGATGGCCAGAGGCGCAGCCTGATGGACCTCTTGGCCTATGCCGAATTTGATTTAGCCGGCCTTGGCAGGGTCTGGCCCCAGATCCTGCAATGGGCACCGGAGGTGCGTGAGCAGATCGAGATTGACGCCACCTATGCCGGCTATCTTGATCGCCAGACCGCCGATGTTGAAGCCTTTCGCCGGGACGAGACCCTGCTCTTGCCCGCGGGCCTCGACTATGGGGCTGTCGGCGGTCTGTCCAATGAGGTGCGCGAAAAACTTAGCCTGATCCAGCCGGTGACCCTAGGCCAGGCGGCGCGCATTGAGGGCGTAACGCCAGGCGCGATCACCGCGCTTCTGGCCCATGTCCGTCGCGCGCCAAAGCGGGCCGATAGCAATGCCGCTTGACATGATTATCGTATCCGACGCCGCCGGTTTCCAAACCGCAACCGGTGCAAGCGCGCAACAAATGGCGGACCTAGAAGCGTTCCGTGCCCTGCTTGAGGACTGGAACGGCAAGATGAACCTGGTTGGGCCCTCCGCCATGGCGCAGTTTTGGGGCCGCCATGCCTATGATAGTGCCCAATTGCTCGATCTCGCGCCTGAGGCCCTGACCTGGGCTGATCTGGGGGCGGGCGCTGGCTTTCCAGGCCTTGTCCTAGCGATCCTGCTTAAGGGACGGCCAGGTGGCAAGGTGCATCTGGTTGAGACCTTGGCCAAGCGTTGCCGGTTCTTGTCCTGCGTCGTTGAGACCCTAGGTCTGCCGGCCGAGGTCCATAATGGCCGCGCTGAGGCGATGAGCCTAAAGGTTGACCGCGTTGTTGCCCGGGCCTTTGCGCCGCTGGACCGGTTATTGGGCTTTGCCCAGCCCTATTTGAAGGCCGGTGCCATCGGACTTTTTCTCAAGGGTGAGGGCCTGGACGCCGAGCGCGTCGAGGCTGAAAAGCTCTGGTCTTTTCAATACCAAACCTATCCCAGCCGCAGCGATCCACGTGGCCGCATTATCGAGATTAAGGGCCTAAAACATGGCTAAGCTTTCGGACAATGCCCTAAGGGTCCTGTCCATCTCCAACCAAAAGGGCGGGGTTGGTAAGACCACGACTGCGATCAATCTTGGAACCGCTCTGGCGGCGGTTGGCGAGCGCGTCTTGATCCTTGACCTAGATCCACAAGGAAACGCCTCTACCGGTCTTGGCGTGCCTCGGCAAAAGCGCACCACGACGATTTATGATGTGTTGCTGGGTGAAAAGCCGATGATTGATGCTGCGGTTGCGACCTCGGTACCTGGCCTCGATATTGTCCCATCTGATGCGGACCTGTCTGGCGTTGAAATGGAGCTGAGCCAGGTTGCTGGGCGGTCCTTCAAGCTGCGCGACGGTTTGATGGCGCTGCGGGCCAATACGGGCGCTGACCGTTATACCTATGTCTTGATCGACTGTCCGCCATCGCTAAACCTTTTGACCGTCAATGCCATGGCTGCTGCCGATGCCGTCCTGGTGCCGTTGCAGTGCGAGTTTTTCGCGCTTGAGGGGCTTAGCCAATTGATGCGGACGGTTGAAATGGTGCGCACCAGCCTTAATCCCTCGCTTGAAATTCAGGGCGTTGTCTTGACCATGTATGACAAGCGCAACAGCCTGTCCGACCAGGTGGCGCAAGACGTGCGCGCGCATTTTGGTGACAAGGTCTATGATACCGTGATCCCGCGCAATGTGCGGGTGTCTGAGGCCCCGTCATTTGGCAAGCCGGTCTTGATCTATGATCTTAAATGCCCCGGTAGCCTGGCCTATATGAACCTGGCCCGTGAAGTGGTGCAAAGAGAACGCGTGCGTCAAGGCACGGCTGCTTAAGTTTCTGATTTAAAAGGATAAACAGGTTATGGCTGAAGGCCGCAGAGGTTTGGGTCGAGGCTTGTCGGCCCTACTTGGGGAGACAGAGGCCGAGATGGCCGAGGGTGTGGCCGCGCCCGCCCGTGCGGCGCAAGAAACGCCCATTGAGCTGATCGTGCGTAATCCCGACCAACCGCGCCGCCAATTTGGCGAGGCCGATCTGGTTGAGCTTGCCGATTCGATTCGCGAAAAGGGCGTTCTATTGCCCATACTCGTGCGTCCTGCCCCGGGTCTGCCCGGCCAGTTTCAGATTGTCGCCGGCGAGCGGCGCTGGCGTGCCGCGCAAAGGGTCGGGCTAAAGACCTTGCCGGTGATTGTGCGCGAGCTTGACGATCTGGCCGTGCTTGAAATTGCCATTATCGAAAACGTCCAACGCGCCGATCTTAATGCGATTGAAGAAGCGCTTGGTTATAAGGCCCTGATCGAACGGTTTGGCCGCACCCAGGACGCGGTGGCCCAGACCGTGGGTAAGAGCCGTAGCCACGTGGCTAATGTGCTGCGCCTGCTCGGACTGCCGCAAGAGGTTCAAGACTTGCTGGCCAGTGGCCAGTTGAGCGCCGGCCATGCCCGCGCCATTGCCTCGACCAAGGATCCTCTGCGGCTGGCCCACCAGATTGTCGCAGAAGGCTTATCCGTCCGGGCCGCCGAGGCCTTGGCCCGCAAGACGACCGAGGGCAACCCGCCTAAACCCGTTATCAAGGGCCAGACCCGGGGCGCGGTTAAGGATGCCGATACCCGAGCACTGGAATCGGACCTTTCCGAAGTGCTTGGTCTTGAGGTTGAGATTATGGACCGCGGCGGGGAGGGTGAGGTGCGGCTGCATTATGCAACCCTCGAGCAATTGGACGATTTATGCCGTCGTCTGACGCGTACGGGCGGGCATATGGATGCCGAGGGCTAGGCTAATTTCGCCGATTTTTCATAAACGCCTGAAAACATTTGGTTTTTACGCAGAAGAATCTACATGTTTTCACAAACCGAGGCGTTTGGCCCTTCCGGCGATGGACAGGGCCAAACGCTCGGCGATTAATAGGTCGGGCGAGCCTGTGGTCTTGCAGGCGCGGTCGGCACTCAGCAGTTCGGGCTGAAGGCTATTGAGCTGCTCTAGGGTCCAGACCCTAGCCTGACGCAAAAACTCGCGCTCCTGTTTCCAAAACACGCCGCAGGCCTTGGCTGCCTCTTGCACCCCCGCCCCGCTTTGCACCAGGGTCAAGGCCTTACGCAGCCGGGTCAATTGATAGCCGATTGCACGGACGGCGGCGGGGCCGGTTTCCCCCTCCATAAACGCGCGGCGAAGGCCAGCCTGGGCCGCCCCGAGCCTGCCGCCAAACGCATCAAAGGCTGCATCGCTCAAGGAGGCATCGGGCTCGACCCCCACAAAACCCATCAGATCTGCTGGCGTGGCCGTGACGCCACTGCCCGGGCCGAGGAACAGGACCAGGCGCTCAATTTCTTGGCGCACCACCCCCCGCTCCTTGGGCAGGCGCGCAACCACGAGGTCAAGCGCGTCGCTGGTCAGCCCAACCTTGTCGGTGCTTAAAGCATCGCGGACCATGCGGGCAATATCACCGGTCTCGTCCTCATAGCAGGGAATGACAACCGCGCCGGTCTTGGCCGCCTCCATGACCTTGCGCAGGCCAGATTCCCTGCCCAGATTGCCCGCCTCGATCAATAAAAAGGCGGCCGGGTTCAATAAGCCCTCCGCGTGCTGTTTAAAGGCTTCAGCCAAGGCCTTGTCGGCGGCGATCTTGTCGCCAAGCCTTAATCGGATCAACCTTCGTCCCCCCATTAGGGACTGGGCTGATAACTCGTCGACAATTCGGGCCGGGTCCTGGGCCAGATCGCTATCGGTCAAGACCGACACATCAAAGGGGTCATCCGGATTGGCCGTAGACTTGGCTGCAATCAGGTTTGCGCGCTCACGGACAATGCCGCGATCCTTGCCATAGATCAGGGCGGCGCGAACATCATCGCCGGGACGGGCAAGAAATCGGTCAATATCGGGCCGCTTGGACAGGATCATTCGGCGTGGCCCACCCGCCTAGGGCCTTGGCGATTTGGCGAAATAGCGTGCAAGTTCCAAACGGATCTGCTGAGCGGCTTCTTGGGCAGCGCGTTTTTGCCCGTCCTGCTGGGCGGTAATGCCGCCATAGGGCGCATCGGCCGAATCATAGGTCACAGCAACCGGGACCGAACCGGTGAGCAAGACCGCGCCGGTCGCGGTGCTCACCAGACTATAGCCGACCTTGAGTTGGAGCTCATAGCGATTGGCCACATTATCGACCCTAAGGCCGCGTGCAAACCGGCGCTCATCTATCGTGACCTCAAGCCGATAGGCTGTGGGTTGGTGCGTATCCCGGCCTAGTGCGTCGTCTAGGCTTTCGCGCACCAGATAAGCGGTCCGCCCCTGGGGTACCTTGACCTGAATGGACGATAGGCCGCCACGGACTCCGGCCTGGCCATAAAGCGGCACAAACCCGCAGGCTGAGACCAGAAGACAGGCGGCCAAGACAGCCCCCAGACGTTCAATCATTCCCATGGACTGTTTCAAGATCTTGCCCCGTCTCAGGCTTGGCGAAAATACCAGTCAGTTGGCGACGATATTGACAATGCGGTCGGTCACGACAATTACCTTGCGCACTGTAAGGCCTTCAAGATGGCGTGCAACGCCTTCATCGGCCAACGCGATCTGCTCGACTTCGGCATGGCCAAGCCCGGCCAGTACAGTGACCTCACCGCGGCGCTTGCCATTAATCTGAACGGGCAAGATGCGTTGATCATCGGCGGCCAGTTCCGGATCAAGCACAGGCCAGGGCGCATTGACGGCCATGCCGTCGCCGCCAATCCGCTCCCAACAGGCCTCGGCCAAATGGGGCGTAAAAGGCGCAACCAGGCGCGCGAGTATGGACAGGGCGTCTGCCCTTGCCGACAAGATTTCCGGTGTAGCCCCGGCCGCTGGCAAGCCCTTAATAATATTCAAAAATTCATACAGCTTGGCAATGCCGCCATTAAACCGGAAGGCCTCAATACTATCGGTCAGGGCCCCGATCAGCCGGTGCGCGGCCTTAAGCAGGTCCAGCGCGCGTGACTCATGGCTGTAGGGCACCTTGGCAACCGCGCCCTCAGGTTGGCTGTCAAACTCGGTCCAAACCCGGTGAACAAATCGCCAAGCCCCTTCAACCCCGCCATTGGTCCATTGCACATCCCGTTCGGGCGGGCTGTCGGACATAACAAAAAGGCGGGCAGCATCGACGCCATAGGCATCAAAAATGTCTTCCGGCGCGACGACATTCTTTTTCGATTTGGACATTTTTTCAATGTCACCAATCACGACCGGGGCGCCACCATCAATCATCACTGCGCGGCGGCTATTGCCTTCAGCAATAATCTCGACCGATTGGGGCTCAACCCACTGACCGTCCGGACCGCGATAGGTCTCGTGGGTGACCATGCCTTGGGTAAACAGCCCAGCAAATGGCTCGGCGACATCCAGCGCGCCAGTGTCCTTTAGGGCGCGCGTAACAAAGCGAGCATAAAGCAGATGCAGGACCGCATGCTCCACCCCGCCAATATATTGGTCAACCGGAAGCCAATAATCGGCCGCCGCCGTATTGATCGGATCGGCGGCCTTGGGATCGGTAAAGCGGGCGAAATACCAAGAGCTGTCGACAAAGGTATCGAGCGTGTCGGTTTCGCGCTCGGCCGCGGCGCCGCAGGTTGGGCACGCGACATGCCGCCAAGTCGGGTGGCGCAATAAGGGATTGCCGGGCCGGTCAAAGGTCACGTCATCGGGCAGTATAACCGGCAACTGCTCTCTTGGCACCGGCACGACGCCGCAGGCCTGGCAGTGGATAACCGGGATTGGACAGCCCCAATAGCGCTGACGTGAAACGCCCCAGTCGCGCAGGCGGTAAACGGTAGCGCCCTTGCCCTGACCTGCTGCCTCAATCTGATCAATGACCCGCGCCTTGGCGGTTTCGATATCAAGGCCATCAAGGAACTGAGAATTAAACACTGTACCCGGGCCGGTATAGGCCTCTAGCCCAACCGAAAAGGTCCTAGGGTCTTGGCCGGGCGGCAGTACAACGGGTTGAACCCTGAGCGCATATTTGCGGGCAAAGTCCAGATCGCGCTGGTCATGGGCCGGGCAACCAAAAATAGCGCCCGTGCCATAATCCATTAGTACAAAATTGCCGATCCAGACCGGCAAGGTCTGATTGGGGTCGAGCGGGTGGCGCACGCAAAGGCCGGTATCCAAGCCTTTTTTCTCGGCGGTCTCGATATCCGCGCCAGAGGCTCCGCCCTTGCGGCAATCCGCAACAAAGGCGGCAACAGCCGGGTTGGCCTTGGCCAGGGCATCGGACAAGGGGTGGTCGGGGGCAATCGCTAGAAAACTAGCGCCAAACAATGTGTCTGGCCGGGTGGTATAGACCTCAAGCCCCGCCTCAAATCCAGTGGGGGCTTGGTCCGCAAACTGGAACCGCAAACGCAGGCCCCTAGACCGACCGATCCAGTTTTCCTGCATGGTCCGGACCTTGTCCGGCCAGCGATCCAATCCGCCTAGGCCCTCGATCAGGGCGTCGGCATAATCGGTAATGCGCAAAAACCACTGGGTTAGCTTGCGCTTTTCGACGACCGCGCCCGAGCGCCAGCCCCTGCCATCAATGACCTGTTCATTGGCTAGAACCGTCATATCGACCGGGTCCCAATTGACCACGCCTTCCTTGCGATAGACCAGGCCCTTTTGCAGCAGGCTTAGGAACCATGCCTGTTGGTGACCGTAATAATCGGGATCGCAGGTGGCAAATTCGCGTGACCAGTCAATCGATAGGCCGAGCAATTTGAGCTGCTGGCGCATGGAGGCAATATTGTCATAGGTCCAACCCTTGGGATGGATGCCCCGCTCCATGGCGGCGTTTTCGGCCGGCATGCCAAATGCGTCCCAGCCCATGGGGTGCAGGACATTATAGCCGCGCGCGCGTTTAAACCGGGCCACCACATCGCCCATGGCATAATTGCGCACATGGCCCATATGAATGCGCCCTGAGGGGTAGGGAAACATTTCCAGGACATAGTATTTGGGCTGATCGCCCGCATCACTTTGCGCCTTGGTGGCGAAGACCCCGGCCTGATCCCAGGCCTTAACCCAGCGCGGCTCGGATTCTTTTGGATTATAACGCGCCATGATGTGGCTATTGGCCTGTCCGGAGGTTCGAAGTGATGACGGCGGCGCTGGGGCCGGGACCTAGGCCCCGGCCGGCTATAAATCTAGTTTTTGCCGTTGACGGTCGATAGACGCAATTGCCGAGCCCGCGTCAGTATGGCGTTCTCAATATCGGTTTCGGTTTGGCCTGCGGTCGCTGCGTCCGCCCAGGCGCCCGTGGCATCCTTGACCTGCTTGAAAATCGCCACATTCAGACCATCGGCGCGCAGACGCGCATCGAGAATATAAACCGTGGCCTTAAAGCGCTCATCGGGCTTTTCGGGGCTGGTATACCAGTCTGTAATGATCACGCCGCCGTATGGATCGGCCGAGGCCAGCGGCATAAAGGACAAGGTGTCCAGGCTTGCGCGCCACAAAAAGCTATTGACGCCAATCGCCGCGCCTTCAGCGGCCTTACCGGCGCCGCCGCGCAGTCGGAACGGATTAAAGCCGCCCTCTTCTTGTGTCTGAAACACAGTCGGACCCTTTGTTGCGGACTTGCCCATGCTTGAGCAACCTGCCACAGCGATCATGCCCACCGACACCATCACTAAAGACGCCTTACGAAACCAAGCCATACCCAATCGCTCCACTGCAAAGGCGGACCCGTCTAACCCGGACCAGCACCGTCGCCCCCGACCTTATCTAAAAGGGTCTATAGCACGTCGCGCCGACCGCCAATCACGAATCGCGTGGCCTGAGCGCAACAGACGCCTCAGAACCGACAAAATTATACACGCAGGTTAGATTCAACCGCCAAGATTGAGTTGACCCTTGATTGCAGTCGCTTTTAAAAGGTACTGAATTCTGAGCGGTTTGTTAACCTTCCGTGTCCAGATTGGGACGCCGGGGTGGGAGTTGGGATTGTCGTGACACGTCTGTGGCAAGTTTGCGCCGTAACGGCCTTGGCCCTCAGCTTGGCTGGGGTGTCGGTGTCTGCGCGTGCTGCGGATAATGCGCGCAGCCGGGCCGCCGCCGCGGCCGAACTCGCTGCGAGAAACGCGGTGACACGCGATGCTTTTGCTCAAGACAAGAATCTCTGGGGTGGTCAGACCAAGCATCGGTCCTTGCAGTGGAATGATAAGGCGCGCTGGGGCTTGAAACTTGACCTGAACCAGCCCACCGGACGTGATTTGCAACTGAAAGATATTCAGGCCGGTGCGTTTTATCGGCTGACGCCTTCCTTGCAGGTCGGCGGCGCAGTGTCCTTGGGCGATTCAACGCGTCTGACCCGCGATACGGCACCCGAAGACCAGGCCCCGCGCGTGCGCTTGGAAACGGCCTTTAAGTTCTAAGGCCCTCAATCGCGGCTAGACCATAAATGCCGGTCGCAACCAGCTTTTGACTGGTCTTGGCGGTAATGCCGCCAAGCGCCAAGACCGCAAGGCCAGAACCCCTCACATGTTGCGCAAGGCGAACGGCACCCAAGGGCTTGCCAGCCGATGGGCTTTGACTGGGAAACACTGCCGATAGGAACGCACCATCAAGCTTGAGCGCCTTGGCTTTGGCCAGTGCAAGCGGGGTATGCGCCGCTGTGGTTAAGACCCAGCCAGGGTGGCTTGCCCTTAGCCTTGGCGCCATTAGCATCATGTGTTCCGGCAGATGCACACCGTCTGCGCCGATTTTGGCCGCCAAATGGGCATCTGCACCTATCAATAAAACCAGGCCACGGTCCTTGGCCAGCTTAGCCAGGGCCCTTGCCTCGTTCTCGGCATAGGCCCGCCCAAAACTGCGATGTATAATGCCGCTGCCGAAGGGAAGGCCACGCGCAGCGGCAACCGGGTCGGCCAGCCGGTCTGGATCGGTGAAAAGCCAAAGCCTAGGTAAATCCAACCCTGCGACCTTTTGCTTTGGCGCCAAACGGCCTAGTTTTGCCGCTATGCGGCCAAGCCCGGCTGCGCCTGACCCTAAGGCCCTATGACCCGTTCTCACGCCTCGCCTCGCCAATCTATTCTTGACCGCATCGAGATCGCGGCGCTAGCGGCCTCTCGCCGCCCAGAGGATGTGGCACTCGTGGCCGTATCAAAGCAACAAGATTGGTCGGCTATTGCCCCGGTTCTCGACGACGGCCAGAAGATTTTTGCGGAAAACCGGGTGCAGGAGGCGCAAACGCGCTGGGCAGAGCGCCCCCAGGGCCTGGAGCTACGCCTAATCGGGCCGCTACAAACCAATAAGGTTGCCGATGCGGTTGCCCTGTTTGACGTGATCGAGACCCTGGACCGGCCCAAGCTGGCCAAGGCCTTGGCCGATGAGATTCAGCGCCTCGGCAAGTCCGTGCGGCTCTATGTCCAGATCAATACGGGCGAAGAGCCGCAAAAGGCGGGGATAGCCCCAAAAGACGCCGACGCCTTTATCGCCCATTGCCGCAAGGCCCTTAATCTAGAGCCCGAGGGCCTGATGTGTATTCCCCCTCAGGACCAGCCCCCTGCCCTGCATTTTGCGCTTCTGGCCAAGATTGCGGCGCGCAACGGCCTAGCCAAACTGTCCATGGGGATGAGCGCTGATTTTGAGATCGCCATAGCACATGGCGCAACATCGGTCCGGGTTGGGTCTGCCCTGTTTGGCGAGCGGCTTGTTAGGCCCTGATCTCGATCGCAGAGCCTGGTTGTGCGGTCTCCATAACCATCAGCATGTCTTCAAGGCTAAGCGCAATACAGCCTTCGGTTGGCAAATAACCTGGCCGGGCGAGGTGCAGAAAAATCGCTGAGCCGCGATCAGGCACAACCGGATCATCATTATGGCCTAATATGCCGATCAGGTCATAAACCGCGTCTTCGCGCCAAAGCGTCTCGCAACGGGCTGGGTAGGGCAGGTGAACCGGTTGATTATAGGCCGCATCGTCCTTTGCATCGCACCAGCCGTCATTTTGGCCAATTTCAGTGAGCGGCAGATGGGTCTTAGGCCGCGCCAGCCGGTCGGCGCGATAGAGAAACCGCCGAATCGTCCAGACGCCGATCGGGCTGGCGCCGTCGCCTTCGCGTTTATCCGCTGCCGCGATCACGCCGCCGCGGCCAAGGGCACAGGAAACGATGTTTGGGCCCATATGGAACTGGCCTTTGGATGTGGCGACAAATATCATCTGATCATCCCTTGATCGGGCCCCTTGCCAATCTTGCCCACCCATGCATGGTCACACACATGGCTCAGCACAAAACCTTACTGATCATAGACGATGATGAAGACCTGCGCACGGCCTTGGCTGAGCAGCTCGATCTGCAAGACGATTTTGTCGTTCATCAGGCCCAGACTGGAAATGAGGGTGCTGCGCGGGCGCAAGCGCTTAAGCCCGATCTGATCTTGCTTGATGTTGACCTGCCCGATCTTAATGGGCGTGAGGTCTGCCGCCAGATGCGCGCGAGCGGCGTTACCGCGCCAGTCATCATGCTAACCGCGGCGGTCCAAGATAATGACACGATTATGGGATTGGAGGCGGGGGCTAATGACTATGTCACCAAGCCGTTTAAGTTTGCTGTCCTATTGGCCCGCATCCGCGCCCAATTGCGCGTTCATGAACAGTCTGAGGACGCGGTCTATCGCGTTGGCGCTTATGAATTTCGCCCCTCGGCCAAGACCCTGACTGATCAGAGACAAAAAAAGATCCGGCTAACGGAAAAAGAAACCAATATTCTCAAATACCTGTTTCGCGCAGCCCCAAGCCCTGTGCCGCGCGATGAATTGCTGGCGGAGGTCTGGGGCTATAATGCCGCCGTGACCACCCATACGCTGGAAACCCACATTTATCGTCTCAGGCAAAAGATCGAGGCCGACCCGGCTGTCGCCCGCCTGTTAATGACCGAGCCTGGCGGCTATCGGCTATTGCCCTAGAGGATAAGATCGACGCTAACCGGGGCGTGGTCGCTCGGTTTTTCCCATTCGCGCACCGTGTCATGGACGCGGGCCTGGACCGAGCCCGTGGCAAATGCCGCCTGGCGCAGACCGGGGCTGGCGAGAATATGGTCCAGCCTAAGTCCCCGGTTCGAGGCGCGAAAATCAGCGGCGCGATAGCTCCACCAAGAATACAGTTTTTGCGGCTCAGGTATGGCTTCTCTGGGCAGGTCGATAAAATTGAGCGCAGCATGCAGCCTTGCCATGGCCTCGAGCTCGGGCGGGGTATGGCTGACCACCTTAAGCATTTGCCTATGGCTCCAGACATCATTCTCGCCCGGCGCGACATTCAGATCACCGGTCAAGATCAGGGGCGCATTGGGGTCGCGCGCAGCCATATTGGCGGTTAGGCGCTCGAAAAAATCCATCTTGTGGTCGAATTTCGGATTGCCCTCCCGATCGGGCGTGTCGCCGCCTGCCGGAATATAAAGATTGTGCACCTCAATGCCGGCGACCTTGACCGAGACTGAGCGGGCATGGCCCTCGCGGCAGGCCTCCAGATCGGCGGCGGGCTCAAGCGGCAGGCGCGAGGCTATGGCCACGCCGTGAAACCCTTTTTGTCCGCGAATAGCGAGGTGGGGCAGGCCCATATCGATAAAGGCCTGGGTCGGGAACTCTGACTCTTGGCACTTGATTTCTTGCAGGCACAATACGTCTGGCGCCTGCTCTCTGACGAATCGTGCCACCTGCTCGGCCCGCAGGCGCACAGAATTAATGTTCCAGGTGGCAAGGCGCATGGGGCGGTTCCAGTCGAAAATCGTTTGCGACCCTATAGCCTGTTTTGCGCACAAGAAAAACGCCCGGTGCGCAAGGCGCGACCGGGCGTCAAGGGGTCTAACCGTCGCCGGGAGGGGATAGGGTCCGACGCAGGATAAGGAAGCGATCGACACGACCGCGGCCCTCATAAGTGTCATAATTGCAACTTAGAAATAAAAAGTCAAGAAAAATACACAAGGCGCTTGCCTGTCGTCAATATGTCACACCTAGCGATGAGTCGGTGGCAGGATGCGCGGGTCCTTGAGTTCAAACAGTCGGGCCGAGAGCCCGCTGATCGTCCTGAGTTCCGTAATGTCAATGCGCGTGCTTTGGCCTTGAGCATCGGTCACGGTCCAGGATCTTAGGGTCAGCGGCGCGTTGGAAAACACGAGCCGGATATGGCCTTCCGCCTGTTTACGGCCATCATGGGCGGTAATGGCAAAGCCGTCGGCGCTACGGCTGACCTGATCAATCACCACCCCCTTATCGAGCGAAACATGTCGCGCCAGCAAGAGGGCGAGCGGCGTTGCGCCGAGCGGGTATTTCTCAAAGGTCTTAAGGCGGCTATCGGCGACCGAGACATTATAGCCGTCCGATACCACCAACAGCCCTTGGGGCGGATCATACTCAAACCGCATCTTGCCGGGCCGTTGTAGATAAAGATCGCCCCGCGTCTGGCTGCCGCGCGGATCAGTCTGGACAAACCGGCCCTTGGCCTGACCAAGCGCTTCAAGATAGGCGCTGGCCTGATCGACCAGAGTCCGATCTTGAGTAGAAAGGCTCTGATTGGCGATTGCGGGCCGTTTTGCGGGTAGTTGGGCCATGGCTTGGCTGGAGATCACGGCGGCGAGGCCAAGGATAACAAGCAGGCGGGTTTTGGGCATGACGGTCCTGATGCTCAAGATTGGGCGCTGGGGCGGGCTTGATAGCGGGCTAATGCGGCGGCGGCGCGGCGAGAATATCGCGTTTGCCAGCATGATTGGGGGCGGTAACGACACCCTCGCGTTCCATCTTTTCCATCAAGGAGGCGGCGCGGTTATAGCCGATCTGCAGGCGTCTTTGGATATAGCTGGTCGAGGCCTTACGATCGCGTGTGACCACCGCCACCGCGCGGTCATAGAGCTCATCGCCCGACATGCCACCCTCGCCGGATGCGCCATCCTCGCCCTCATCGTCCTCGCCCGCCGTAATGTCTTCGAGATATTGAGGCTGGCCCTGGGCGCGCAGAAAGGCGGCTACGGTCTCGACCTCGCTATCGGAGACAAACGGCCCATGCAGACGGGTAATGCGCCCACCCCCGGCCATATACAGCATGTCGCCTTGGCCCAGTAATTGCTCCGCACCCTGCTCGCCCATAATCGTGCGGCTATCGATCTTGGAGGTGACCTGAAAACTAATCCGGGTTGGGAAATTGGCCTTGATCGTACCAGTAATGACATCGACCGAGGGTCTTTGGGTGGCCATGATCAGATGGATTCCGGCGGCGCGCGCCATCTGGGCCAGTCTTTGCACCGCCCCTTCAATATCCTTGCCCGCCACCATCATCAGGTCAGCGACCTCGTCAATCACCACCACCAGATAGGGCATGGGTTCGGGATTGAGGCGTTCTTCCTCATAAATCGGCTTGCCGGTCTCATCAAAGCCGGTCTGGACGGTGCGGACAAAATGCTCGCCCTTGGCCTTGGCCTCGATCGCCTTTTCATTAAAGCCGCCAATATTGCGCACCCCGATCTTGGACATGCGCCTATAGCGGTCCTCCATTTCCCGCACCGTCCATTTCAGGGCGACAATCGCTTTTTTCGGATCGGTCACGACCGGGGCCAAGAGGTGCGGAATGCCGTCATAGACCGATAATTCCAGCATTTTGGGATCGATCATGATGAATTTGCACTGGTCGGGCGGCAGCCGATACAGGATCGATAGGATCATGGCATTGACCCCAACCGACTTACCCGAGCCTGTGGTCCCGGCGATCAAGAGGTGGGGCATTTTCGACATATCGGCAATATAGGGCTCGCCGCCAATCGTTTCGCCAAGCGCCGTGGGCAGGATCTGGCTCGATTTTTCGTATTCCGAAGAGGCCAAGAGGTCGCGCAGAAAGACGGTCTCGCGCCGCGCATTGGGCAACTCAATCCCAATGGCATTACGCCCTTGTACCACGGCCACCCGGCAGGCCCTGGCGCTCATGGAGCGGGCAATATCATCCGACAGGGCCACGACCCGGGCATGCTTGACCCCGGCGGCTGGGACCAGTTCATACAAGGTCACGACGGGGCCTGGCCGGATCTGGTCGATCTGGCCCTTGACGCCAAACTCTCCGAGTACGGTTTCCAATAGCCGGGCATTCTGGCGTAGGGATTCTTCGTCAAACGCCGAGGCGCGCGGCTTTGGTTTGGCCAGCATGGCCAGTTCGGGCAATTGAAACCCGCCGGGCTTAACGAAATCAAATGCGCCCTGATTTTCCACCGTCTCACGCCGCGAGCTTTTTGGCGGCTTGATATTCAAGACCTGGGCGGCGGGCTCGGCTTGGGCTATCGGCAGGACCTCACCCTCCCCCTCTTGGGCCTGGACCGGCGCGGCCGTGCGCCCCGCGCGGCGGGTTCTTGGTGCGGTTATGGGCTGGTGTTTGGTCGGGCGCAGTTGGCCGATCAGGGCAATTAGGCCAGATCGGCTTAGGCCAAGTCCATAACCGAGCGCGGCAAGGCTAAGCAAGATCAGCAAGGTCAGGGCCATTGGCCCCGCCGCGGGCAGGCGAATAAAGCTAAGCCCCGCTGTGGCCTGGTTCAACACGGCCTCACCCCAAAACCCGCCAAGACCGCGTGCTAGCGGCCAGGCGGCAGGGGTTGGCGCGGCCTGCAGCGCGCCGGACAGAAATAATATCCCAGCTGTTCCCGCTAGGGCACGCAATCGCAGGCTTGTGCGATAATCTGAGGGCTCGAGACTGGTGGCCCGCGACAGGCCAAGGCTTAAGACCAGGGCCGCCAAGACCCAGGCCCCAAGCCCAAGCGATTGCATGACCATATCGGCAAGTCCGGCACCAAAATGACCAAGCCAATTATGGGCCCCGCCTGCGGCATCGGCATTAAAACTTGGGTCAGTGGCCTGATAGCTGACCAAGGAAAGGACAAGGCCTAGGCCTAGGGCAGCAACCAGGCCGCCGCGAAATCGCTCGGTCACAGGGTGTTGCCACCCAGCCTTGAGCGCTAGGAGCACCAGTTCCCGATTGGACCTTTGCGCCAGCCGCGCCATGCAAAACTCCCCATCCCCCGAGGCCAATCGCCCAAGGCAATTGATTCTCGAGCAAAACAGTCAATATCAGTTTACCATTGACCGGTCCGATTGCTGCAATCCTTGTTTTGGCACCGGACCTAACCCGCACAACCGAGCCATAGGGCCCCATGACCGCGTCCAAAACCAAACCGGCCCCC
>CANGCO010000005.1 GCA_947452365.1 Caulobacteraceae bacterium
GGCTCGACCCCGACATAGATCCAGTGCTGGCCAAAGATCAGGGCCATGTCGGTTTCAAAGATGTCGGGCCGGGTATAAAAGTCGTTCTCAAGGCTGTGTCCAGCCGGGCGGCGAGCGATCAGTTGTGCAAGGCTGGCTGGTGGGGTTGCCGCGGACATGGTTTCGCGCCTTTGGCTGCAAAAAATTGAGGCTGACAGTTTAGACCGCTGCCCGCCGGGATCACTTTCCTATAAGCGACGCGCAGAAATAAGAAAGACGACATTGCAGCGCAGAGGCCTATCGCCTAGACAGAATTGATCAGAAGCGACGTTTGTGTCGGGTTTGTTCAAGGTTTGCGCCGCCTGTATGATGGTCCCGAACCGGGGCCGGGCTCATGGTGGCATTCTTAAATCATTGGGCGGAGTCCATGCAGAAGTTTTCAGCCTTCGAACTCTTCAAACAGGGCCTGAACGGCCAGGCCGGATGGAAGCCCCAATGGCGCTCGCCAGAGCCCAAGGCGGCCTATGATGCGGTCATAATTGGCGGCGGCGGCCATGGGTTGGGGGCTGCCTATTATCTGGCCAAGCAACATGGCATGCGCAATATCGCCGTGCTGGAAAAAGGCTGGCTGGGCGGTGGCAATACCGGCCGTAATACCACCATTATCCGCTCCAATTATTTGTTCAATGAGAGTGCGGGCCTCTATGACCATTCGGTCAAGTTGTGGGAAGGCCTGTCCCAAGAACTGAATTATAATGTTATGTTCTCGCAGCGCGGGGTCATGATGCTGGCCCATACGGTGCATGATGTTCAGGTGTTTAAGCGCCATGTTCATGCCAACCGCGCCAATGGTGTCGATAATGATTGGCTGAGCCCCGAAGAAGCCAAGGCCTTTTGCCCGCCCTTGAACATTTCGGACAATATGCGTTATCCGATCCTGGGGGCTGCCTTGCAAAGGCGCGGCGGTACGGCCCGGCATGACGCGGTGGCCTGGGGCTATGCGCGCGCCGCCGATGATCTGGGCGTCGATATTATCGAAAACTGCGAGGTTACCGGCATTGTGCGCAATGCGGCCGGCGCGGTTGAGGCGGTCCAGACCACACGCGGCCTGATCAAGACGCCCAAGATCGGCGTCTCAGCGGCGGGTCACACCAGTGTCGTGCTCGGCATGGCCGGGGTTCGTTTGCCGCTCGAAAGCTATCCGCTTCAGGCCCTGGTGTCTGAGCCGATCAAGCCGGTATTCCCGTGCGTAGTCATGAGCAATACCATCCATGCCTATATCAGCCAGTCCGATAAGGGCGAGTTGGTGATTGGGGCGGGGACGGATATCTACACCTCCTATACCCAGCGCGGCGGCCTGCACATTTCGCAGCATACACTCGAGGCGATTTGCGAGCTCTTCCCCGCGTTTCGGCGCATGCGGATGCTGCGCAATTGGGGCGGGATTGTTGATGTCACGCCCGATCGCTCGCCGATTGTGGCCAAGACACCGGTGCCGGGTCTCTATGTCAATTGCGGCTGGGGAACGGGCGGGTTTAAGGCAACGCCGGGCGCTGCCCATACCCTGGCCTGGACCATTGCCAAGGATGAGCCCCATCCGATCAATGCGCCCTTTACGATCGAACGCTTCCGAGACGGTCACCTGATCGACGAAGCCGCCGCCGCCGCTGTAGCCCACTGAGGCCGAAATGCTCCTGATTACCTGCCCCCATTGCGGCCCAAGGCCGGAACTGGAATTCACCCATGGCGGTGAGGCCCATATTGCCCGTCCTGAAAATCCTGCGGCCATGAATGCCGAGGACTGGACCGAATATCTCTATATGCGCGCTAACCCAAAAGGCCTGCATGCCGAGCGGTGGCGTCACCTTCATGGCTGCGCGCGGTTCTTTAATGCCTTGCGCGACACCACCACTGATCAGTTTGTCGCCACCTATGCGACGGGCCAGCCGCGTCCTGATCTGAAGGGAGCTGGCCAATGAGCAAGACCTTGCGAACCCCTGCGGGTGGCAGCGTTAATCGCGTTAAGACGATAAAGTTTAGCTTTGATGGCAAGACCTATCAGGGCCTAGAGGGCGATACACTCGCCTCGGCCTTGCTGGCCAATGGCATTCGGGTCATGGGCCGATCGTTCAAATATCACCGCGCGCGCGGTGTGCTGGGCGCTGGCTCTGAAGAGCCCAATGCGCTGGTGGCTGTGCGCCGCGACAAGGCCCGTATCGCGCCAAATTTGCGCGCCACCCAGGTTGAGCTCTATGACGGCCTGGTCGCGGAGAGCCAAAATCGCTGGCCAAGCCTGAATTTCGATGTCGGGGCGGTCTTGAGCCTCTTGTCGCCCTTCATTCCGGCGGGCTTCTATTACAAGACCTTTATGTGGCCCAAAAGCGCCTGGGATAAGCTTTATGAGCCCAATATCCGCGCCGCTGCCGGGCTTGGCCATGCGCCGACTGAGGCTGACCCCGACAGCTATCTGAACCGCTTTGCCCATTGTGAGGTCTTGATTATTGGGGCGGGGCCTGCAGGTCTTGCCGCCGCGCTGGCTGCCTCTGAGGGCGGTGAGCGGGTCATATTGGTCGATGAGCAGTGCGAGCTTGGCGGCTCGCTGCTATCGGCAACCGATGCGGTGATTGACGGTCAGTCTGGGCGGGCTTGGCGAGATGCTGTTGTGGCCAAGCTTGCTGCCAATCCCAAGGTCACCTTGATGACCAGGGCCAATGCCTTTGGCTATTTTGCCCATAATATGATCGGCGTGGCTGAGCGTTTGAGCGAGCATCAGGCGAGCCCCGCCAAGGGCGCGCCGCGCGAACGGCTCTGGCAGATTCGCGCGCGCGAAGTGGTTTTGGCCACGGGCGCGATTGAACGCCCGTTGGTGTTTCCAGACAATGACCGGCCCGGCATTATCCTAGCCGATTCCGCCCGCACCTATCTGAACCGCTATGGCGTCCTGCCGGGCAAGCGGGTGGTTGTGGCCACGGGTCATGATGAGGCCTATCGCGCGGCCTTGGACCTGCATAAGGCTGGGGTCACCATCGCGGCTATTGCCGATGCCAGGCCAAATCCAAAGGGCCCCTTGGTTGAGGCGGCGCGTGCTGCGGGCCTGCCGATTAAGACTGGCTATGCCATTACCGGCACCAAGGGCACGCTCGGTGTGGCCGAGGCCCGGCTGTCGCCCATACTGGGTGCGGGCCGGGTGGGGCCGCCTGAGATTGTGGCCTGTGATAGCGTATTGATGTCCGGCGGCTTTACGCCAAGCGTGCACCTGTTCTCGCAATCGCGCGGCAAGGTGGTCTGGGACGAGACCCTAGAGACCTACCTGCCGGGTGCGTCGGCTGAGGCTGAACGGTCAGCAGGCGCTTGCCGCGGTCAATTTGGCCTAGCCAAGGCCTTGGCCGATGGCTTTGCCGCCGGTAGCGATGCCGCGCGCCTAACCGTCAAGCGGGACTTTGTCGTTCAAGCCACTGAAGGTGATCCAAAGGGCGTGGTTGGGGCCTTGCCGCATGATCGCGGCAATGGCGCCAAGGCCTTTATTGACTGGCAAAATGACGTCACCACCAAGGACTTAAAACTGGCTGTGCGCGAGGGCTTTCAGTCGATCGAGCATATTAAGCGCTATACCACCACGGGCATGGCGACCGATCAGGGCAAGACCTCGAACCTCAATGCGCTGGGCGTCATATCCGATGCCCTTGACCGGCCCATTCCACAGATTGGCCTGACCACCTTCCGTATGCCCTATACGCCTGTGACCTTTGGCGTTCTGGCGGGGATGGCAAGGGGCGATCTGTTTGACCCCGTGCGCACCACCCCGATCCATGACTGGGCGGTCGAGCAGGGCGCTGTGTTCGAAGACGTTTCCCTTTGGAAGCGGGCGCGTTTCTTCCCGCAAGGACGCGAGGACATGGAGGCGGCGGTAAGGCGTGAATGCCTGGCCGTGCGCAGTCATTGCGGTATTTTCGATGCCTCGACGCTTGGCAAGATCGAGGTGGTCGGACCCGATGCCGCCGAGTTCATGAACCGGTTCTATATCAATGCCTGGACCAAGCTGGGCGTCGGCAAGTGCCGTTATGGCATTGTCTGCCGCGAAGACGGCTTTGTCACGGATGACGGCGTGGTTGGCCGCATGAGCCAAGACCGGTTCCATGTCACCACCACCACGGGCGGCGCGCCCAGGGTTCTGGCCATGATGGAGGATTATCTCCAGACCGAATGGCCTGATCTTGATGTCTGGCTCACCTCAACCACCGAGCAATTTGCCGTCATCGCCCTGCAAGGCCCTAAGGCGAGAGACATCCTGTCGGGACTGGTTGAAGGCATTGATCTGTCGCCCGAGGCCTTGGCGCATATGAGCCTAGTCGAGGGCAAGATCTGCGGCGTGCCGACGCGTCTATTCAGGGTCAGCTTTACCGGCGAACTGGGCTTTGAAATCAATGTGCCTTCGCAGCATGGCCGCAAGGTCTGGGAAGCGATCTGGGCTGCAGGTCAGCCACATGGCCTTGTGCCCTATGGCACAGAGACCATGCACGTCCTGCGCGCCGAAAAGGGCTTTATCATTGTCGGGCAAGAGACCGATGGCACGGCCACGCCCGATGATGTCGGCCTGACCTGGGCCGTTGGTAAGGCCAAGCCGGACTATGTGGGGAAGCGCTCACTGGCAAGGCCCGCTATGGCGGCGCCCGATCGCAAACAACTGGTCGGGCTCTTGACCAAGGATCCGCATATCGTGCTGGAAGAGGGTGCTCAGGTCGTGCTTACGCCTGGCCAAAAGGCCCCCATGGCCCTGGTCGGTCATGTGACCTCATCCTATCATAGTGCGGTCTTAGGCCGCTCGATTGCCCTGGCCATGGTCAGTGGCGGCCGGGCGCGGATAGGGGAAACCGTCTATATCCCCATGCCGGGCAGCGATATTGCCGTCGACGTCACCTCACCCGTATTTTATGACCCCGAAGGAGTGCGCGTGAATGGTTGATCTGGTCACACACGCTTCGCCCATGGCCCGCCACGTTCTGCGCGGCCGTCCTGCGGCGCTTGAGGCGGCGCAAGGCGCGCTTGGCTTTGCCCTGCCACGCCAGGCCTGCCGCGCCGCCAGCAAGGGCGATGTTCATGCGCTTTGGCTTGGCCCGGATGAGTGGTTGATCTTGTCCGGCGTCAGCGATGGGCTGGCTGAGCGGCTCGAGGACGCCATGGGCGCGCATCCCCATGCCTTGGTTGAGGTTTCGGACCGTCAAATTGGGCTGGTTATTAGCGGCGCTGAGGCCGAGGCGGTTCTGTCCGTGGGCTGTCCCTTGGATCTGGGTTTGGACGCGTTTCCCGTTGGCATGTGCACCCGCACGGTTCTGGCCAAGGCAGAAATCGGTCTTTGGCGCACCGGTCCAAATACGTTTCATCTGGAGGTCTGGCGCTCGTTTGAGGCCTATGTCCGCCAATTCCTAGCGGCCGCCGCGGTTGTTCCTGCTTAAGGCGAAGGGTGGGGTAGTGTTCGAATTCCTAGCCTCGGCATCTATATTAAGCATTTGCCAAGGCCCGAACGCGACGGTCAATTAAAGCATATGGCGCAAGACCTGAACAAGATGTCCGACCCCAAGCCTTCGCAGCGCGCGCCGCTGCGGGTCGGCATCATCTTGGCCAATAACTTTACCCTGTCCGCCTTTGCCCTGTTTATAGACCATCTACGCCTTGCCGCCGATGATGGCGACCGTAGCCGCCCGATGCGGGCGCAATGGTCGATCATGTCGAGCCGGCCTGATCCCATGCGCGCCAGTTGCGGCGTCATGACCAGTCCGACCAGCAGCTTTCTTGACCCGCATGAGCTGGACTATGTTGTCGTGGTTGGCGGCGTCCTGCATGGCGGCAACCAGATCAATGAGGCCACCGAACGCTATTTGCAAAAGGTCGCGGCGGCGGGCGTCAAGTTGATTGGCATGTGCACGGGCAGCTTTATCCTGTGCCGCGCAGGGCTGATGAAGGGCCGGACGGCCTGCGTTAGCTGGTATCATTATCAAGACTTCCGCGACGAGTTTCCAGACCAGGCCGTGGTCGCTGATCGTCTGTTTGTTGCCGATGGTGACCGCATAACCTGTGCGGGCGGGGCAGGGACCGCAGACCTGGCCAATTATTTGATCGAGCGCCATATTGGCTGGTCGGTGGCGCAAAAGGCCAGTCAGGTCCTCTTGTTCGACCGCCCACGCGCCGGGGCCGATGCCCAGCCGCATCCGCCCATGTCTGAGCGGGTGTCTGATCCGCGGGTGCAGCGGGCCTTGCTCTTGATGGAACAGAACCTGGCCGGGCCCTTGCCCATTGCCCAGGTGGCTGGTCAGCTTGGCCTATCCACCCGCCAGTTTGAGCGATTGTGCCACACGACCTTGGGCATGAGCCCAGCCTCGGCCTATCGGCGTCTTCGCCTTCGCTATGCGCACTGGTTGATTGGTCATACCAACCGCTCGGTCACTGAAATTGCCCATGCCGCAGGCTTTGCCGATTGCGCGCATTTTTCACGCCAGTTCAAAGAAAACTACGGATCCTCGCCGTCTGATCAAAGACGGCAAACGGTTGTGGCCGACGAAAAGTCCGACCTCGCCTCCTTGCGGGTGTTTGGTTAGGTCATGATCCAGCCCTTCAACAAGAACACTAGGCAAAGCCATAATATGAAGGCCGTACCGGCCTTCGGGAGAAACCGATGAACCAAGTCATGCCCCGGTTGAAAATTCACACCGCAACAGAACTGGTGGCCGAGCTGGCCGATGGTACTGTGCTGGACATTCATCCGATCTGGCTGCGGGAACGCAGTCAGGACCCCAGTGCGCTGGATCTGCATACCGGCCAAAGGCTGCATGACCCGGCGGATCTGCCACTTGATCTGGCGATTACCGGCCTCGAAGACCTTGGGGCAGGGCGTTTGCATATTCGCTTTAGCGATGATCAGTCCTCCATCTATGACACCGCGACCTTGGCGGCCGAGATTGCCCTGCCACCGGGTGATCATGATTGCCCGCCGGTTCAGCATTGGGACGGGAGCCTGACGGCGTTTCCCCGCGCCCAGTGGAGCGAAAATCCAACCGAAGCCGAGATGTTTGACTGGACCCGCCAGTTCCTGACCTATGGCTTTATCATTATCAGCGGCGTGCCGACCGAGCCGGAATCGGTGCTCAAGATCGGCTCGGCCTTTGGCTATGTGCGCGATACCAATTTTGGCAATCTGTTTGATGTGCGCTCTGTGCCCAATGCCAATGACCTAGCCTATACGGCGGTTGAATTGGGCGCCCATACCGACAATCCGTATCGCTCGCCGGTGCCAACCATCCAGCTCCTGCACTGCCTGATCAATGAGACCACGGGCGGCCTGTCGACCTTGGTGGACGGTCTAGCCGTCGCTGAGGCCTTGAAGCTGCGCGATCCAGCCGCCTTTGAGGTCTTGACCAAGACGCCCGTAAGGTTCCGGTTCCGCGACAAGGACACAGAACTGGTTGCCAGCGCCCCGCCGATTGAGTTGGACGTCACGGGTGCCGTGCGTGGGATCCATCTGAGCCCGCGCCTGGACTTTGTGCCCTTAATGTCGCGCGAGGCCTTGGCCGAATATTATCGTGCGCGCCGGGTGTTTGATTTGATGATGCGTGACCGCGAATTTGAGATCCGATTCCTGCTCAATGCTGGCGATCTGGTCATGTTTGACAATGTGCGTTTGCTGCATGGCCGCACCAGCTTTAACCCCGACGAGGGCCTTCGCCATCTTCAGGGCTGCTATATCGATATTGACGGGCCGCGCAGTATCTACCGAGTGCTGCGGTCGCGTTTGGCGGCGGCGGGTTAGCCCCCTCCACCGCTTCGCGGTCCCCCTCCCCCAAAGGGGGAGGATTAGATACTGGTAATCTTCCCCCTCTGGTGGAAGTACCGGCGATAGCTAAGGATAGGGGGCTTAGATTATGAAAGGGCACACCATGGGCAAGATTGTTAGCTTTCGGCAGATGAAGGACGGCACGCGCGAGGATTATTTGCTGCTCGACGATTCCGAGCGCGATTTTGCCAAGGGCTTGCCGCAACAGATCATGACCGCCCTAAAGCGGCTGGACCATTCGCTCGAGGGTTATCCCTTGACCCGGCTTGGCCACTCGCTCCAGACCGCGACCCGGGCCCTGCGGGATGGTGCGGATGACGAGCTGGTGGTCGCGGCTCTGATCCATGATCTGGGCGACGAGTTATCGCCCTATAACCATGCCGAGATCGCAGCCGGCATTATCCGGCCCTATGTGCGCGAGGAAGTGACCTGGATTGTCGAACAGCACGGCCTGTTCCAGACCTATTATTATGTCCACCATATGGGTGGCGACCGGCATATGCGCGACAAGTTCAAGGACCATAAATGGTTTGAATCCTGCGCGAATTTTTGCGAGCGCTATGATCAGGCCTCGTTTGATCCCGATTATGACACCTTGCCGCTTGAAGCCTTTGCGCCGCTTGTGGAAAAGATCTTTAGCCGCACACCGCATGATCCGCGCTATCTGACTGAGGCCTAAAGGTCACAGCCAAAACCTGTGATCAGCGATCGGCGCGGGCTGGTCTTGACCGATGGGCCGGGTCAGGCGCTAATCTTGGATTGAACAGTCATTCAAGGTTTTGCGTCCATGTCCGCTTCTGTGCCCCCCGATCGTGCCGAGGCCAGCGGCAAGGCTGTGCCTGATGAGGGGCGTCGGCACCAGCTGATCGAAATGACCATTGATAGTCTGGCCCAGTGCGGGTTTGTTGGCTCGACCCTGGCTGAAATCACCGAACGGGCCGGGGTCAAGCCTGGCCTTGTGGCGCATTATTTCGGCGATAAGGAAGGCCTATTAGAGGCAACATTTCGGACCCTGACCCGTAATCTGGGGCTGCGTATGCGTGAAAGACTGGGTCAGGCGACTGGCCCTCGCGCGCGGGTCCAGGCCGTGATCGATGCCAATCTCGACCCCAAGGAATTTGATCAGCGCACGGGCGCCGCCTGGCTGGCCTTTTGGGGTCAGGTCCCGCATAGCCCATCCTTGAGCCGGGTTCAGAGGGTCTATCAGCGCCGCATGCTGTCCAATCTTCGCGGTGCCTTAAAGGCCCTATTGCCAACCGCCGAGGCCGCAAGGCTGGCGGCCATGATCGCGGCCATGATTGACGGGGTCTGGCTAAGAGCGGCCCTGTCCAATTGGCAAGAGGCCGATAGCGGCGGCGCACGCGCCATGTTGACGGCCTTTGTCGATAGCCGCCTTGCCATGGCGCCAATTGTGCAAGCGCCGGTCGCGCAAGGGCCCGATCTTCACCGCAATCATATTGGTGGCCGTTTCGTAACAGGCTCTGGCCAGACCTTTGATACGGTCAATCCCGCCACGGGCGAGGTGATTGGCACGGTTGAGATCGCCGATGCGGCCATGGTTGAACAGGCGGTTGAGGCCGCGCGGCGCGGCCAAAAGATCTGGGCTGCTATGACCGGGGCTGAACGCGGCCGGGTATTGCACCGCACCGCCGAATTACTGCGCGCTGCCAATGACGAACTGGCCTTGCTTGAGACACTTGATACCGGAAAACCGATCCAGGAGACCTCGGCCGTCGATGTGCTGTCTGGCGCCGATTGCCTGGAATACTATGCCGGCATGGCGGCAACCCTAGTTGGTCAGCATGTCGATCTCGGCAGCCAGGCCTTTGGCTATGTTCGTCGCGAGCCCTTGGGCGTGGTCGCCGCGATCGGGGCCTGGAATTATCCGATCCAGATTGCCTGCTGGAAGGCGGCCCCGGCCTTGGCTTGCGGCAATGCGATGATTTTTAAGCCGTCTGACCTGACACCCCTAACGGCGCTAAGGCTAGCAGAGATCTTTGTGCAGGCGGGCCTGCCAGACGGCGTGTTCAATGTGGTGCAGGGCGGGGTCGAAACCGGACGGCTCTTGTCGCGCCACCCAGCAATCGAAAAGATTTCCCTGACCGGCGCGGTTGAGACCGGCAAGAAGGTCATGGCCGATGCGGCCACCACATTAAAATCGGTAACCATGGAATTAGGCGGCAAGTCACCCCTGATTGTGTTTGACGATGCCAGCCTTGATAATGCCGTGTCCGGCGCCCTGATGGCCAATTTTTATTCAGCGGGCGAGGTCTGTTCGAATGGCACACGCGTGTTTGTGCATTCCAAGGTCAAGGCCGCCTTCCTCGAAAAGCTGCTGGCCCGTACAGCCCAGATGGTGATTGGTGATCCGCAAGATGGTGCGACCCATGTCGGGGCCCTAATTTCACGCGATCACATGACCAAGGTGCTGGGCTATATTGCAAAGGGCAAGGCGCAGGGCGCAAATTTGTTATGCGGCGGCGAGGCCCTGACCCATGGGGCTTTTGCCAAGGGCAATTTCGTGTCGCCCGCCGTGTTTGACGGCTGCACCGACGATATGACGATTGTGCGCGAGGAAATCTTTGGCCCGGTCATGTCGGTCTTGAGTTTTGACGATGAGGATGAGGTGGTGGCCCGCGCCAATAATACTGCCTTTGGCTTGTCGGCAGCGGTCTTTACCAATGACCTGACCCGCGCGCACAGGGTGATTGCGCGGCTTGAGGCTGGGACCTGCTGGATCAATCAGTACAATGTCACGCCGATCGAGCTGCCGTTTGGCGGTTATAAACAGTCGGGCATTGGCCGGGAAAATGGCCATGCGGCTATTGAGCACTATACCCAACTCAAGAGTGTCTATGTCGCGCTCGGCGACATTGATGCGCCCTATTAGGCCGCCGCTATGACCCAGATTTTTGACTATATCATTGTCGGTGCAGGCTCTGCGGGCTGTGTTTTGGCCAATCGCTTAAGCGAAGATGGCAAGCATTCGGTTCTGGTGCTGGAATCGGGCGGCAGCGACCGGTCGATCTTCATCCAGATGCCGACGGCCCTATCCATTCCGATGAATAATCCGCGTTATATCTGGGATTATGAGGCCGAGCCTGAACCCGCTCTAGGTGGGCGGCGCATTCATACGCCGAGGGGCCGGGTGCTGGGCGGATCCTCCTCGATTAATGGCCTTGTTTATATTCGCGGCAATCCGCTGGATTTCCAGCGCTGGCAAGATGAGGGCGCCAATGGCTGGTCCTATGCCGATGTCTTGCCCTATTTTAAGCGTGCGGAGGACCGCGCAGAGGGCGGCGATGCCTATCGTGGCGCAGGCGGCCCGCTCAAGACCCAGTATGGTAGCTTAAACAATCCACTGCACGAGGCCTGGCTGCAATCGGCCAAGGCGGCGGGATATCCTTTGACCACCGACGTCAATGGCCGCCAACAAGAAGGCTTTGGCCGTATGGATATGACGGTCGGGGAGGGGCGACGCTGGAGTGCAGCCAATGCCTATCTTAGACCGGCGCTAAAGCGGCCCAACCTGACGGTCTTGACCGAGGCCCTCGTGTCCAAGGTGGTGTTCGAAGCCAAGCGCGCGGTCGGTGTTCGTTATAGCCGCGGCGGCCAAGCCTTTGAAGCCAAGGCCAGGGCCGAGGTAATCTTGGCCGGGGGCGCGATCAATTCGCCGCAATTGTTGAAACTGTCGGGGATTGGTCCGGCGGCAGAGCTGGCCAGTCACGGGGTCGAGGTGGTTTGTGACCGCCCCGGCGTTGGCGAAAACCTGCAAGACCATTTGGAATTCTATTTTCAGATCGCCAGCAAAAAGCCGGTCACGCTTTATTCGGCCATGAATCCCTTGGCCAAGGCCCTGATTGGCGCGCGCTGGATCTTGTTTAAGGACGGGCTGGGTGCGACCAACCATTTCGAAAGCTGCGGCTTTATTCGCAGCCGCGCAGGCATTGCCTATCCCGATATCCAGTATCATTTCTTGCCGCTCGCTGTGACCTATGATGGTCAGTCCATGGCCAAGCAGCATGGCTTTCAGGCCCATGTTGGCCCCATGCGGTCCAAGAGCCGGGGCTGGGTGCGGCTAAGATCGGCTGATCCTGCGGCCAAGCCCGAAATTCGCTTTAACTATATGAGCCACCCCGATGACTGGACCGAGATGCGGGCCTGCGTGCGCCTAACCCGCGAAATCTTTGCGCAAGGCCCGTTTGATCCCTATCGCGGCGAGGAATTGCAGCCGGGCAAGGACGCGATCAGCGACGAGGCCATTGACGCCTTTATTCGCGACAAGGTCGAGACCGCCTATCACCCGTCCTGCAGCTGCAAGATGGGCCGGGTGGATGACCCCATGGCTGTCGTGGATACTCAAGCCCGGGTGATTGGGGTGACGGGCCTAAGAGTGGTTGATGCCTCGATCATGCCCTCGATTACGACGGGCAATCTAAATGCCCCGACCCTTATGCTGGCGGAAAAGGCGGCCGATCATATTCTGGGCAAGCCCTTATTGCCGCCGTCTAATGCGGACTTCTATCAGGCTGCTGATTGGCAGACAGCGCAGCGTTGATGGGCGATTAGCAAAGCTTTTTTGACCTGGGCACCGGGACTTTAGGTGCAAGTGTTTAAGGCCAAAAAACAGCCGCGGTTTGGGCACGGGCCCAAGGATAAGTCGGCTTAAGAGGGGATTTAGCAATGACCAAGACTAAGACGATCCAGGCTCGCATGATGCGCCACCTATTGCTGACCAGTGCCGCCGCCAGTGCAGTCATGGCGCTTCCGGCCTTTGCCGCTGAGCCTGCCGCATCGGCTGCACCCGAGGCTGAACAGGTCGATACGATCTTGGTGACGGCTCAGCGCCGCGAACAGCGCCTGCAAGATGTCGGCATTGCCGTGTCGGTTGTTGGGGCCCAACAGATGGCGGCTATGGGCCTGAAGGACTCCACAGACCTGGTCCGAAGCGTGCCGAGCCTAAAGCTCAACGAATACACGCCGTCAGCGGTCGTGTTCAATATTCGCGGTGTTTCGCAGAACGATTTTGGCGATGAGCAAGAGCCGCCGGTTGCGGTCTATCAAGACGATTCCTATGCCAGCTCGTTTGTGTCGGCCGGCTTTCCCATGTTTGACCTTGCGCGGATCGAGGTCCTGCGCGGGCCGCAAGGCACACTATTTGGTCGCAATGCCACAGGCGGCGCGATCCAGTTTATTTCCAATAAGCCGACCAAGGATTTCAGCGCCTATGTGACGGCGGGCTATGGCAGCTACAATACGGCCAATGCCGAGGGCGCGATTTCGGGTCCAATCAATGACCGCATGCAGATGCGGCTATCGGGTATGGCCGTTGATGGCGAAGGCTATCTGACCAGCATCTATCCCGGCGTCAAAAGCCGCGGCGCTGAGCATCACTGGGCGGTACGCGACATCCTTGCCTGGCAGCCGACCGACAAGGTTGATGTTGAGCTGAATGTTCGATTTGCCCGCAATCCGCATGAACATTCGGCGGGTATGTATTCCTGGGAAGCGGCCTATCCCAATGCTGATGGTCAGGGCACCTATCTGCCAGCTAATCAGGTCAATCCCTTGCTCAACGACCCTACGGCAGCACCTGGCACCGATCTGAGCGGTTTTCGCAATGATGCGATCAGCGTGCCGCGCGGCGGCAAGCCCTGGCGCGTGGCGGCAACGGGTCCGTCCTATACCGATCGCAGCCTGTTCAGCACCAATCTGAAAGTCTCCTTCCCGGTTGGGCCTTTTGCAGTCACATCCATCACGGATGTACAGTCCAACCAGAAGGATTACCGCGAGGATGCGAGTGCCTCGCCAAATAATGTTGTGGTCTTTTTACAAGGCGCCGATGTTCAGCAATTTAGCCAAGAAGTGCGCGCCTCCGCCAATTTTGGCGATCATGAGCTTGTGGTTGGCGCTTTTGGCATGGCCATAGATGGGGCCTATACTGCGGCCTATACCTTCCCGATCTATCCGTTTACACCCGATGTTCGTTTTACGGAAAAGACCAAGTCCTATGCAATCTTTGCGCAGGATGAATGGACCTTGCCAAATAATTTCAAGGCCATTTTTGGAGCGCGCTATTGGCATGACAATCGCAATGTCAATTATACGGCCATTGACGATACCGGTGAGATTATCCGATTTAATACCCGTGAAGTCGTAGCCATTAATGGCTCGACCGGCCTGTCGGCGCTCGACGGTGTGACCCTGAGGCCGTCGGATGCCGACAAGGACTATGCGGATTATTCGGTTCGGGCTGAAATCGATTATAAGCCCAGCGATAATCTGCTGGTCTATGCCAGCTTTAATCGCGGCACCAAGAGCGGCGGCTTTACCCTGTCGACCTCTACGCCAACGGCGGGCTATGAGTCCTTCTTCCTCAATGGCATCCCCTATAAGCCTGAAGTGCTGAATGCCTATGAGGTCGGCATCAAGGCGACCTTGCCAAAGCGCACGATCTTGAACCTGACGGCCTTCCATTATGACTATCAGGACTACCAGGCCTTTACCCAGTATGGGCTTGTCCAGACGGTTGTGAACCGCGATGCCAAGCAGGACGGGTTTGAGGCGGAATTGACCACCCATCCCATCCAAGGCTTGACCGTCCAGGCCAATGCGTCTGTGCTGGATAATGTGGTCAAGAATGTCAGCCTGCCCAATGGCGATATTCGCGACCGCAAACTGCCCCAGGCCCCAAAGTTTTCGGGCCAGGGTCTGGTGCGCTATGACATGCCAACCTCGCTTGGCGATGTGTCCTTGCAGGCCGATGCGCAGTTTACGGGGAAGTTCTGCTTCTCGGTCCTGTGCTCGCCGGTCGAGCGCGAGGGGGCCCATACGGTCTATAATGCCCGCATCGGCTTCACGCCCAAGAACAAGCCTTGGGAAGCCTCAATCTTCGTCAATAATATCAGCTCGGAAATCTACCGGGTCTATACGTTCGACGTCGCGGCCTATACCGGCCAGATCCCTAGCGTCTATGCCCGTCCGCGCAGCGGCGGCGTGACAGTGACCTACCGCTTTAACTAATATTATAGGGCGGGGGCCTTTGGTTCCCGCCCGCCTTTTTGCTCTAGCGGCGCGACAAGGCCTTGAGGATCTCGGCCGCGCCGCATATGCCGATAATGCCATTCTCATCGGTCAAGGCCACAGACGCGCCCGTGGTATGGACCATGCGTACCAGTTCATCCAAGCGTGTGGTTACAGGCGCTAGGGCTAGGCCCTTGGCGTCCAGGGCATCTGTGACGGGCCGCATGGCCTGGGCACCGGTCAGGACGCTTAAGGGGTTCATGTGCTGAACAAATTGGGCCACATAATCATTGGCCGGGCGCAGAATTATGTCTTCAGGCTGGCCAGTCTGGATGATGCGCCCACCCTCCATGATCGAGATCTGGTCGCCAAGCTTCAGCGCCTCGTCCAGATCATGACTGACAAACAATATGGTTTTTTGCACCGTGTTTTGCAGGCTGATCAGCTCGTCCTGAAGGCGGGTGCGGATCAGGGGATCGAGCGCGGAAAACGGCTCGTCCATTAGCAGGATATCGGCCTCAGTCGCAAAGGCGCGGGCTAGGCCGACGCGTTGCTGCATGCCGCCCGATAGGTCCTGGGTCTTGCGATCGGCCCATTCGGTCAGGCCAACCAGGGCAAGATAGGTATCGACCTTTTGCTGGCGCTGGGCCTTGTCCATGCCGCGAAACTCAAGGCCCAGCCCAACATTGTCGCGCACTGTGCGCCAGGGCAGGAGGCCAAATTGCTGAAACACCATGGCGATTGACTGACGCCGCACGGCGCGTAGGGTATTGTCGTCGCAGGATGCGACATCGACCAGGCCGCCATTATGGCGCACTAGGACCTGGCCGGAGGTTACGGGATTTAGGCCATTGGCCGCGCGCAGCAGGGTCGACTTGCCCGAGCCGGACAGACCCATCAGGACCGATATCTCCCCAGCCTTGATGGTCAGATTGGCATCGGCAGCGCCGAGCACCACACCGGTCTCGCTATTGATCTGGCTGCGGTCGGCATCCTTGGCCAGCAGGGTTTTAGCCTGATCGAGGGCCGTATCGCGGCGGCGACCGGTGCCGGGGGCGAACAGGATATTGACGGACTTAAACTCAATGGCTGCGGTCATGACGGGATCAAGGCTCATTTCAGTGGGCAGCCGATTTGGGGCGGGT
Source organism: Caulobacteraceae bacterium (assembly GCA_947452365.1). GTDB lineage: Bacteria > Pseudomonadota > Alphaproteobacteria > Caulobacterales > Caulobacteraceae > CAISGS01. The sequence goes on from CANGCO010000005.1 coordinate 15,973, forward strand.
CATGCGGTCAAGTATGATGGCCAAAAGCACGATGGCAAAGCCAGCCTCAAAGCCCATGCCGACCTGAACCGTATTCAAGGCGCGCACGACCGGAACACCAAGCCCGCCGGCACCAACCAGGGCGGCGATGACCACCATGGACAGGCTGAGCATAATGCACTGGGTGATTCCGGCGACAATATTGGGCATGGCCGAGGGCAGTTCGATTGACCACAGAAGTTGAAACCTGGTCGCGCCAAAGGCCTGACCGGCCTCGATCAAGGGCCTGGGTGTTGAGGAGATGCCGAGGTGGGTTAGGCGCACCGGAGCGGGCAGGGCAAAGATCACGGTCGAGATCAGGCCCGGCACGACGCCAAGGCCAAACAGGACCAGGGTCGGGATCAAATAGACAAAGGTCGGCAAGGTCTGCATCAAATCGAGCACTGGATGCATGGCCCGATAGAGCCAGGGCCGATGGGCTGCGGCTATGCCCAGCGGCACGCCAATGGCTGTTGAAATCAGGGCGGCAAACAAGACCAGGGACAGGGTCTCGAGCATGGCGTCCCAATAGCCTTGGTTCATGATCAAGAGCAGGGCGGCGGCGACAAAAAGGCTAAGGCCAATCGAGCGCTGTAAGAGATAGGCTAGGGCCACGACTGCGCCCAGCAAGACCAGCGGCGGCACCTGTTTGAGCAGGCCCGTAAGGCCGTCTACGGCGGCGCGGATACCGAGCGAGAGGCCATCAAAAAAGCCCTGACCGCCCGTTTTTGAGGCCTCGACCAGACGCGCCATGAGATCACCTATCGGCAATTTATGGCCTGTGATCCAGGCCTGGATGCCCTTATCTTGGCCCGGGTTCCGCGCCTTGATAACCGGCTTGCCGTCATAGGTTTCCACGCCGTCAAGCCAGCGGGCGAGCATTTGTGGGTTCTTGTCCAGCCAGGCGCGGGCCGCAGCCTTAGGCTCCTGATGTTGATCTAAAATCGCCCCCATAAGCAGGCTTTCATCGGCCAGGGTGAATTCGAGATTCTTCAATAAGCGCCCAATATTAGGGCAGTCTTTGGAATAGCCCGCGCGGGTATTGGTATAGATGGTCGCGCCGCCAAAATTGGGCCCGAAGGTGTCATCGCCGCCTGTAAGGTACCGGATCTGGAACCGCGTATTCATCGGGTGCGGCTCCCATCCCAAGAATACAATTGGCTTCTTGTCGCGGGTGGCGCGCTCGAGCTCGGCCAACATGCCTTGTTCGGAGGACTCAACCAGCTTGAACCCGCCAAGGCCCTTGGCATTCTTGGCAATCATGCCCAGCACCTGACGATTGCCGTCATTGCCAGCTTCCAGGCCATAGATCTTATGGTTTAGCTGGCTGGCGAATTTGGGGATATCGGCAAAGTCCTTGAGCCCGGCATCATACAAATAGGTCGGCACTGCCAAGGTGTATTTGGCCCCGGTCAGATTAGCGCGCACTACCTCGACCGAGCCGTCCTTAACAAAGGCCTCGCGGTCCTGGGCCATGGACGGCATCCAATTGCCGAGGAATACATCGACATCCTTATTCTTCATGGCCGCATAGGTGACCGGCACCGATAGGACGGTAATCGTGGTCTTATAGCCAAGGTCTTCGAGCACGGTGCTGGTCAAGGCTGTGGTGGCAGTGACATCGGTCCAGCCAATATCGGATAGGCGCACGGTTTGGCACTGTGGCAGCGCAGAATCCGCGCCCCAGGCTAATTGACCAGACAGGCCCAGCACGCCCAAGGCCAGCACGAGCCTATGCCAAATCAAATATAGCCGCATTGGCCAAGCCCCGCTCATTTAACAGCCGTTCAATCGGATAGACTGGGGCAGGCGGGCAGATGGGGCAAGCGCAGATTTTTCCCATGGGTTTATTAGGGGCCTCGAATTGGCATTGGCCCATAAACTGGGCATTTTCGCCTGTGTATGCGATCACTGCGTCTGCGGCAGAATTAGGAATCATCAGATCATGAACGGCGCAAACAGGCTGAAGGTTGATCCAAACCTCAGGCACTTTGTCGAGCAAGAGGTCTTGGCCGGTTTGCCGATTTCGCCCGAGGCATTCTGGTCGGGGCTTGAGGCCATATTGGTCTATTTCACCCCTAAAAACTTGGCGCTGCTGCAGGTGCGCGATCGGCTTCAGGCCCAGATTGACGCCTTTGGCCTAGCTAATCGCGGGCGCGCCATCACCGCCGCCGAGCATGAGAGCCTTTTGCGCCAGATTGGCTATCTGGTTGATGAACCGAGCACGTTTGAGATCAGCACGGACCAGGTCGATCCTGAAATCGCGCTCATGGCCGGACCGCAACTGGTCGTGCCGCTATCGAATGCGCGCTATGCCCTGAATGCCGCCAATGCGCGCTGGGGCAGTCTATATGACGCCCTCTATGGCACTGATGCCTTGTCGCCGCTTCTAGAGCCCGGGCCCTATAGTGCAGATCGCGGGGCTGAGGTGATTGCCTATGCGCGGCGCGTGCTCGACGAGATTGCGCCGCTGGCCAAGGGCTCTCATGCGGACGCGGTGTCGTATGGGATTGCTGAAGGCAAACTTGTTGTGGGCCTCAAGGGCGGCGGGGTCACGGGACTGACCTATCCGGACCAGCTTATAGGCTCGCGGGCGCGCGAAGGCGGGGTGCAAGGTCTGCTGCTCAAGCATAATGGCTTGCATTGTGAAATCGTGATTGATCGCGGCCATCCGATTGGAGCCAACGACCTGGCCGGGGTTTGTGATCTGCAGATGGAATCGGCCCTGACCGCCATACAAGACTGTGAGGATTCAGTCGCCGCGGTCGATGCCGAGGACAAGATTGGCGTCTATCGTACCTGGCTTGGCCTGATGAAGGGTGATCTGACCGAGACCTTTGTCAAGGACGGGCGGACCATGACCCGCAGACTCAATCCTGACCGGGCCTTTGTCACGCCCAATGGCCAGCCCCTGGTCCTAAAGGGCAGGGCGGTCTTGCTGGTGCGTAATCTTGGCCATCATATGCTCAGCGATGCGGTCTTGTGGGATGGCCAGCCAGTCTATGAGGCCGTGCTCGATGCCATGATCACGGTCGCAAGCGCCCTGCATGATCGGTTGGGCGAGCGCGCCAATAGCGCGGCCGGTTCGGTCTATGTGGTTAAACCCAAGCTTCACGGCCCCGATGAGGTGGCCCTGACTGTGGCCCTGTTTGATCAGGTCGAGGCCGAGCTTGGCCTTGAGCGCAATACGGTTAAGCTCGGCATTATGGATGAAGAGCGCCGCACCAGTGTTAATCTGGCCGCCTGTATCCATGCTGCGCGCGAGCGCGTGGTGTTTATCAATACCGGCTTTCTCGATCGGACCGGGGACGAGATCCATACCGCCATGGCGTTTGGCCCCATGCAGCGCAAGGCGGCGATCAAGACTGAGCCATGGCTTATCGCTTATGAAAAACGCAATGTTGAAGCCGGGCTTGCCGCAGGTTTTCGCAGCCGCGCCCAGATTGGCAAGGGCATGTGGGCCGCGCCCGATCAGATGCAGGCCATGTTGCGCGACAAGATCGCCCATCCAAGGGCGGGTGCCAATACGGCCTGGGTTCCATCCCCAACTGCCGCAACCTTGCACGTCTTGCACTATCACCGGGTCAATGTGGCGCAGATGCAGGAGGCCATAGGTGTGCAGGCCCCTACGGGTTTGAGCGACCTGCTTACCCTGCCTCTGGCACAGTCCAATTTTGAGCCGGGCGCCGTGCAAGAAGAGCTCGACAATAATATTCAAGGCCTGCTGGGCTATGTCGTGCGCTGGATTGATCAGGGCATTGGCTGTTCCAAGGTGCCCGACATATATGATGTGGGCCTGATGGAAGACCGCGCCACCTTGCGCATTTCCAGCCAACACGTCGCCAACTGGCTCTATCATGGGGTCTGTTCAGAAGCCCAGGTGCGCCAGACCTTTGCGCGTATGGCCAAGATTGTAGACCAGCAAAATGCGGCTGACCCAGCCTATCGATCCATGGCCGCCGATCTTGACCGCAATATTGCCTATCAGGCTGGACTGGACCTGGTGTTTCAGGGCGCCAGCCAGCCCAATGGCTATACGGAATTCATCCTGCACCGCAGTCGCAAACTGGCCAAGGCCCAGTCTGCCCAGCCCTTGCCAGCCTAGTGCGATAACAAATCCATGCGCCTGTAGAAACCGGCGGGGCAATCGGCTAGTCAGTCCGGTGGCTAGAATGGCCCCAATAGTGAGAATGACATGACCCAGCCTGCCAAACTGAGCCTTGCGCTTGCAAACACCATTATTCAAGGCGCGCTGGATAAGGGCCAGGACCTGGCCCTTAATCCCTTAACGGTGGCGGTTCTGGACGTTGGCGGGCATTTGGTCGCGTTTGCACGGCAGGACACAGCCTCCTTGCTGCGGCCCCAGATCGCGATTGGCAAGGCGGCCTCGGCCTTAGCGCTTGGCGTATCATCGCGCACGGTCGCGACCATGGCGGCAGAGCGTCCTGGCTTTATTGCAGGCCTTGGACCCATAGCGCCGCATGGCATCATACCCGCTGCCGGGGGCTTATTGATCCAAGGGGCTGAGGGCGCGGTCATAGGCGCTGTTGGCGTCACAGGCGACACGTCGGATCAAGACGAGGCCTGCGCGCTGCATGGTCTGTCAATGGCCGGGCTAAAGGCGGTCAATTAGCCTGGGTTTGGGTGTGCTTTTGCGAGGCATTGATGCGCCCCATAATATAGTCGCCCGCGCTCACTGGCGCATAGGCCGGGGTCTGGTCGTTGCTGAGGCCAAGCTGGGCCGGATCAACCATGGTGACAAAATCGGGATCATAAAAGGTTGCAATCGACAGCCGCTCCTGCCCTGAGCGGTTGGTCACGCGGTGCGGGGTTGAGCGATAGCGGTCATTGGACCAGTGCGCCAACAGGTCGCCAATATTCAAGACAAGGGTTCCGGGCACGGGCGGCGCGGCAACCCAGTCGCCTAAGCGGGTCTGGACCTCTAGGCCGCCAACCTCGTCCTGCCAGAGCAGGGTAATGCAGCCATAGTCCGTGTGCGGCGCAACGCCAAAAACCTCTAACGGGCTATCGGTCGGATGCGGCGGGTAATAGACACATTGGGTCCTTTGCAACGGCTTGTCATACTTGTCGGCGAAAAAGTCTTCGGGCGCGCCCAGCGATCTAGCGACCGCCCGCAAAAAGACCTGGCCGCATTGGCCAATCGCTTGAAAATATCGATCTAAGGCCTGCTCAAACTGCGGCATATCCTGCGGCCACTGGTTTGGACCGCGCAGGGGCTGGCCTGCCAAGACGGCGGGATCGTCTCGGGGGAGTTCCAGTCCGATCTGGAAATACTCCTTATGATCGGGCGCGGCTGCGCCAGACATCTTGGTCTTGCCGATTGCGTTAAACCCGCGCACGGATTCCTTAGGCGCAGACTTGAGCTTCTGTTCCAATGGCTGATGGAAAAATGCCAGGGCGGCGGCACGGGCCTCTGCAATCGTCTGATCACTGACGCCGTGATTGGAAATGTAGCAAAACCCCGATGTGGTGAAGGCTTGATAGATTTGCGCTCCAATCGCCTCAATAGCGCCGTCTGTGCCCGTCAGAAGGGGAGCCATATCAATAATAGGGATATAGGCTTTCGACATGGCAAGCGGTCTCATAATCCAGATCGAGGTAAACGATTCGCCCGCTGGGGGTTTAGGGTTACTGCCAAGGCCTGTGCTTGTCATGCGCAAGCTTTGCGAGCACAGCACGGCTCAGCCATAAGTCTGGTGGCCGCATCTGGTTTTGGGCCCTAAGATCGCGCAGAAAGGCCATGACCATGTCCGAATTGAAACCCCATCAACCGAGACGCAGTTCGATCCGAAACTGGGCGCGGGTGGCTGCCGGGATGGTTTTCGGCCTTTTGGTTGCCATGGTGGTTGGCTCAGTAAGCTCGGCCCTAATTGGGGCTGTTATTGGCTGGGACATTATGGCCCTGTGTCATCTGGTCCTGATCTATTGGCGGTTAGCCACTGTGGATGAACACACGCTCGCCGGGCGGGCCGCTGAAATTGATCAAGGCCGACGTGTGCTGACCGCCGTTTTTGTCGCCGCTGCGATTGCCAGCCTAGGGGCCATTGCGGTTATGGTCCGCGGCGGACATGATCCGGCCGCCTTGGCTCTGGCCAGTGTGACCATACTGATGTCTTGGCTCTTAATGCACAGCGTCTTTGCCGCCCATTATGCCCACCGCTATTTCCAAACCGGCCAAGGCTTGATCTTTCCAGGCGACACCGCGCCAAGGTTTGGAGAATTTCTCTATTTCGCCCTAACCATTGGCATGACCTATCAGGTCTCGGATGTCACCACCGATAGCCAAGCCATGCGCAGGCTGGTCTTGACCCATGCCGTGATCGCGTTTGGCTTTAACACCGTCATTATCGCTATAACGGTTGGGTTGGTGGCCAGTTTGATCTGACACGATGGTCAGATCATGGTCGGCCGACCGGGTTGGCCAGACTAGTCATCTGACATGGTTGCGCCCGGATAGAAGGGCAGGGTACGAATGCGACTGGCGGTTAATTTGGCATAGGCATTGGCTAGGGCCGGCGCGACGCAAGGGACACCGGTCTCGCCAACACCGCCGGGGGCGGCTGTGCTTGTGACAATTTTGACGCTGATAATCGGCATTTCTGAAAGTCTTAATACCCGGTAATTGCTGAAATTGTTCACATTTGGCACGCCCGACGCGAAGGTAACCTGACCCCAAAGTGCCGATGATAAGCCGTGCACAATCCCGCTTTGGATCTGTGCCTCAATAGAGTCCGGATTAATAGCGATCCCGCAATCAATCGCGCAAAAAACCTTATTCACCCGTATCTGATTAGATGAATTGAGGGATATTTGCACGACCATGGCAATATAACTGCCAAAACCACTTAGAAAAGCGAGGCCGCGCGCATTGCCCGAAGGTGTGGTGGTGGTCGACCAACCACTGAGGGTCTCGACGGCCGAAATCACGCCAAGCGCTCGGCTATTGCCGGCAAGGAGGGTTTTTCGGAACGCGAGCGGGTCCTTTCCTGCAAGCAGCGCGAGTTCATCGACGGCACTTTCGACTGCGAATGTATTATAGGATTCACCAACTGAGCGCCAATAGCCCAGGGGAATATCCGCGGGATTGGGAACGTATTCGATCCGCCGATTTGCAATCGCATAGGGCAAACCCACGGCACCCGCGACGGCACCGGTATCTTCGGGATTATTGCCAGCCACCGTATTGCGCTGAATGTTTATGGATGGTGACACATTGCGGTAAATTAGTCCGGAAATCTGGTTATTCACGTCAAGGCCGGCCTGGACCCGGATGGAGGCGCAGGGGCGATATTTATCGTTTTTAAAGTCTTGTGGGCGCGACCAGGTTAGCTTGACGGGTTTGCCGACGGCCTTGGCCATGGTCACGGCCTGGGCAATATAATCTTGTTCGATTTTTCGTCCAAGGCCGCCGCCGAGAAACGTTGTGTGGACCGTAATTGCACTGGCCGGTAGGCCTGTAATAGTTTGAATCGTCGGTATACAGAATTGCTGACCCTGAGTCGGAGCCCAGACCTCGCAATTGGTTGATGTCACGACAGCGGTGCAATTGAGCACTTCCATACAGCCGTGAGCGAGGTAGGGCAGGGTATAGGTCGCGTCTAATTTGGTCTTGGCCGATGCAAAAACAGGCCCTAGGTCCAGACTTCCTGCGGTTTCATAGACACGGGGCGTGACGGTTGTTGAAACGAGAAGGCTTTTGGCCGTGGCAAGGATCGATGCGGAGTCCCTAGAGGCGGTGCTAGAGGGCATGGACCAGGTGATTGATCCACTCAATTGACTGGCAATGTTCATTGCGCTCCAGGTATTGGTCGCGACCACCCCGACCGCATTGCCAAGGTTAACGAGCGCCAAGGCGCCCGAGGCGCTAGAGGGCATTTTCGAAACCGTGCCGCCTAGGGTGGGGCAGTGAACGACGGCGCCAAACACCATACCCGGCACCTTGACGTCTATACCAAATACGGCCGACCCATTCACTTTCGCTGGGATATCGGTTCGGGCCATTTTTTGGCCAATAAACAGATTTGTCGTTGCGAGGCTAACCGAACTTGGAGGCGTCAAGGTCGCTGCGGTCGCGACGAGTTCGCTAAATAAATAGGTCTTGGTGCCGTTGCTGGCCCTTCCGCCACTGGCCAGGACCCAAGTCCCGCCCGGTGTTAGCTGATTGGCTGCTGATAATAGCATTTGTCTAGCAATAGCGCCGGCCTGCCTGAGGGGTAAATACCAGCCGCGCATGCTTGTGCTGCCACCAGTAATTTGCATATGAAAGAGTGGATTTGCATAGGGGTTGCTCGTTGCCGCAGACGCTAGGGCGTGCTCGACACGAACCTGGCTCCAGGTCAGGCTGAGTTCTTCCGCCACCAACTGGGCCATGCCCGTCATAATGCCCTGGCCCATTTCCGAAGACCCAATAAACAGGGTCACATTATTAAGATTATCAATCTTGATATAAGCGCCGAGGGCTGTGGACACTGTTGCTGCTGTGGTGGTTATGGCCGTTGAGCTTGGCTGTGCCCCCCCCAAGACGGTGACCGCAAAGGGAACAATAAGTGCAGTGGCGGTTCCAGCAATAATCGTGCGGCGGGTAATTGTATCAGACATGTGTCATCGCTTTCACAGGAGCTGGATAAGGAATGATCAGAGGCTTTGGATGGCCTTATTGACCCGCTGATATGTGCCGCAAACGCAAATATTAGAGAGCCCAGAGGCAATGGATGCGCCGTGTTGTCCAGCCTTCATCGCGCCCACTGTGGCAACGAGCATGCCAGGCTGACAATACCCGCATTGCGGGACCTGATTGGCGATCCAGGCGGCTTGGGCTTTTTGGCCATCCGTATCGGCCGATAACCCCTCAATGGTGATTATTTTTTTACCAACAGCGGATCCAACATCAAAATCACAGGATTTTTCCGCTTGGCCGTCGATCAAGACTGAGCAGGCGCCGCAAATTTCGATGCCGCAGCCATATTTGGTGCCAGTTAGGCCTAGAATATCTCGAAGGACCCAAAGTAGAGGCATGCCGCTATCGGGTACGGATACGGATTGAACGACGCCGTTGACATTCAGGCTGAGAGTGACGGCCATGACGAATCCTCCATCGTTTTCTAATGAAAATCTATATACCAATATAAAAATTGTGGATATAGAAATAATTTAAAACCATTAATTTTTATAAAGTTTTTATAAATATTTTACTATCTAAATGAACTGAATTTAAATAAATGGAGCGTTTTTATATTTAATTAGTATTATAAAATTATTTTAATAATATCTAAAATAGAGTTATATATAAACATAATTTACAAAAACCTGATATTTTTTGGCCTTGTTTATAATATCATAAATTATATTTCTATTTTGTTAATTTAATTATAAATATGAATCCTAGACTATAATTTTTTCAATTATTTAATTCAAAAACCCTGCCTGTCGCTGGGCGCATCGTTCAATCGGCCGGATGAGCGTTTTGATTTGAGTTTTCATTAATCTAGGGTGGTAATATTTAGGCATTGTCCCGCATGAATTCAGCGTTTGCAAATCGCTGCCTTACCCTACTAAATGGTTGAAAATAAGAAGGAGCTCAGGAATGAAAACGCGGATCACAGAAATGTTCGGGGTAGAGACCCCAATCGTCATGGGTGGCATGACGGGCGTGGGTTATGGTGAACTGGTTGCGGCCGTGGCTAATGCCGGGGCGCTGGGCTTTATTACTGCCCATATGTTCCCCTCGGGTGAGGCCTTGCTCGCGGAGATCGAAAAGACCAAGCGTCTGACTGACAAGCCGTTTGGCGTTAATCTGACCCTCTTGCCCTCGATCAATCCGATCCCCTATGACGCCTATCGAGAGGCGATCATTGAATCGGGCGTCAAGATTGTTGAAACGGCGGGCCGCGCACCAGTCGACCACTTGCCGCGCTTTAAGGAGAATGGCGTCAAGGTCATTCACAAATGCACCTCGGTTCGCCATTCGGTTTCGGCCGTCAAGCATGGCGTCGATGTGATCAGTATTGATGGGTTTGAGTGCGCCGGACACCCGGGCGAGGATGATATTGGCCTGATCGTGTTGTTGCCCGCCACAGTCGATGCGCTGGATGTGCCGGTGATCGCTTCGGGCGGCATGGCCGATGGTCGCAGCCTGGTGGCGGCCTTGGCCCTGGGTGCGGACGGCGTGAATATGGGCACCCGCTTTTGCGCCACGGTTGAGGCCCAGATCCATGACAAGGTGAAGCGCCAGATTGTTGACAATACCGAGCGCGATACAGTTCTGGTTGGCCGCTCCTTGCGCAATACGGCCCGCGTGGCCCGTAATGCTATTGCCGAGCAGGTCGCCGAGATTCAACGCGATCCGACCAAGACCTTTAGCGACGTGCGCGAATTGATGGCGGGTGTGCGCGGGCGTGAAAACGTCCTGCGCGACGGTGATCTGGACGGCGGCATCTGGACCACGGGCCAGAGCCAGGCCCTGATCCATGACATCCCAACCTGTGCCGATCTGGTCCGCAACATCATGGCCCAGGCCGATGCGATCCTAGCCCAGCGGTTTGCGAAAATCGCAGGCTAGTTCAATCGACTAGACGAGACCGGGCGCGGTAGGACCTTTACGGGGTCTGCCGCGCCCTTATCTTATGGCCAGGTTAGGGTTTGGGAGCCCAGCACGGCATGGGTGCCAGACAATATGGTCCAATTGGTCGGCGGGCCATTTGGCCTTGGTCCAAAATCAGGCATGTCGTCTGTCGCCGTCAGATATTGCAGCGTGATTGTGCCGGGCTGGGCGCTGACAAAATCAAGTGTCAGATCAATCGGCGCATCCGCCCTTGTACGAAACCGGGTCCATTCGCCCTGGGGTAAGCGGACCGGCTTGCCATTGAGCCGGACCCGCTCAAGCGTGCCAGACGGGCGCAGGGCCATGACAAATTGGCGCGGCCGCTGGCGGGTCGAGACCGTCAATTGGCCCGTCTCGCCCTGAACCGCAAAGCCAATTCTTGGGGCTTCAAACGCCGTGACCGGGGCAGGGGTCTGCCACAGGACCAGACCCTTGAGACCCTCAAACGTCCGTTTCGCCCCCTTTTGTCCGGGCAACTCGCTATCGCCAGACGTTGAGGCCCAATAGGCGGTCTGGTGATCCAGATCGGTGAGATAGAATAGATCGCCAGGCCGTGGGTGGCGGGCGTTAAAGGGGCTGCTGGTGGCAAGGCCAAGGGCGCCTAGCCCGGCAACCATCCAAAGGGTGACCGCGCCCCATCGCGCGGGCTTGCCATCGCCCCAAGGCGTGATCAGAGGCCCTAAAAGCATGAGGATGAACGGTATGGCTAGGGCCACCACCCCGGGCATCATGCTGCCGATCGAGACATAGGCATAGATGATCAGGCTGAGGGCAAAACACAGCCCTATCCCGCCCAGGATCAGGCTGGCGGCTTGCAGCCGGGTCCGCGCCGCTCCAAACCGTTCCGCCATCAGGCCAAGCCCAAGACTGACCAGCAGGGGCCAGACAAACAGCCAACTGGCGCCGGGAAGCGCAATCTGTGAGGCCAAGGCAAGGCCAAACGCCACAAGCATGGCCCCCAGCCAGGTCGCTGGCCTTGGGCGGATCCCCAGGATCATGCCAAAGCACAGGGCCAGATACACCCACAAAGCCAGATCCATCTGGGCCAGCTGCGCGCGCATGCTAATCAGACCGCCCGGATAGAGCAGCTTGGCGACCGCATAACAGGCCAGACCCGCGATCAGGGTGGCGGCTAGGATCACAGCCGCTTGTGTCAATGCGGCCCGCCGCGTCGTGCCAAGCCGTTTTGGGTCGATCAGGACAAGGCCAGCAAGCGCAAGGCCCAGCAGGCCCCAGCCTAGGCCTTGCCAATAGCGCACGACAAATAGGTGGAACACATCGAAATAAATGCTGTCTTCCTTGGCCTCGGGCAGGGTCTGGGCCATGGCCAGGGCCCTTGTCGTGGTCAGGGCAAACTGGCCAAGATGGACAAGCGTGCGCGGGTCGAGATTAGCGGCATTATCCGTCGGGTCGTGATAGTCAAATTGGTGACCGACAAAGGCGGCATTAATGCCAAGCTTGCCCGCCGCGAGCGAGACCGACAGATCGCTATCATTGGGCAAGAGCCGATAGACCGCGCTGGACAGGCTATTGCCGCTGGGCGCAACCGCGTGTTTTGCCCAAAGATCGATCAGGGCGCTATTGCCGCTTGAGGTCTGGAACATGGTTGCGGGGCCGGCCGAGCCACGTGCCTCGACATTGACCACAGCGCCAATATGCTTGGCCAAGGGGTGATCGTCAAAAAACGTCTGGGCACCGATCAGGCCCTGTTCCTCGCCATCCGTGATCAAGAACACCACATCGCGCTCTGGTCTGGGTCCAGCAGCCAGCAGGCGCGCGGTCTCCAGCAAGGCCGCGGTTCCGGCGGCATCATCGCTAGCCCCTGGCGCAAAGGACACAGAATCGTAATGCGTCATCAAGGCCACGGCTGGCTTGGATGCATCTCGGCCGGGCAGGACGGCGATCAGGTTTTCCACCGGCGAAAATGCTATGGGACGATCAAACCTAGGCGTCTGGCGCACGCCATTGGCGCGCTGAATTTCAACTGTTAGGCCAAGGCCTTCCAAGCGCTGCACCAGATAATCGCGCACCCGCAATTGCTGCGGTGATCCGGCGACATGCGGCTTGACGGTCATATCGGCTACGGTTTGGGCCAGATTGGCGCGTGATAGGCCGGTTATCGCGCCGCCTTGATCCGCCACAGGCGCGGTCTGTAGCCAGACGGCCGCCAAGGTCGCGCAGGCCAGGCCTATGGGAAACCAAATCAACCGCGCCAAATCTGCCTCCTGAACATCACTCAAAATTCGACCAGATGACGAGGTCTAGCATTCAATCGCGATCTGAGTAGACCCAAACCTGATCCCTAGCCAAAAGGGACTTGCGACCTTGACGCTGCGACAAGCTTGTCTTTGCCGTGGTTAGTGCCAAGACTAGCGCAACAAGATTGACGGCCTAGGCGCAAGCGCTCGGGACCTGAATGTAAGGAAATGCCATGACTGCGCCGGTCAAATATCCCCATCTGTTTTCGCCGCTCGATCTGGGTTTTACCCAGCTCAAGAACCGGGTCCTGATGGGGTCCATGCATACGGGCCTCGAAGACATTCCGGGCGGCATGGCCCGGCAGGCGGCCTATTTTGCTGAGCGCGCGCGCGGCGGGGTGGGCATGATTATTACCGGCGGCATTGGCCCCAACCGTGAAGCGGGCATGGGCAAGCTCTCGACCCTAGAAGAGTGCGAGGCGCACAAACAGGTAACCGCGGCCGTCCATGCCGCTGATCCGGACGTCAAGATCTGCCTGCAAATCCTACATGCCGGTTCGCTGGCGCGCAGCGGCGATAGTGTTGCGCCCTCAGCCATCCGCGCCCGGATTGCCGCGCATGTGCCGCACGAGCTGGACGAGGACGGCATTGAAAAACAGCTTAATGACTTTGCCAATTGCGCCGTACTGGCGCGGCAGGCGGGCTATGACGGGGTCGAAATTATCGGCTCAGCAGGGTATCTGTTGTCCACCTTCCTAGTCGAGCGCACCAATCAGCGCACCGATCAGTGGGGCGGCACGTTTGAAAACCGGATGCGCTTTCCGGTCGAGGTGGTGCGCCGGGTGCGCGAGGCCGTCGGCCCTGACTTTATCGTCATTTTCCGCATTGCCGCCATGGACATGCTCGAAGGCGGCATGGCCTGGGACGAGGTTGTTACCCTAGCCAAGGCGATCGAGGCGGTTGGCGCCACCATTATCTCGACCCATTTTTGCTGGCACGAGGCCCAGGTCCCGACCATTGCCACCATGGTACCAAGGGCGGCCTTTGCCCAGGTCACCGGGCGGCTGCGCAAGGCGCTCAAGGTGCCTCTGATCACCAGCAACCGCATCAATATGCCCGATGTCGCTGAGGCTGTGCTGGCGCGCGGCGATGCCGACCTTATCTCTATGGCCCGGCCCATGCTGGCCGATCCCGAACTGATGCTAAAGGCCCAGCAAGGCCGCGAGGACGAGATCAATACCTGTATTGCCTGTAATCAGGCCTGCCTCGATCACACCTTTACCGGTCGCCTGACCAGCTGCCTGGTCAATCCGCGCGCCTGTCATGAGACTGAGCTGAATTACCTGCCCACACAATCGCCCAAGCGCCTGGCCGTGGTCGGGGCCGGACCTGCGGGCCTGGCCTATGCCACGGTCGCTGCCGAACGCGGCCACCAGGTTACGCTTTTCGATGCCGCCGCTGAGATTGGTGGCCAGTTCAATCTGGCGCGCCGTATTCCGGGCAAGGAAGAGTTTAACGAGACCTTGCGCTATTATCGCCGCAAGATTGAGCTCTTGGGCATAGACCTCAAGCTCAATACCCGCATCGATGCAGCCGATCTTAAGGCGGACGGCTTTGATCAGGTGATTGTCGCCACCGGCATTGAGCCGCGTAAGCCACAGCTGGAAGGCATCGATCATGCCAAGGTGGTCAGCTATATTGACGTGATTATGGGGCGGGCTGTGGTTGGTCAAAAGGTGGCGATCATGGGCGCGGGCGGTATCGGCTTTGACGTCGCTGAACTGATCACCCATGCCGGGGTCTCGGCCTCTATGGATATTGATGTGTTTGCCAAGGAATGGGGCATTGATTTTGTCAATCATCCGCGCGGCGGCGTCACCGGCGTCAAACCGGTTGTGGCCAGCTCCGGCCGCGAAGTAACCCTGATGCAGCGTAAATCCGACTCTGTTGGCAAAAATCTTGGCAAGACCACCGGCTGGACTCACCGCCTGACCTTGCAACGGCGCGGGGTCAAGATGATCAATGGCGTTGAGTATCAGCGCATTGATGATCAGGGCCTGCATGTCCTGATCGGCGGACAGCCTAGTGTGATGGCGGTCGATACAGTCATTATCTGCGCAGGCCAATTGCCACTGCGCACCCTGCATGACCAGCTCTTGGCTGAGGGCGTTGAAACGGCGCTGATCGGCGGCGCGTTTGAGGCCTCAGAGCTTGATGCCAAGGCTGCAATCCAGCAGGCCTCGGTCATGGCAGCGGCGGTCTAGGCCGGTCGCAAGCGCAGGGCAGGGGGCAAGCATGACCTATTCCACCATCACGGTCACGCCGTCTGGCCAGGCCTGCGGGGCCAGTGTGACGGGCCTTGATTTAAGCGCGCCGCTTACAGAACAGCAGGTGACCGAAATTCGCGCCGCCTGGCTTGAGCACCATGTGTTGGCCTTTCCAGATCAAATCCTCACCGATGATGATCAGGAACGGTTTACCGTGGCCTTTGGCGGGTTTGGCGATGACCCGTTTATCGCCCCCATTCCCGGTCGCAAGCATGTGATTGCGGTCAAGCGTCTGGCCCATGAGACCTCGCCCATATTTGCCGAGGCCTGGCACAGTGACTGGAGCTTTCAGGCCCGTCCTCCGGCGGGAACCTGCCTCTATGGTATCACCATCCCTCCGGTCGGCGGCGATACCCTGTTTGCCAATCAACACGCGGCGCTTGATGCCATGCCCGGTGACCTGCGGGCGAGGCTAGAGGGCCTGATGGCGATCCATTCGGCGAAAAAAGCCTATGCGCCCGAAGGCTCTTATGGCGAGGGCGATATGGCCAGGCGCTCCATGGATATCCGGCCCTCGCGTGAGGCTGAAGCCACCCAGTTGCACCCATTGATCCGCGCCCATCCCGAAACCGGCCGTCTGGGCCTGTTTAGCTGTCTTGGCTATATTATCGGTATTGACGGCATGAGCGACGAAGAGGCTTTTCCGCTCTTGTTGGAGCTCTATCACTGGCAGGGCCGTGAGCAATTCCACTACCGCCATCGCTGGCAAAAAAACACGCTTTTGATGTGGGATAATCGCTCTGTCCTTCACGCCGCGACCGGCGGTTATGATGGCCATGACAGGCTCTTGCACCGCACGACCATAGCCGGGGTGTGAGGGGGGGGCGGCCTTGCCCAGCGCCGTCACAGGGCGTGCTGAAGGAAGTTGGGTTATCCTGATTTTCGCTTGCTAAAGATCAGGGCTTGGCGTTCGGCATTGCTTGACTTGCCCTCCCAACACGCACCATACTGGCAAGTAGAATATTATTCCGGCGGTAAATTGACCGCCAAGGAGACCCTATGACGGACGGTCCTGCGCGCATCTATAAGACCCAGTCGGGCATTCCGTTGAAGGCGTCCTATTCGGCCAAGGATATTCCAGACTGGTACAAGGCCGATGTTGATATATCGCCCGGCCAACTGCCCTATCAACGCGGCGCGTTCTCGGAGGGCTATCGCTCCAAGGCCTGGCGGATTTTCCAGCTCTCGGGGTTTGGTAAGCCCGAGGACGAGAATGAGCGTATCAAGTTTCTGCTGGCTCAGGGCGAGACCGGCTTCTTGATGGAGCATGATCGCAATACGGCCGATCATATGTACAATGTCGACCATCCCGAAGTTCTGGCCCGCAAGGAAGATGTGGGCCTGACGGGCGCGGTCATGCAGAGCGTCCGTGATATGGATATCTGCCTCAAAGACCTGCCGATTGAGACCACATTTGGCCATGCCGGCGGCGCGGTTGTGCAACATGCCCCGTTTGCTTTGGCTGGCTATTGGACGATTGCTAAGCGGCGCGGCATTGACTTGTCCAAGCTGCCTGGCACGGGCCAGAGCGACTTTTTCCTGACCTATCTGGGTTGTGTGACCAAGCAGCAAATCCCAACGGCGGCGGGCCTGCGCTTTAATGCCGATATTATTGAGTTTTGCGATCAGCACCTGCCGCGGTGGGTGCCCGTATCGATTGCGGGCTATAATGGCGCCGATACGGGCCTGAATGCCTATCAAGAACTGGGCTCCTTGTTTGCAAATGCCGTGGAATATCTCGACGAGATCAAGCGGCGCGGCACCATACCGATCGAGAGCGCGGCAAAGGCCTGCGGCGGCGTCAGCTTCCGTCTATCAATGGATATTTTTGAGGAGGCCTCGAAAATTCGGGCTGCCCGGCGCATGTGGTCGGACCTGCTCGAAAGGCGCTATGGCATCACCAATACCAAGGTGCGCCAATTGCGCGTCCACTGCGTCACATCCGGCTCGAACATGACCTATCAGCAGCCGATGAATAATATTGTCCGCGGCACGGTCATGGCGCTTGCGGGTATTTTGGGCGGCATCCAATCCTTGGGGGTGTCGGGTTATGATGAGGCCTTGTCGATCCCGTCAGAGCATGCGCACCAGATGTCCCTGCGCATCCAGCAGGTCTTGCAACATGAGACCAATATTGTCGCGGTCACGGATCCGCTTGGCGGCTCCTATTATGTCGAAAGCCTGACAGCGGACCTGATCGAGCGCTCATGGGCGTTTTTTGACCAGATCGAGGCCCAGGGCGGGTTTTTGGAAACCCTCAATACGGGCTGGCTGCACGCGCAGGCCCACGAAAACCAGCTGGACGATTTTGCCCTGCAAGGCACCGGTGAAAAGATCATTGTCGGGGTCAATGATTTCCGCGAAGACATTTCGCCTTTCGAAATTGACGGGTTCCGGGGCGTTAATGATGCCTTTGATGTCGCGACCGAGCGCCTAGCCGACCTGCGTCGTACGCGTGCTGAGCGTCCCGCGGCAGATGCCCTCAAGGCACTTGAGCGGGCCTGTAAGGGCACGGACAATATTATGCCGGTCATGATGGAGGCTTTGGCCGCTGATGTCACGGTCGGGGAGATTGGCGATATCTGGCGCAATGTCTATGGCGACTGGGCCACGCCCGAGATTACGATCTAAGGACCATGACATGAAAAACTCAGCCACCATATTAATGGCCAAGACTGGCCTGGACGGCCATTGGCGCGGGGCGACCCTAGTGTGCCGGGCCCTGACCGATGCCGGCTTTGACGTTGTGCTCAAGGGCATGGCCACCACGGACGAAATCGTCAAGGCGGCGACCGATAACAAGATCGACCTGCTCGGGATCTCGATTGGCGGTCATATTGATGTGGCCGAGCGCGCGATCATCGAGGCCCGCAAGATCCGCCCCGACCTGCCCGTATTTGTCGGCGGCGTGGTGCCGCCCTGGGCCAAGCGAAAGCTCGAGGCCATGGGCGTCGAGGTCTATCCACCCGGTTCGCAATTAAAAGACATCACCGATAGCGCCAGCCGCCTGACCGGGTTTACGCCATCACCTAAGCTCCCTACGCCCTAAAACGCGGCGTTTTTTGCGCGGGGGTTTCGTTCAGAAGGATCGCGTTCATGACCCCCGTGCCCATCATCTATTTCTCAGACGTGCTCTGCATCTGGGCCTATATTGCCGAGCGGCGGGTCAAGGCGCTTAAGGAAGCCTTTGGCGATCAGGTGCAGTTCGAGCACCGGTTTTGCTCGGTTTTTGGCGATACAGAGCGCAAAATGGCAACCGCCTGGCGCGATCGGGGCGGCTATACGGGCTTCAATGCGCACCTGCGCGAGGTGGCGAGTAAGTTTCCAGACATTCCGGTCAATCCGGACCTTTGGCTTGATGTGAAGCCCGCCTCGTCTAGCGGCCCGCACCTGTTTTTGAAAGCTGTGCAGCTGGATGAAGCATCCGGTCAGCTTGCGCCCGGGACCACGGACCGCGCCCTGCTGGCCATGCGCGAAGCGTTTTTCCAAGAGGCGCGCGATATTGGCCAATGGCAGGTCCAGTGCGAGGTCGGCCGACAAGCGGGTCTGGATCTGGCCCGCATAGAGCCCCTGATCCATAATGGCCGCGCCTTTGCCGCCCTAGCGTCAGATTATGAGGCCGCCAGCACAATGAATATCCAGGGCAGTCCAAGCTTTGTTCTGAATGAGGGGCGTCAAAAACTGTATGGCAATGTCGGCTACCGTATACTGGAGGCCAACATCCAAGAGCTCCTGCGCACCCAACCAGCCGATCAGGCCAGTTGGTGCTAGGAGGGGCTTTAAGGCGCGGGCTTCCGGCCGGCAAGGATAGCCTCACCGACCGGGATGGGCGCGCCGCCGATATTCGCTTATTCGGCAGTTTCGTAGCTGCGGATCTCGTTGCGGCCAACCACCATATGGTGCACCTCATCGGGACCATCGGCAAAGCGCAGGTGGCGGACATCGGTATAGAGGCCCGCCAGAGGGGTCCATTGGGAGACACCGGCCGCACCATGCATCTGCATGGCCTGGTCGATAATCTTGCAGGCACGCTCTGGCACCATGGCCTTGACCATGCTGACCCAGACCCGGGCTTCGCGATTGCCAAGCACGTCCATGGCCTTGGCCGCCTTGAGCACCATTAGGCGCATGGATTCAATCTCGATCCGGGCGCGGCTGATGATTTCAATATTGCCGCCGAGCATGGCCAGCTTGCGGCCAAAGGCTTCACGCGACACGCCGCGCTTGACCATGAGGTCTAGAGCCGCCTCGGCCTTGCCAATCGTGCGCATGCAGTGATGGATGCGGCCAGGGCCAAGGCGCACCTGGCTGATTTCAAACCCGCGGCCTTCGCCCAGCAAGATATTGTCCTTTGGCACGCGCACATTATCGAAACGAATATGCATATGACCGCGAGGCGCATGGTCTTCGCCAAACACATGCATGGGGCCAAGAATCTGGACGCCCGGGGTATCGATCGGCACCAGGATCTGGGACTGTTGCTTGTGGGGCGGCGCATCAGGACTGGTCTTGACCATGGTGATCATGATCTTGCAGCGCGGATCACCCGCGCCGGAAATATAGAATTTCTCGCCATTAATGACCCATTCATCGCCATCGAGCACGGCCGAGGTGGCAATATTCTTGGCATCTGAAGAGGCAATATCGGGCTCCGTCATGGCATAGGCCGAACGAATTTCGCCATTAAGCAGGGGCGTGAGCCAACGCTCTTTTTGCGCCTCAGTGCCAACCCGCTCGAGCACCTCCATATTGCCAGTGTCGGGCGCCGAGCAGTTCATGCTCTCAGACGCCATCGGTGCCTTGCCCAGTTCGGCGGCAATATAGGCATAGTCCAGATTGCTCAGGCCAACCCCGGTTTCGGCATCGGGGAGAAAGAAGTTCCAAAGGCCCTCAGCCTTGGCCTTATTCTTGGCGACCTCGAGCACTTCCAACTGGCCAGGTGCAAAGGTCCAGCGCTCTGTATGGCCCTCGCCATGTTTTTCGAACGCGATCTGCATCGGCTCGACGGTTTCCTTGATGAACTGCTTGACGTGCTCATAGAGCGGCGCGGAGGCCTCGCTCATGCGAAGGTCATTGAGATCGTCGTTTGGGTTGAAACCAAATTGCAGGGGCGTACTCATAAAAGGGCTCTCCGGGATTTGCCTATTGTGACAATGTTCGGACCTTAGGGTCCTGGATTTTAAAGGGGCAGGGCGCGTCGTCTACTAGACAATTTCGCCTGCCCTGGCTTCGGTATATTGGCCCTTGTCCAGCACGACAGCGCCATTGACGATCACCTTGTCTATGCCCGTAGCGTGGCGGACATAACGGCTGGCCCCGCCGGGAAAGTCGCTGACAAAGATTTCTTCGCCGCGGGCTATGGTGGCCGGATCGAATATGACCACGTCTGCGGCTTGTCCGGCCGCAAGCGTTCCGCGCCCGCGCACGCCCCAAGCCTTGGCCGGTTCTCCGGTCATGCGGTGCACTGCCCGCTCAACGCTCATCTTGCCATAGCCGCGGACATAGCGCTCAAGCATGTCACAGGTATCGCCCGCGCCGCAAAACTGGGTCACATGGGCCCCGGCATCAGAACCGCCAATATGGATCAGCGGATGGTCCAGTATGATGGAGACGATTTCCGGATCGGCATGGATCGCGCCGCGAATCTGGAACTCGGTACGAAGGCCATCGGCCACGGCGATATCCAGCATGATATCGGCCACGGACTTGCCCGTAGCCAGCGCGATTTCCGGCAGTTTGCGGCCAAGATATTGCTGGTTTTCCGGCGCATAGACTCGGCCAACCGCCATGTTTTTTAAGAGTGGCATGATCCGGCGTTCCGCCGATTCCACCAGGACCGGACGCGCCACAGGGTCCGCAAAGGCGACGATCCGCTCGCCCAAGGGCAGCTTCATCAGCATGTCCCATTTGCGCACCGGATAGAGCAGGAAGGAGGTCTCTGACAGAATGATATTGATATCAAAACTGCGCGGCATGGACTGGCCAAACACCTTGGCCCCGCGCTTTTGCTGGTCTTCCAGCTTGGCCAGAGAGCGCGACCAGTTTTCCGGGGCTGTCGGATTATAAGTGATCGGCGCGATCGAGCAGACGACGCCCGTCGCCAATGAAATATCGCCCAACTCTTCAATATTCGCCAATTGCTGCTCGATATCGATAAAATAGGGCACAGTCTGCAGGACGCCCCGGCCACTCTTGGCCATGGCATGGCAAAGGGCGATCTTTTCGCGCATATCGGCAAGACGACTAGGCACGGGGCGGCCGTCCTCATCAATATCGACATAAGAGGTCGAAAGGCCCAGCGCCCCGGCGGCCATGGCGGCCTCCATGATCGCGCACATTTGGGCGATCTCGTCGTCGGTCGCTATGCGCTCTTGGCTGTCTGTGCCCATCACATAATAGCGTATGGCCGAATGCCCGACCAGGGCCCCGACATTGATGCCAAGGCCGGGGCGAATCTTTTCCAAATAGTCGCCAAAGGTCTCCCAATCGAAGGGCACAGCCGCGTCAAATGTGGCCTGCTTGATGTCCTCGATTTTTTCAAACATCCGGATCAGTTTGGTTTTTTGATTAGGGCGAACGGGGGCTAGGCTGAGCGAGCAATTGCCCATCACCACAGTCGTTACCCCATGTTCCAAGCTTGGCGTCGCCAACTTGTCCCAGCAGATTTGCGGGTCGTAATGGGTATGTATATCGATAAAGCCGGGGGCAATGACCATGCCCTTAGCATCGATTTCCGTCAGGCCCTTACCGTCATAAGCGCCAACCGCAACGATCTTACCATCGGTGATCGCTAGGTCACCAGCATAGCCTGGCGAACCAGTTCCATCCACGATCCGCCCATTGCGTATCACCAAACTCGCCTGACCCATCATCGACCCCATCATTATTATCATTGATCACTAGACATATGATGAGACATTCATCCAGACGTCCAACGTAAAATCGATCGGCCGCGCAATTGATTTCAATCGGCCAATTTAGCGATGATGCGGGTGGCTAGGCGCGCCTTCGCCCCATGGCTAGCTGTGCGGGTGCGTTGGCTCATGGGCTAGTCGTTTGGCTTGGGGCTATGCCCAAATGGCTTGGGTATAAAATGAAGGCTCGTGTTAGGTCTATTTCAAATTCAAAATCGATTTTGTGTTTTGCAGCAGAATAGATCGAATTTGCTCGTCATCTAATTTTTGGTCGACATACAATCTAAGCCAAGTCGAAAATGAAAATAATAGATCTAAAGATTCCAATCTATAAAAATCACAAATATCATGCGCTTTCAAAATATCTTCGATCTGGGTTCTGAACATTAGAACTTGTCTGTCATGACGCGTTTTTGCGTATGAAGATTTAAATCGTATAGATTGGAGCACAATTTGATAGGGTCTGATAAAACTATAAACCTTAATGCGAAAATCAATAAGCTGTGCGATTTGCGGAGCGAGTTCTGTTGCAGTAATGCTGTTTGAAAAAAGTGGCGCTACGTGTTGCTGTAGTTCAAAACCAGCCTCATTGTACAGGGCATCCATGTCTGTGAAGTGCCGAAATATACTGCGTGTGGCCGTACCCGAACGGGCAGCAATTTCCATAGCGCTTGGCAGTGCTGCGGTTTCTTTTATCAAATCTAGTAAGGCCTTGCAGATCGCGGCGCGATTTCGGCTTGCTCGGTTCGTGCGGCCATCCGTGCCCGACGTTTCCGACTTTTTGTCAAACCACGCGTCTAAATTCAAGACCATTGTTCTAAACTCTTCGTTCAATCTCTTATATTTTAATTGTCACATTAAGGCCTGAATTGAATAATTGCGACATTCCTTACAGAGATTCCGGCTTCAATGACTTCAATGTAAACATGCAGTAGCAATTGTCTTGAGGGGTGCCAATTTAAATACTCATAATAAAAACAATGTGAAGATGGGGGCCTGCGACCGCGAATTACTGCACATTCTGATTCTATTTTACTCTAGGCGGACGTTGCATTCTACGCGTCGGTAGCAAAAATCGCTGATCGCTCGCTCGGCATCATGCTTGGCACCCCTGATAATTATACCCTGCTCGCCCATGCGGGGCCGAACCGGATCGAATATTCGCGCATCGGCATTCTGGTTTGCGAGCCTTATTTGGTTTTTGCGACATAGACGCCATCCCAGGCTTCAGGCGGGTTTGATTTTAGATCGTTTATCCGCTCAACCATTATTTTGTAATAGCCTTGTAGGGCGCCGCCGAATACTGGCGCTTGGGATTCCGCAGCCAGCTCGATTGCCGCCCAGAGCGCAAGGTCCCAGTTGCCAAGCCGATACTGGTTAAGCAGGTCGCTATGCCGGGAACGCCAAGCCGCATCGGTCTGAGCGACATGGGTATAGATCTTACAAGGCTCGGACTTGCCCTTGACGGCGATTATATCGAGCTCAATCAGGTTGTCCTGCAGGGTGGCGCAGGCCTTGGCGGTTTCCTCACCTATTACCAGGGTGACACCATAGCTTTTGGATTGGCCTTCAAGGCGCGAGGCTAGATTTACTGCGTCGCCAAGCACCGTATAGTCAAACCTTTGATTGCTACCCATATTGCCGACCACGCAGTCGCCGGAATTAATGCCAATGCCGATATTGATTGAGGCTAGGCCTCGGGCATTCAGCGTTTCGTTCAATATAACAAGCCGTTCGGACATGATAATGGCCGTTAGCACTGCTTTTTCTTCGTGATTTTCGACGTCGAGCGGGGCGTTCCAAAATGCCATGATACAGTCGCCCATATACTTATCGACCGCGCCTTCCTGGGTCATGATCGTATTGGTCATTGGTGTCAGAAAGTCATTAATGAGGGCGGATAAGCCCTGAGGATCAGATTTGAACTGTTCCGAAATCGGCGTAAATCCACGAATATCCGAGAACATAAACGTCATGCGTCGGGTCTCACCGCCGAGCACGAGTAGGTTCGGGTTTCTCTGCAAACGCTTGACCATTTCTGGCGCGAGATAGGTTTCAAACTGCTTTTTGATTAACTCTTTTTCGAGATATTCGCTGATAAATTTGGCGGTATAGAGGTGAATATAGATCACCATTGCTGCTAAGAAATTGAACGTAATATCAACCAGAACATGATTGTTCTGGAACATATAGACAGGAAGATAGGCATAGGCCGCCAATAAACCGGCGATATAAACAATCGAAAACTTCTGCCGCGACGCTAGGATTATCAAGCCAACCAGGACGATTAGGGACGCATAGTCAAAGATCGGCATCCAGTTGGGAATGGCAATGGAGTCTCCATTCATCAAGGTCTGAAGAATGTTTGCCTGAACCTCTTGCGCAAACCGTGCGCCCTGGGGGGTTGGCACGGGATTGGCTATGCCCGCAGCCGTAACGCCGAATATGACGATCTTGCCGGTTAGGTTTGGGGTCGGTGCGCCGACGTCAAATTGTTTAAACCGGTAGTTCCAATTGATGAAGATCCGCGAATACGGGTCCGTCTTAATGGTCGGAAACTGAGGGATACGCACGGCCTCAACCCCAGCACCGTTAATCTTGGCCTGATAGGACGGATCGCCCGCCGCAACGCGTAAAATCTCAAGCGCAAAGGCAGGATAGAATTCGCCTTTTGACATGGCCAGCAGCGGCGCGCGCCGGACCACGCCATCGGGTTCTGGCAGGGTGGAGGCAATACCAATACCGGCCGCATTGGCCTGCAGCTCAGCCACATTATCCAATACGCAGGCATAGGCCGGCAGGAAGAGTGATGGATCGCCTTCACCGACCACGGCAACCCCGGTGCGTTTAAGCGCCTGATTGGACCGGCGGCAGCCGCCAACGGTTTGTGACAAGATGGTTGGATGGACCGCCAAGGCCTGGGCGAGGGCAGGGTCGCCGCCGAACCGATCAGGCTCGGGGAACATGATACTGCTCGCAACAATGCCCGCGCCGTGATCATAATAATCCTTAATCAGGGCGGCATAGGTATCGCGAGAAAAAGGATATTGGCCATACTTTTCAAGAGTTTGTTCAGAAATATTGGCAATCACGATCTGATCAGACTGAACCGGCTTGCCGATCATCAGATAGTCGTAGAATTTCAGGCGCACGGCCTCGACCATGAACGGGTCGGCCAGCTTGACCCCGCCGAGGAGGACAAGTGTGATAATTGCCAGCCAGGGCGACAGCAGGGCTTTTTTAATCTTGGGTGACATTGATTATGGTTCCCCCGCCATTGACGGACACGTCTTGTGGATCGTTTTTCGTGTTGAATATGATTGTGGTCGGCTGGTTACTTTTGAGCTTGATTGCAATTTCGGCGTCCTTGGTCTGGCCAAGGCTTAGCTTTTCGCCCTCAAGGGCGACCTTCAATCCGGATGAGGCATTATCGCCAAACCGCGCACCCTCGATCCTTACACCGTCCTTGGAGTCCTTGACCTTGGTTGGATCGGCCAATTCGTCGGTTAAAAACTCCTCGTCGAGCGGGTTTGTATCGAGAACCACAGTATCGATGGCATTATTGTCCAGACTGGTGTTTTTTAGATAGTCCATATCCAGCGCATTGAGATCGAGAATATTGGCGCGGCTATCGGCGCCCTCCTGATCTGGCCCGTCATCATTCTCCGGCGGAGAGACAATCATCATATTATTGATGGCCGCTAGGTCGAGTCGCAAAAGGGTGGGATTACTGGGGGCCGAGTCTGCGGTTGTTACAAATGTGGCCTGAAAGGCCTGGTTAATGACAACAAACCCGGCGGCGTTACTGACAGTGATCTCGCCAACCCGGCCGTCTTCTTCGGGCAGCAGCACAATGAGGCTTTTGCCAAAATCGTCAACCGTCGCGGCAAAGTCGGTGCCGCGCACAGCAATGGTTGCGGTTGGTGTTCTGAGGTCAATATTCTTCTTATTGATCTTGCCGAGTTGGCCGGTCGCAAAGCGCACTGTGCCCGAGGCAAATTGCAGCTTGAATTTCGAATTGGTCGGGTTTCCGTCATATACAAAGCTGTCAATAACCAGTTTGGAATGTTCTGTAACCTTGACCTTGGAATTGTCGACAAAGGTTATCTCAACGCGGCCATTACCGGTCTGGACGCGGTCAAGCGCCTCGATGGGTAATTGCGCCTTGCCGGGAAGCTTGGCGGTATTGCGTACGACCTCGCTAGACCCCTTTAGATCCGTTATTTTTCCAATGCTGGACGCATGCGCCGGGCATGATGACAATAGGGCGATCAGACTGACCACAGATGGTAGGAGATATTTTGCTGTGGCGGGCATTTGCTGAGTTAATTATCTCGTTCTGGGTTTTCAATATAGTGATTGAATAGGGTCATTGTGTGATCGTAATATTATGATCGGTGCCGGTTATGTTGACATCGATCTTGTTATGGGAAGACGCGCTAGAAGAGGTCTCTGTCCCCTGTTGATTAATTTCAACAATATTTCGATATGAATTGGTGAGATCTAATTTCAAATATCGGTAGGATGAGCCTTCTTGGTTTAGGCTTACTGTGTTCAAATCGCCACTGATCGATATTGTATTGGTTACATTGTTTGCGTTCAATTTCGCCGTGAGGGTATTGGAGTCTCCATCGATCACGATCACCTGGTCGGCATAGGTCGAGGCTGCTAACTTGCCTTGAACCAAATCCACCTGATTGCTCGATCCGGCGATGGACAGGCTGAGCACGGAATTTGAAATTGCGCCAATCGTGCCATGATCGAGGCTGACTATATTATCCGCGCCGACCATTGAGATCGTATAGGCCGTAGAATCTGCCCCCAGGGTCGATCCGGCCAGGCTATTGGTTGTGCCTTCTTGCGTGATTGACAAGGCCTGATTAGAGCCCTCGGCGATGAAGTCCCTGTCCGAACTTCCGATCGCATTGGCCGTGCCAGTCTGGACGATGGTCACGGTTGAGGATGCGCCAGACTGGTCAAGATAGGTCGAATTGTCTGCGGCCTTGGCCCAATTGACTGGGCCAAGGGCAAGCATAAGCGTAATCATAAGGAAAAGGGCGCGTGCCGCCGGGTGTAGGATTGATCGGCCTTTAAACACCAATTTCATTCCCAATCTATGGCCAAACCAAGATGGTCAAGGCCCCTGACGTGCGCACTAGGGTGCGCGCGCCAGGGCGCGGATTCCACTTAGCAAACGCCGCCGCTTGTAAATGTTGAACACTGGTTGATGATCAGGGTCTGGTCGGTTCCAGACTGGGTTATGTCCAGGGTCGCGTTCGCCGATTTTTGGTCCATGGTGATTGTGCTTATGGTACCGCTCATATTAATGGTGTTGGTGACCCCAGTTGCATCCAGATTGCTGGTATAGGTGTTGCCTGACCCTGCAATGGTAATGTCCTGGGTTGCGTCGGTCGCGATAGCGGCGCTGCCCTGAGTGATTATTACTGTATTATTATCGCTCGAAACTTTTAGGTCCAGGGTTGAATTCGCAATCGAGTATTTACTACCAAGATCCAATGTGATCGTGCTGCCATCGCCGTTGTCCGTGACGTTGGTCGTTGTGCTGGCCGCATTGGCGATATCGAAATACAATGTGTTGTTCAAGCCGGATTGATCGATTGAAACCGTCTCTAGCACTGATGAGGCGATTACAGTACTCGAACGCAAGGAATCGCCAATTGTATTGTTAGAACCGGCCTGATTGATCGTAATCGTGCCGCCGCTACCCGATTGCTCAAGATAGATCGAATTGTCGCCTTCTGCGGCCCCGACCGTCGAGATGCCTAGGCCAAAGGCCATGGTGCCGGCCAAGAGGGTCTTGATCAGGACGCGGCTGGTTTTTGTGTTTAGGTTTTTCATTTTAGTTTTCCCCTAGTAAACTTGAATCGGTTTGGCTGTAGATTTGGTAGGGTTCTGTTTTCCAGAATTTGTAACCTGTGGCGGCGGTGTCTTAAGCACCCACAAGCCTCGCTCTGCCCCGCGCATGACAAGCTCAACAACGGCCCCTTCAATGGCGGTCTTGACAGCACGCGTATTGGCCTCGTTTTGCGACGTGCCAGCCTCTGTCTCCAGCGTCCGGGTCGCGCTGTCGAAGAATTTGAACATGGTCAGGTCAGAACCGGTCGAGAGCACGGTTTTTGTAACCTGAACATTAAGCAGGACCTCACCGGTCGAGGTCGATACGGCCCGCAAGGACACGGTCACCTGATCCTTGCGATACTCGGTCGAGGCGCCTATACCCAGATAGCGGGCGCCAGCACCGCCGGTAGAGATATTGCTATCATAGCCGATAATGCCGCCTTGCAAGATCAGGCCGGCAAACAGCATGGGGTCGAGCTTGTTCGACTTTTCGCCATCATATTCGTCGCGCGTTTGACGGACAATTTGGCGTTCCTTGGCCAAATCATCGATGCGGTTACGTTCAACCACACGAAAGTTTCGGCCATGCCCGGCGTTTTTTAACGCATCGATCAAGAGGGCTGTGCCGCCCTGGGTCACGGCGTTTGAAAAGCTCGCAGCCCCGTCCCGGTCCTTGCGCTGCCCCGTAAGGTCTGGAAAATCATAGACGGCCACAATCGGCTGGCGCTCCATCTCCGGCAGATTGACCAGACTATCGAGCACGGGCCGGTCCACAACGGGCCGGTTTTTGGCGGTCAATTCCAAGGGCGGCGGCGGCGCAGAACTGCATCCGGCCACAAGCACCAAGCCCAAAAATGCGATTAATGTCTTGGCCCGGGACGACATCAAAACTTGAACGCTGCTACGGGTATGATGATTTCGGTTAGTCCGCCGGCGCCATCATCAATCGATAGCTTAATTTGATCGAGGGTTTTCTCGTATGAGATTGTATTGCCGTCTAGATTAAAGGTTCCGCTGGTTGAATCGCCTGAAAATAGGTTTTCGGTTAATTGTTGAGCCAGTTGGGAGTATATTCGCGACTGAAGGTTTGTCGTAAATTTGTTTAGTATTGAATTTTTTTCCTCTAGTGCCTTAGCTTTCAGGTCGGATTCAAGTTTTGTTTGAATTTCTTTTTTTCTCGTCATTTCTGTCGAGTGGAGCGCTAGCCAGTAACCGCCTGTGCCCTCCTTACTGAATGAGGGACTGGCAAATTTGTGCACTATGTCGGATGCGTTGGCCGGTTCAGCCACACCCAACAACACAATTAAAGATAGTATTTTAAAATTTTTCATGACTGTTTTCAGAAAACTCAACGTTACCGTCGGCCGGTTAGGTGTTATTTTATTTAATGAAAAATAACAACTGATTTGAAATGAATAACCTAATCTTTAACGCCTATAAATTTAGCTCCATTTAATCGAGTAGATCGCTTTACGTTACTTATTCAAATTTATTGATATGAGGTTTATATTTAAAATTCAGCCATAAAAAAATTTCAAACGGACTTGAAGGTTGTAATGCATGATTACAAGGCTGTCATGATAAAATTGGAAAATAAAAATGATATTTTATGGTCATATTCTTTGTAATCAAGTGGTCGTGGAGGGATCAATATTTATCACACAGCAGAAATGTAAGCCAATTTGCACCAATATCGGCATTGTTGCGCCTACGGATATTTCTAAAACAAGGTTTTGTATTGATGTCCTCGATATAGATTGGGTTAAACCCCTTAGAGGGGTTAGGGCTTAACAAACGGGTGCGTATAATTGACGGCTGTCGGCCAGGGTCCGCTCACGCAGAAATGGGATGTAATCTCTCCAGCATCAAACATATGGATCATGAAGCCAGGCGGCTCTTCGGTTAAAATCTCCCGGCCGTCGGGCACCCGCATATCGACCGGGCTTAGGTCGAGTGTGAGTTGTATGGATGTGGCCGGGGATACGGTGACGAGGCTGTTGGCAAACCGACGCACAAATGCGCGATGAAGGTGTCCGGTCGTGACAGCGCATACCTGACTGTGTTGGCTTAGGATTCTATCGAGGCGGAGAATCCATTCTGCGCTCGGGTCTGGGTCCATCCATCTTATCCCGCTCGCAATCGGCGGGTGATGCAGAGCGATCAGGGTTGGCGTGCCTGGTCGATCCGTTAGGGTTTGAACAAGCCATTCGGCGCGTTGTTCGCAAAACGCACCACCCTCTCGACCCTCATCGAGCGTGTCGCATATCACAATCCGATACTCTTCGAACTCAAGCGTGTATTGAATGAAACCATGTGAATCCGATACAATATTGGGCGCGGAAAACTGTGATAGCGCGGCCAATCGATTGTCGTGATTGCCAACACCCAAATAGATTGGCAGGTCTGTTTGCGCGAGTATGGCTTTAAGGGCCGCATATTCCTCGATGCGTCCACGATCGACGAGATCGCCTGTGGCAATGATGGCTAGGGGGCGAGGGCGCAGGGCTTCAATAGACCTTAAGGTTTGATGCAGACGATCTCTATTGCGGGCCTGATCTAGGGGGGCTTCAGACGTCGTAATATGCAGGTCAGTAATTTGCGCGATCGTAAACATGTACCAACTCCTAAACCTTCGCCTCAAACCGTGAAGGGGATTCGGCGCTTATAGTCAAAATTCGCCAGTAAAACGCCCAGATTCCAGACCTCGTCATGAACAAAAGGACTGGGTCGCGGCCATGCAATGCCCGATTTTCCAAGCTATATAGCCGGTTTATGAAGGTTTAATGGATCGCGGCGAGTACTGGCGAAGGGTAATCTGGCGGTTGTGTCAGTCCAATGCGAAACTGCCTGCGCTTGGGGGAGTGAAGGCAGGGCGCTTCTGGCCCTAGGCCAAGAGGGGTTTTACTCAGCCAAGGTAGAGGCGCTCAGGTCCGGCTCGTTTTGCCGGGTGTTGAGGTGGCGATTTGGCGATCCGACCACGCGCTCTGAGCCGACCAGAGACGCAAGCTTTTTGGGCCGGCATGACCGAAGGGACTACGTCAAGCTAGGATTTTGCCTCGACGACCTCATGTCTGCCAACTGCTTGACCCATGCGGTCAGGATAATCAGCCAAGCTAGACCGTGAACTGAGTACTTGATCGTGTCACAGAGGGGAACCAGCCAGTACAGCGTCGACAGCACAAGGCCGTCCTGGGCCGGATAGTTGAGGATAATGACTGGCATCAAGGTATTGGCGATGAGCACGGATGCGAGATAGACGAATGCCATTCCATCACAAAGGGTCCGCACGCCGTTTGACCGGATCGTGGATCGGTAGACGCACATCAGGAAACAGCAGAAGGCGGGAGGGGCCAGAGTATCAGCGCCAAGCTGGAACTGCGCATACATCTTGCGCCCCCCCTCATTCAGGGCATGGGCGAACTGAACGATTTCGTGCTGCTGGTATCCGAACTGCACGTCTAGCGGTGGGATGCCGCCTGTGAGCGCCGTCAGCACCTTGATCTGAGATGTCACGAACCCGAGCGAGGGGACCAGTGCGGCGGCGGCGATTGCGATCCCCAGGGGGTTAGACAGCAAGCGCTTTCCGGTTGGTGACAACATCACAAACAGGGTCAGCAGGGTCCAGGCCAGTCCGATCAGCGAGATGACTGAATAGAGCGAAGGATCAAACAATAAGGTCATTTGCGCGCCATTGCTCCGCTAGGGTCAATACAGATCACTTCTGTCTCATTGCCTTCCAGAGCTGCGTTCAGGATCGGACTGTTGGTCGTGCAGGCCCACCCGGACGCCGTGAAGGTAAAGTCTCGGGTGAAGGTGCCGCGCAGAGGCATGGGGTAAACGATGAACCGCTTCTCTTTCGGCAGAAAACGATAGACGCGGTCCGTCGCGGTCTCGTTGATCCACACCTCCTGCGTGACCGGGTGAATCGCAAGGGCATAGGGCGCTGGGCGATAGCCTGCGGCAAACTCTGGCATGGGATAGACCTCGCTCTTCATGCTCGCCGGATCAATCTTGGCGATCATGCCTTCGCTATAGCCCGTCACCCAAAGCTTACCCTTGGCGTCGAAGCGAAGGCGACGCGGGCCTTCGACCGGCGAGTCAAATTCCGTCACCGCAAAGGTCTTGGGATCGATGGCGCCAAGCTTGTCACCCCACAGGCGCGCGTACCAGACGCGGCCATCGACAGGGCTGACATCAATGCCGTAGGGCAGGGTGCCACCCGCCCCGCCCCGTGGCTTGAGCTTGGGCAGGTTGATCAGCTTGATGTTGCCGCTGACCGGATCAAGCCGACCCACCTGCGACGACGCCGCCAGCGTGAACCAGATGATGCCATCGGGGCCAATACGGATTGTGTGGGGGTAGCGTGCGGGCTCGGG
This sequence comes from Caulobacteraceae bacterium, assembly GCA_947452365.1. Classification (GTDB taxonomy): domain Bacteria; phylum Pseudomonadota; class Alphaproteobacteria; order Caulobacterales; family Caulobacteraceae; genus CAISGS01. The sequence goes on from CANGCO010000005.1 coordinate 48,286, forward strand.
AAGCACGAATGAGGCTTTCCATGTCCGGGTCTTTGGGTCGAAAACGCCGATCTCGTCGGACCCGGCATTGGTCGTGTACCAGTACCCGCTCTTGCCCAAGGCCAGGGAATGGGGCCCGGGTTCCTTGGATCGTGAGGAATAGCTGTCCCCTGCGCCAATGGCGGGACGCATGGACGGCGGCTGTTTGACAAGGACAGACTTTCCGGAATCGAGGTCCGTCACCGCCATCTGGCTTCCCGAACGGTCGACAGTATACATCAGGCCGTCGGCAGGGTTGATGTCTGCGTCATGCGGAAAGACGGTGTTATCGAGCCTGTATTCATGGATGACGGCCCGCTGGATTTCGTCGTCAACGGGAAACACCGGACGCACCTTGGGCGGCTGTCCTTTGAAACCGGCGTAAAGCAAGGCGGCGCGGCGCTCGATCAGCTTTGGATCTGGATTGCCAAGAAAGCCCTGCATGGTCTTGACCATGTCTACCCACTGATCGAGCGGGCGCGGTGCACGCGTGACGCTATTGCCCAAGGCATGGCAGCCTGCACAATCGCGCTGCAGGTTTTGGCGGCTAAAGATCGCCTTTGGATCCTTGTCAAAGGCGAGGTTCCCGAAATGATAGGCCGATGGCAGGCTTTCGGAAATCTGCTCCAAGTCGGTCATCGGTTTGAGGACCGCCTGCAGCTTGACAGGCTTGCCAACAATAAGCGTCAGCTTGTTCGTCTCGTCCTGGTAATAGGGCAGGCGAAACCGGACCGTGACTGCCCCCGCCAAACGCGTCGATAGTGCGTAACGCCCCTTTTCGTCGGTGAATATGCTTTCCGAGATACCGGATGTCTCATTAGTCACCCTGACCATCACACCCTTGAGCGGTTTGCTATGATCGTCCTTAACGACCCCCTTCAAAATCGGCGGGGTCACAGCCTGCAAAGCTTTGGGGGATTCTTTTGCCGAACAGGCCAAGAGCGCCAAGCCCAAGCCAACAATCAAAGATATCCGCTTCATTTGTATCGCCGCGAGCATAATGTCAGGTCCTAGGCGCTTGGTGCCACGCGTATTTACCGCTCCCACACCTAATCTCAGCCCACATGCTTTTACAAGTCCATATTTGAGAGATATCCCAATTATCCATCCGGCCCACCTATAAACTTGCTTAAAATCCAACCCGCAGGTGCGGCCAGACCAATGCGAAAGTGTCTGCGCTTTGCGGATCAAGGGCAGGGCGCGTCTGGCCTTAGGCCATGAGCAACTTCCACTCAGCTAAGGCGGCGGAGCCTAGGTCTTTGTCGATCTGCCGGGTGTTTAGGTGGCGATCATGGTTAAAAGGGTTGTGAACCGAGCCGTGTACCGAGGCGAATTTCTGGAGAGTTTTCATCCGCCGGAACCGGCGCATGGCGCGTTCTCGTCGTCGGAAGGGTAGGTGTGAATTCTCGACTCTGTTGTTCTATCGACGCCCATTCACCTGTTTTCCGATCGCCCCGACTTCTGTCAGCGCTGCCGGGTAGGACTTTAGACCATCGGTCACGATCACCTCGGGCGATGAATTGAAATACCGGAATGGGCTTTTGGGCTGGGTCATCCGGCATAGGTTATGCCGTTGGCGGACATCATCAATTTTACTCTGACAACACCGCCGGCGATTCTTACAGGAAAGGCGGTGGCCTTTTTCCAGTCTGGGCCGGCCTATAGAAGCTAGCCTCGCTATGACGAGCGCGCAGGGTCTGAACCCCAGGATCGCAGATCCTGTGCAAAAACTGGTCGTATTTGACCAGAATTAGGGAGGTCCTGATCGGTTAGGTGGCTTCGCTGCTCGGCGGTTGGCTACAAGCCCTCGCAAACATTTTGCTCTGAACTGCCCAGAAACGGTGCCACAGGGCAGCTGGCATAACGCAGGCGAACCCCGCTGCCGATCGGAACCACGATATTGTCAGCGCGCCGCGCCTTTGGTGCATTGCTAATCGAGCCAACGCGTAGGGCGCCATTGTTCAAACCAAGGAAGCTGACCATGTCGTCCTGGTCGATGCCATCCCCCGAAACCCCGATAGCGCCGACCATGGTTTCACCGCGATAGATGGGGACGGCGCCCGGGAAAATCTGAATGCCATTGGCCAGTCTGCGCTGGCCGGTTGGGGCGTCTGGAAGGCCGGTACATTGGGTGCCAGTGTCATTCACGATGCCAAGGCTTCCCCGAACATGCAGGGCATGCTGCAAAAGATTAGACTTGATGAGTGCTACCTGCAGGCCGGTCGCGAAGGGATTGAAATCTGCGATGGGGCGAGACAAGGGGCCATTGGGTCGTCCAAGTTCACCATCGGGAAAATAAGGCCGCGCTAGATTTGCGATTGATCGCGCGCCAAACGCATACTTGCCTGTAAGCGCATCGGGGTCGTTTAAGAAGGTCTTGAACCGCTGTGCAAAGAGCGGAACTTCTGCGTCAAGCGTATCATTCAGTTGCTGTTCGGCTTTCGGATTTGCAAAAAAGGCGACGGTGCGCGCCTTTTGTACGGATACATCTGTGCCAAAAACAGGCGCATCGGGCGATCGGACCAAGCCCAGCACCTTGCCATAACTGTCGACAATGCTGATGGTCATCTGCGCGTGGCTGTCCAGTGGCCTGCGGATTGCGCCGCGGGCCTTGGCCATAACGCGGTAGGCCTCTTCCAGAACGGTTTGAACCTCAGGCGCGCTTAAGGCCTGACCGACGTCAGCCTGGTCCGTACCGGCTCGGATTGGGTAACGATTATGACCACTGCCATCGGTCAGAACAAAAGCGTCGGGAAAGCTGAATTCGGCTGTGCTCGAACGACGATAGCCGCTGGCCTCGGTACCATAGGCAGCGCCACCACGCAGTGTCCCATCGGTGTAGCCTCGGACCGCAATCAGATTACCATATGTCGCATCGACCGCTGAAAATCGGGTTTCCAAGGGGTGTAAATTGCCGACCGTTGCATCACTATAGCGCAGCAAGGTTCCGCTCAGGGATATCCTGTCGGCTGTGATGGTGTCGGGGGCGGCAAAGCCTTGCGAACCTGCCAAGGCGATTTTTTCTTCGGCATCACTGTCGATATCGAGAATATTGGGGTCAAACCCATAGTCTCCATCTGCCATGACCCCAACCCCACCGACGACGACGCCGTTCTTGTATAGGGGAAATCCACCCGGGTCGGCCGCTAGGCCAAGCGGGGAGCGTTTGGGGCCAATCAAGGCGTCAGAAGCTGCGCCTGCGGTATATCGGGTATTAAGGTCGGAGCAGGGCAATTGGCTGAATTGGGCGCCGAATAGTGGGCCGCCCTCTTGGCCAACCGAGGTCGGGGAGGGGGGGAAGTGTTGTTGCACAATCTGGCTGGCTGTGCGGGTTGAAAAAGCATTGCCACTGCTCGAGATATAGGCGCCGGTTACCGCCTTGGAAATTGCGCCCATTGTAGCGTTCACATCTATGCCCTGCGCATCGATATCAACGTCGTTAAAGACATACGTCCCTGTTAATCGGCTGGTCGTCATCGTCGTGCGCGCACCCGTCATCTGAAACACGGCCAGTACATTTCCGACTCGGTCAGTTACAGCGATGATTGCGGGGGAATTGAGAGCATGTGCCTCGCCAACGGCTTGGGCAAGGACGCGCTCTACATCAAGGGTCGATAAGGACTCCTGAGCGGGCGTAGCATAAACTGCTGTTGTGGTGGATACGGGGCTGGTCGTTCCTCCGGCGCTTGAAGCTCCACTGCCCCCACCACCACCGCACCCGGCAAGCATAAAAAGTGATAAACCAAAGATCAGAACGTTCCACTTTTGTGGGGTTTGAAATGGCCGGCACCGGTGTTCGGAATGGGGTTGAGTCCAGCTTCCAATTAGGGGTGTATTAAACATTTTAAACACCTTGAGTGCATATGAACCAGTTCCCTCAAAAAATACTGAAATTTGAATGTTATGTTAGTTTGAAATCGCAATTCTTTCTATACAACGATTTGGATTTTATTTTTTTGATTATAATAAGGCGCGTCGCTATGAGTAGTACAATCATATATTGCTTTATAGATGAATGTATTCAATAATTTTTTGCCCTATAAAATATTGTGAACATGGATGTGCTATGTCGTCGGCTAAGCAGGGGATCTCTGTAAATCAGAAGAATAGTCAACTGACCTTTTTTTGCATGTTATTAGCCATTTGCATCGTCTTATTCAGGACCGAGCCAGGTTTTGCAGCGCCCACGATCCATGAAGGCGTAGCATCTTGCTCAGGCTCCGAATGCCACGCCCGCCAGGCGTCCACCGGACTCGTTGTGCGCCAGAATGAGATTATCACGTGGCAAAGCCCCTCAAGCGCGGCGGGCAGTCATAGCCGCGCTTGGCAGGTGCTTAATGGCCGCCGGGCCAGTCAGATTGCGCAAAAACTAGGATTAGAGTCGGCTGCACGAGCGCCGCAATGTCTTGGATGCCACACCGACCCGATCGCTACGGCGCAACGCGGTGCGCGCTTTCAGATATCAGACGGCGTCGGCTGCGAGGCCTGCCATGGTGGCTCAGGTCAGTGGCTATCAAGCCATCGGGCGGTCGGTGCCAGTCATAGTAACAATGTGGCGCGCGGCATGATTGCACTCGATCAGCCCAAGCAACGGGCTGCGGTTTGTCTAGACTGCCACATGGGAAGCCAAGCCCCGGGCCAGTTTGCAAGTCATAAGATTATGGCGGCAGGACACCCGCGGCTGTCTTTTGAGTTGGACCTCTTTACTGAATTACAGCGCCATCATGATGTCGATTCCGACTATGCGGCCCGTAAATATGTTGCCGGCGGCGTGAAGACCTGGGCAGTGGGCCAGTCCCTGCTCGTTTCGCGGGCGCTTGGGCTTTACGTATCGAGCACCAAGGCGCGGGCAGGAAGCTTTCCCGAGCTGTCATTTATGGACTGTCACGCTTGCCATCGTCCGATTTCGGATGATCCAAGCCTGTCGCCCAAGGCCGTTGCAAATAGTGAGCGCGGCACCGCGATCGATACACCCAGTTTCAATGATCAAAACATGATCATGCTATCGGCGGCTATCCGCAGTGCTGTGCCAGAATACTCCAGTCGTTTTGAGACCCAATCGCGCGCACTCCATTTCGCCATTGCGTTTGATCAAAAGTCCGTCGTGCCAAATGCCGAACGATTGCTAGCGACCACCGAGGCCGTCACCGATGCCTTGGCTGGGCATGTATTCGGCGACAAGCAGGCTCTTGGGATTATTCTAGATATTACTGACGGTGCCCAGTCGGGTCGGTTCACGGACTATGCGGGCGCCACCCAAGCGGTCATGGCCATCGATACCCTTTTAAATGCCGAGGCGGTAAATGGCCGTATTGATGCTCAATCGCTTAAGGCCCTTCGCACGCAAACCGACCGCGCCTACCAGGCGGTGCGAGATTCTCAGGCCTTTCGGCCTGTGGAGTTTCGCCAGGCCTTGGCTCAGGTGGCGCAGGGCGTGAGGAAATTGCTGTGATGAGCATCCAGACCAGGGCGTTTGCAGCGCATATACAGTTCCGATTAATGCTGGTCATCGATCGCGCGTTAGCATGGGCGGGCAGATAGGCCATGCGCGCGTTTCGCCATATTCTTCTAGGCTTGAGCCTGTCATGCATGCCCGTGCTGGTATGGTCAGCGCCTCTAAGCGCAGAGGTCACTGCGGACCCAACCGCTTCTGCTCATGAAACTGACACGACAGAGGCACCCGTTCGACGTGCGCCGGGTTGGCGGCCAACCTATCCAGCGGCCATTATCCAGGTCAATCCAGATGCCGTAGCGACCCCACCCCCTGAGGCTTTTCCTGTCGATGAATTGCCCATGCCTGATCGTTGGCGGATTATCGAGGCCTTAGGCACACATGCGCGCTGGTATGACCCATACAACCAAAACACCTTAAAGGGTGATCGGCCCTTGCCAGGCCTTGAGGACTGGTTTTTTGCCTTCAATGGCGTTTCAGACTCGGTTTTGGAACTGCGATCCTTCCCTGTTCCTGTCGGTGGCCCAACGACCGAAAACCCGAATAGCCTAGATACGTTTGGACGCTCTGACAGTCTTGTCGCCTCCCAGACAATCTTACTGGGGGCGTCCCTTTTCAAGGGATCAACGGCCTTCAAACCGCCCGAGCTTGAGTTCCATATCGCGCTAGGGCTCAATGCAAATTATGCTGTGATTAGCGAGCGCGGCCTGCTGTCTATCGCGTCTTCAAGAGGGCCGAGGCGGTATGATCAGTTTTTGGCACTGCAGGAAGCCTTTATCGATTACCACCTGCGTAATGTGTCCGATCGCTACGATTTTGACTCGTTAAGGATTGGAATCCAGCCGTTTTCTTCTGATTTTCGCGGCTTTTTGTTTCAAGACAACCAGCTTGGCATAAGGCTTTTTGGCAACCGCGATAACAATAAATTCCAGTACAATCTGGCAGGGTTTGTATTGGTCGAAAAAGATACGAATTCAGGTTTGAACGATGTCGGTCAAGCCTTGCGCAAGGACGCCTTTCTTGTCGGCAATCTTTACCGCCAGGACTTGCCCGTGCCCGGCATAACCTCGCAAATCACACTGATCTATAATGCGAACCGTGAGGGGCGTGAGGTCCATTATAATTCCAACGGTTTCCCGGCCAGACCCGCCCTGATCGGAAACTTGCGGCCGCGCGATTATGACATTGTCTATTTGGGTTATAATCTCGACGGCCACCTTGGCCGCATCAACCTGACGGGCTCGATTTATGGCGCGCTCGGTGAGGATCGTAATTCCATCTTTACCGATAAGGCGGCTGACGTCCGCGCCTGGTTTGCAGCCCTTGAGCCATCCATCGATCTTGACTGGATCCGAGTGCGTTTGTCGGGCCTGTACGCTTCTGGTGATCATAATCCGTATGATCATAAAGAAACAGGCTTTGACGCAATTTCTGAAAACCCGCTCATTGCCGGTGCAGATACCAGCTATTGGATCCGTCAATCTGTGCCGTTTGTCGGCGGTGGACGTGGTGTCTCTATCAATGGCCGCAATGGTGTTTTGAATGCTCTAAGGTCTTCCAAGGAGGAGGGGCAGTCTAATTTTAACAATCCCGGAACGGTATTGTTGGGGGCAGGCGCAGATCTGGATCTAACGCCCAATCTTCGCGTGAGTGGCAATCTGAATCATATCTGGTTTGCAGATACGGCGGTCATCCAAGCCCTGAGGCAAGAAGGATCGATCCCAAACGAAGTCGGTTGGGACTATTCGGTGGCTGCAATCTGGCGGCCCTTAATGACCCAAAACATTGTATTCCGGCTTTCAGCCGCTGCTCTTGATCCGGGTGCCGGGTTTAAGGACCTGTTCACCGATCGCGCGCGATCGGGGCGTTTTTACTCAGTCTTGCTCAACACCGTTTTGGCATTCTAGGGGCTGAAGAATGATCAAACAGGGCGCGATAAAAATCGGTGTGGCGGGAATCTTGGCGGTCGTATTGGCCTGCTTGAGCCCAAGCATATTAGAGGCCGGCGAATCTGAGCGGCCTGTCGCCCGGCATTGGATAACGGCCCCCCCCGCGCCAGTTACCCAGACGCCAGAGCAGGGGGCTGCCAAGAGTGCGGGCTGTATCAGCTGTCACACCTCAACCGATGCCGCCTCCATGCATAATAGCCCCAGCGTCGTAATCGGTTGCGCCGATTGCCACGGCGGTGATGCACACATCGTGGCACCGGCGGGCTTGGCAAAGACTGATCGGGCCTATCAGAAACTACTGGACACGGCCCATGTGTTGCCGCGCTTCCCGCATTCTTGGGGCTATCCCAACTCGGCCAATCCTAAACGCAGCTATACCTTGTTGAATAAGGAATCGCCGGAATTTGTGCGGTTTGTGAATCCGGGGGACTACCGGGTCGCCAGGGAGAGTTGCGGTGCTTGTCATCTTGAACTCATCCAGGCGGCTGAGCGGTCGCTGATGGCCAATGGTGCCATGTTCTACGGTGGCGCGACCTATAATAATGGCGTAGTGCCGCTCAAAAACTATGTTTTGGGCGAGGCCTATACACGCGACGGCAGGCCTGCCTCGGTCCTGTCTCCTGGGAGCCCGGCCGGAACGATTACGCCAGATGAGGCCAAGCGCGGGGCCATTGCCCGATTGTTTCCCTTGCCGACTTGGCAGGTGGTCAAGCCAAGTGACGTATTCCGTGTTTTTGAACGGGGCGGTCGTAACAATAATAGCCAGTTTGCTGAGGTTGGACTGCCCAATTCCACAGGTCAGACACAGAGGCTAGAAGAGCCCGGTCGGCCAGACATACATCAATCCAATCGTGGCCCGGGCACCGGGCTTCGTGTCGCGATTCCTGTGCTGAATATTCACAAAACCCGGCTGAATGACCCGTTCATGTGGTTCATGGGTACAAATGATCAGCCCGGCGATTATCGCTCCTCAGGTTGCACGGCCTGCCATGTGATATACGCCAATGATCGTGAGCCGCGCCATAGCCTCGGTTATTCGCAATATGGCCGCGATGGGCAAGGTGCCAGCAGTGATCCAACCATCGACAAGTCGGCTTCTGGGCACCCGATCAAGCACGCTTTCACTCGAGCAATACCGACTTCACAGTGCATGAATTGCCATATGCACCAGCCCAACATGTTCCTGAATAGCTATCTTGGCTACACCATGTGGGACTATGAATCCGATGCGCCCACCATGTGGCCGGAAAAGCAGCGCTATCCGGATGCCGAGGAAATGCGCAAGGTCCTGGATCGCAATCCGGAGGGCGCAGCGCCGCGAGGTAAATGGGCAGATTTGGATTTCCTGCGCGAGGTCAGTGATCATAATCCAGAGCTAAAAGATACACAGATGGCCGATTATCATGGTCATGGATGGAACTTCCGGGCCGTGTTTAAGCGCGACCGCGAAGGCAATCTTCTTGATGCCATTGGTGATGTTGTCTCACCGAACGACCCTGAAAAATGGCGCAAAGCCGGGGAGGGCCAATTCGTTGCCCCAGGCACTAACCCGGGCAAGACCGTTCATATGATGGATATTCATGCCGAGTTAGGCCTGCAATGCGCCGACTGTCATTTTGCACAAGACAGCCACGGCTCGGGCCTGATCATCGGTGAAGTCGCCAATGCCGTCGAGATCGGGTGCAAGGATTGCCATGGATCGACAAAGGCCTATCCGACCTTGAAGACATCAGGCCCAGCCGCGCGGCCGGGTGGCACGGATTTGGCATTACTGCGTAATCCCGACGGCAAGCGACGGTTTGAGTGGCAAGAGCAAAATGGCCGTCAGGTGCTTATCCAGCGCTCGATTGTTGATCCCAATCGCGAATGGCGTATCCATCTCGTGCGCGACTCCGTCGATGCCGCCAGCCCCGACTTCAACCCGGTCGCCGCGCGCGCCAAGCTAATGTCTCGATTAAAGCCGGGCATAGCGCCAATGGCTTGGGGGCCCGGTGTCGAGGACAAGGATCTTGCCCATGGCGATGACAATATGGCCTGCTTCAGTTGCCATACATCCTGGACGCCGTCGTGCGGGGGGTGCCATCTGCCGATTGAGGCCAATTGGCTAACCAAGTCGCATAAGTATGAGGGCGAGACCGCCCGCAACTGGGCCAGCTATAATCCACAGGTCGCCCGCGATGACACCTTTATGTTAGGTCGCCATTCCGACGGAAAGGACGGCATTATTGCCCCCGTTCGCTCTTCATCGGCCCTGATCCTGTCGTCAACAAACGTCAATCGTGAGCGAATTTATGTTCAGCAGCCACCGATTTCGGCAATCGGCTTTTCAAGTCAGGCCTTTGCGCCCCACTTCCCGCACACAGTCCGCCTGACGGAAACTAAGAACTGCGCAGACTGTCATTTGTCTGAGGCCAATGACAATAATGCGGTCATGGCTCAGCTGTTTACCCTGGGTACCAATTTCGTCAATTTCGTCGGTGTGAATGCCTGGGTTGGTTTGGGGCAAGGGCTGGAAGCGGTTCGGGTCACTGAATGGGATGAACCGCAGTCGGTGATTGGCTCCTATTTGCAGCGCTTTGCTTATCCCGATTTTTACCGTCAGCATGTCGAGCGCAATAAGCGCGAGCTTGTCAATTGGGTTCGCCCGGCTGGGACGGATGGCAAGGGCGGGAATGGCGTGCCCGAGGTCTTTAGCAATATCCACCAGCCCACTAACGATGCTGTGCATTGCCTGCAGTTGCGGGGCGAATACATGTTTGTCGCCGAAGGGGCCGGCGGTTTTCGCGTTTATGATGTGGCAAATATTGGCAATAAGGGTGTCTCAAAGCGCATCCTGACCGCTCCGTTCTCAAAACTTGGCCAAGACACACATATTGCTTCGAAGAATGCGACGTGTGTTGCCTTGCCGACCAACCAGCCGATTGCGCCGATGCGCAGTACACCGGCGATGCGCGCCGACAATCACGAGCAAGCCTTTCATCCCATCTATAATTATGCGGTTGTGACAGACGCCGAGGAGGGCCTGATCCTTGTTGATGTGAACACCTTGGCTGATGGAGAGCCGCGCAATAATTTCTTCAAGCGGGCTGTGACCTGGAACCCCGATGGTGTGCTCAAGGGCGCACGCCATGTGACACTAGGTGGCCATTTTGCCTATATTGCTGCTGATGCCGGACTTGTGGTCGTGGATCTTGATGATCCGCTAAAGCCAAGGCTGCTGACGACTATTCCGCTGGTCGATGTCCGCGCCTCTGCGCTGCAATTTAGATATTTGTTTGTCACCACGGCGCGAGGTCTTGAGGTGCTGGATGTAACGCATCTGGACAGGCCCCGGCCAATCCCGGGCGCCGCGTTTGCTCTGCAGGATGCACGACGGGTTTATGTCGCGCGGACCTATGCCTATGTGGCGGCAAAAGGCGAGGGCTTGGTGATCTTGAACGTTACCAATCCAGAGCGGCCGGTTTTGCAGCAACGCGTGACATTTGAGGGACAACTCAATGATGCCGAGGACGTTGTGGTTGCCTCGACCAATGCCTCATTGTTTGCCTATGTTGCAGATGGGCGTAATGGGTTGAAGGTTGTTCAACTGACCAGTCCCGATAGCCAAAGGAACTTCTACGGATTTTCTCCCCAGCCTCGGCCTGAGCTAATTGCGTGGGCGAAAACCCCGTCGCCCGCCTTGGCCTTGTCCAAGGGCCTGGATCGTGACCGGGCCGTAGATGAGGCCGGGGGCCAGATGGCCGTGTTTGGGCGGTTAGGGTCTAGACCCTTCAACCGTCCCGAAATGGAGCGGTTCTTCATTGATTGGACCGGCGCGCCTTATCAGGTCACCAATAGCCCTAGCTCGGCAGAACTGGCCGCGGGCAGGCGCAAGGACTGGCTGGCCTCGGTTATGCGTGCCTTCATACCCAAGCCCTAGCCCGAGGATCTGGACGATATCCTCGGGACACGGACCTTGACCTAGGCCTTTGGCCCTGGCGGATGGTCGATTAAATGGATTGGCACGGGTGACTGCCTCAAGGTTCCGGTTGTGTGAAACCCATGACAGGTCTCGCAATCCCCAGACGCCGCCTGAGGCTGATGGGCCTTAGTTTTTCCGTGGCAATTGGCACAGACCTTGATCGACGGCGTCAGGACGTCGCTGGCATTGTCTGAGAGCGTCGCCTTGTGGCAGCTTGCGCAATTGGCCTGACCGTTTGGGTTTTGGCTGTGGGCCTTAATATTGTGGTTGAAGGCACCCCAGATCAGGGTTCGGTTGCTCACATGTATCGGTTCGAGGCCAATCCCCTGGTTTGACCTGTGACAATCGACACATAAGCCGCCTTTGCCAAAGGCTAGGCGAGTACCGGTCGAACCAGGCCCAGGTACCTCTATTGGCGGGGTTGATGCAGCCGATGATAACTTGTCCTCGGCACCGGGCCGGTGACGAAGCCATGCGCCTAGGCGTGAGACGATATTGCTCGGGCGATCTGGGCGTCCATTCAACAGAGCAACCGCCTTTGCGGGATCGCCATGGGGCAGGCTGCTTATGGTGCCATTAGGGGTTGTATAGTTCAAAGCATGGCAGGCGCCGCAGTCGCGTTGCATGTCAATAGGGCGCATGTCTTGGGCTATGCCTGTCGCTTCATGGCAGGATTTGCAGGTCAATGCCGCCCCATAGCCTTTTTGACGACCGAGCACCTGTGCCATCCGCGTAACACCGCCCAATGGCATCATATGAAGTTGGTGGGAAAAAATCAGACCAGAATTGTCGCGCATATCCGCCGAAAGTGCGACCCGCTTCAGCTCAAGCTTTCCGCCGTCTTGGGTCGCTATAAACGGGCGAAATTGCGGATGCTTGGCCCAGCTTGGCGTATCCACCAGCCGCGTATCGGTCAGACGGGTCTTTAGATTAGCATGACAATCTGCGCACGAAATGGTCTGGACTAGGGCCGGAACGGCCCGGCGTGGCGTGGACTTATCGGCGGGCTTGTTAGGTCCAGTCTCTGCGTTGACATGTTCGCGATGACAAGATGCGCAGCCATCGGGCGCATGATTTAGAGCGCGATTCATCTTGTCTGATAAGCTGGCGCCCAGCCAGTGACGTGGCGGCATTGCCGCTAGCCAGCGATCATGGCTAGCATGCTGTTTAATTAGGTTTGGCGCGAATGGACTGCCCAGACCTTTAGACTGTCGAAGCGACCCAGCAAGACTGACCTTATCCTGATTGAGGTTGTGGCAACCTAGGCAGGTTTCATCCTGAACCGGGACAAAGGCCTTTTGGTGACAGCTCGTACAGTCCTTATCGAGAAAGGCATGGGCTTGAGACAGTGGCCCTGTCGACCATTGGCGGTCAAATTGAACGGGCTTGTTCGTGGCGGCGCGGCTGTGCGCGTGCAAGGTCAGCGCGACAATGGGCACGATCAAACATGCGAGCAGAACCGAAATGGCCAGCGTCCAGGCCATGGCGCGCTTGCCAAAAATTCCTGCGCCAGGACTGAACAGGGTTGTCTCATCGAGTTGCGATTCAGCGCCTTGCGATGATTGTCCAATCACCTGGGCAAGCGACACATCGGCTGGGTCTTCGGCTGCCGACACTGTGACAACTTGAGTGCCGAAACTTATCCGTGACGGGGTTTGCGCATTGATGACGACCTGATGAACCAGTCGCCCGTTGATCTCAAAACCTTGAGGACCTAGGGCCACGATACGGATTTCTCCGGGCCCGACCTGATCTATGGCGGCATGCCTTAGGCTGGTGGTCAGATCCGTAAGTTGAATGTCACAATCTGAGCCTCGACCGATTGTAATGGTCCCCGTCTCAAAAATGCGTGTACGGACGATATCGCTGCCACCCGTGCGTTGCGTAGTCTGATGAAAAACAATGCTCATGATCGCCTCACCAGTAGAAGAACACGCTAACGACGTGCGCCGTCAGGGCTGCCAGCAGACCAAACGTCGCCGGAACATGGATATACAGCCACGCAACCAGCAGGCTGCGGATCTGGATATGGGTCCGCACCATCTTCAGGACGCTGGCCTTGCGGTCTAATAGGGTTTGAATCTCTGCGAGGATTGGTGCGTCTGTCGCCGATGGCACCGCCCGCGCCAATTGGTCAAGCGCGGCCCTAGTCTTGCAGTTTGGATGTTGATTGGTCATGCGGCGCCATACGCCCCCAGCGATATTTTTTGGATCGACCGACACTAGGACAATCGCCGCAAGATCACTGGTCAAGGGGCGCGCAAGGATACTTAACTGGCGGTCTAGCCCAACCAGCTCTTCCACCATTAATTTTTGAGTGACCTCGCCTCGATTGGCACCTAGGGCGGTTGGCAGACGGACATATACGATTACGCCGTAAATACCGGTGATGATAACGATCATCATAAGGACATAGGCGAGTGTGTGAACATTCCAGCCAAACTGAAACCCTGTGTGCAGTGTAGCTAGCACAATCAAGGACAGACCCAGATAGACGTGCGCCGAAACCCAGGCCTTGAGCGACCAAGCCCCTGGTGTCATGGCCCGCTTACGCAGGCCAAGCAGCATCAGCCAAATGATCAACCCCGTACAGAGAATGCCAAGCGTATAGCCATAGGCGGAGCCTCCATTGGGGTGCGGGCGCACATCAATCAGGGCGTATCCCAATATGGCAATCAGGCTGAGCCCAGCAGCGCGTTTTAGCCATAGAAAATTCTTGTGGCGCAAAAAACTCTCGTGGTGATCGTTCCGCGTTCGGCGATTGACATTGGTCTTCGGGGGCCTACTCAACGCCTTTGTCCTAGTTGAGTGACGGACAAAAAGTTTTCCGGCGATATGCGGATTGCAGCGCCAGTAGGGCAGGCCCGTACACAGGCTGGGCCGCCATCCTTGCCCTTGCACATGTCACATTTGATTGCGACCTTGCCCGCACTGGCCGCGCCTTTCTGTTTATGAGCCAGTTTCCATTTTTGGTCGGGTTCACCTGGGCCGGGACCGGCGCCAAAAAGCATCCAGTTTAGCAAGGACGGCTTTGCCGCAGGCGGGGTATCCATGCGGATCACGTCATAGGGGCAGTTGCGTTGGCAATTGCCACAGCCAATGCAGGTTTCGTCTATGAACACTTCCCCATCCGGGCCCCGATGAATGGCATTGGCTGGGCAGTCTGTCATGCAATAGGGATGTTCGCAGTGTCGACAGGACGTCGGAACGTGCAATTGCGCATAGGTTTTGCCCGCTTCCCGATCGAGGCGCGATAGGCCGTCATGGATGTCGGCACAGGCTTTTTCGCAGTTGTCGCAGCCAATACACAGTTTTTCATCGATGAGGAGAACATCGGTCGCTTCGCCAAGTCCCTGTTCAATCAGGAAACCTGCTACCGAGGAATACATGTCAACGACACTGCCAAATTTGGACTTTTCTTGTTCGATAAACCCGTTGATTTTACGGCGGGTACTGGCGCTCGCCTCTAGAGTGGCGGCCAATTTGGGCTTGCGCTTCAACAAGTCTTCAAATGTTGACCCGTTGAGCTTTACGATTTGGGACTTAACAGCCGCCTTTACGGTGGCGTTGCGCGGCGCATTATCAATCAGCGCCATTTCGCCGACATAAGAGCCAGCGGGCAGGTAGGACAGAAAGATCGGATTTCCGGCAATCGTGCGTTCGACAACAAGGCTGCCGGATCGGACTATAAAGACGTCATTACTTAATTCGCCTTCGGTGATGATGGCTTGTCCAGCCCGCACCTCGATCACCTCGGAGGTGGCCAAGATATCGGCTAGGTCTTCTGGGGTCATGCCGGATTTGAAGATTTGCAACAAATGCCGTTCGGTCGTGATGCGGTTAATCGCGGCCCTGGCTTCGGGCGAGGTGGCCATGAGTTTGAGTGCCGCAGTCCTCGGAATCTCCATAACAATACTTGGGACCGACGCGCGAATAGTGGCGCCGCGTCGGCGTCCCGAAATCAGACCAACTTCTCCAAAAATCGACCCTGCACTAATTGGCACCGTAACCTGGGCATTGTTCGGGTCGATCTGAACCAATACCCCGCCATCCGCTATACCAAACAGAGACGATCCAATGGAGTTACGCGCGAATACAACCTCGTCGGCGTCGAAGCTGTGCACCTCTGAATCGAGCAGGAATTCGCGCATATTCAATGCCGATAGGCCGCTCAGGATCTCGATCTCCGTGCGCAGAAACTCAAGCCACTCCGCTACGGTCCGGTTGCCCGGTAGGTTTTTAAGTTTCGCTTCCAGAATGGGTTCGTCCGCAGGCTTGAGGGCTGTGTTTCCAGCAATAAACTCAACCACGTCATAGCCCTGGTTCATACAATGCTTGATCAGGGGGTAGCCGGCGAGGGCACCAATGACATGTATTCCGGGAGTAGTTGTCTCGAAGGTTGGGCTGAGCTTGGGAAAGGCCTCGCGGCTTTCACTCGTAAATTCCACGCCCATGGACTCGACAAATTGCCGAGGTGGTGGTGATCCCAGTCGCGCAATGACGCGGTCACAGGCTAGGCGCTGTGACCCTTGAGGTGTGTTCAAGGTTATAAAGCCAGGCTCGATCAGACTTGGCGTGGTTTCGTGTAATATCGCTATGCGCCCGGCCTGTTGGGCGCTCAATATGGACTTGATATTAGCGTCCTTGGCGCGGGCGAGTTCAGACGAGCGATTGACCAGGGTGACGATATTGCCCTGCGCTGGGTCAGCTGCAAGGCCCATCGCGTTTTCAATACCCGCATCGCCGCCGCCAAACACGAATATGTGCTCGTCAACATAAGCCGCTGGATCGTCTAGCGAATATTGAATATGGGGCAGGGTGCTACCGTCGCACCGCATCAAGTTGGGATTGCCCTGCGTTCCAAGGGCCAAGATAATGGTTTCCCCAAGCACGATTTCGCCGCTGGTTAGGGTAAGCGAAAAATTGCCGATCTGGCCGGAGACCTGGTTAACTTCAGCATTGTAGCGAACATTTACGCCGGCGTCGGCCGCATTTTGGGTCCATAAATCTAGTATGTCTTCACGTTTACCAGCTTGAAAATGAACATCCGAACGCAAAACCAACTGGTTTGGCGTTGCCATAATGTGTTTTCCTTTCTGATACCGAAAAATCGTATCTGAAAGATGGTCAGTTTTTTCGAGCAATACATGTGAAAGTCCACGCTTGGCGGCATGAGTAGCTGCGCTTATGCCAGCGGGTCCGGAACCAATTATTACGATCCTGTAATTTTCAGCCATACGGACACCCCAATGCAATTCTTAGCGAAATGAAACTAAATTATACAGAATAATTATGCTGTTTGGTGAGACATAAATATTTTCCATCGCCTTATATACTGATACTACAAAGTATAAAATATATTGAGGTTTGCAGCAAAATGATTGCCGAAATCGGCCACTATGCGTTGGTGCTGGCACTGGTCTTGGGGGTGATACAGGCCTTAGTGCCATTGATCGGCGCGGCACGTGAAGACCTCGGCCTTATGGTTGTGGGGCGGCGGACGGCGCAATTGCAGTTGGGATTTACGCTGCTAGCCTTTGGTAGCTTGGCGACCTGTTATGGGTTAAAAGATTTTTCAGTAGCCCTAGTCGCCAATCACAGTAATTCCGCCCAACCCCTAATCTATCGGCTCGCGGCGACTTGGGGCAGCCATGAAGGCTCGATGCTATTATGGGTCTTGATTTTAGCCCTTTGCGCCGGTGGTGTAGCGAGCTTTAACGGGGATATTCGCGAAACCCTGAGGGCACGGGTCTTGGCCATTCAGGGCATGATTGCGACGGCGTTTTTGGCGTTTCTGCTATTTACCTCCAATCCATTCGCTCGGTTAAGCCCGGCACCGCTTGATGGTAAGGAGCTCAATCCGATCCTTCAGGACCCTGGTCTAATCTTTCACCCGCCCATTTTGTACCTGGGTTATGTTGGATTTTCAGTGGCCTTCGCCTTTGCGATGGCAGCCCTGATTGAGGGGCGGGCAGATGCCGCCTGGGCCCGTTGGCTGCGTCCTTGGGTTCTCGGCGCTTGGATCTTCTTGACCTTTGGAATTACCCTCGGCAGCAAGTGGGCTTATTATACGCTGGGTTGGGGTGGGTGGTGGTTTTGGGACCCAGTGGAAAATGCGTCCCTGATGCCATGGCTTTTGGGTACGGCCCTATTGCATTCGGCGCTTGTTTTAGAGCGGCGGGGCGCCTTGATCAGTTGGACAATACTCCTCTCTATACTCACCTTTTCGTTCAGCTTGATTGGTACGTTCCTGGTCCGCTCAGGCGTCTTGACCAGCGTTCATGCCTTTGCGGTCGATCCGATGCGGGGGACCTATATCTTGCTGATTATAGGCTTGATGACGGGGACGGCCTTGGGGCTTTACGCATGGCGTGCGCCCGGCTTGCGGACAGGGGCCTTGTTTGGGGCCGTGTCGCGCGAAGGCGCGGTTATACTGAACAATATATTCTTGCTGACTGTCGCCTTGGTTGTGTTTTTAGGGACATTTTATCCGATCTTCATAGAGGTGTTGAACGGCCAATCCATTTCGGTTGGGGCGCCCTATTATTACAAGACCTTTGTTCCCCTGAGCTTGCCGCTTTTGGTGTTGGTCGTTGTGGGCCTACAGGCCAATTGGAAGCGTGACACCCTAAAGGCCTTGGGCCTAAGGCTTGTGTGGCCCGCAATCATTGCGGCGATCACCCTCATCCTGGCGGCCGCAGTATTGGGTTTAGACAAGATCATGGCACCCATCGGTTTTGCCCTCGGGCTTTGGTTGGTTGCAGGATCGAGCCTTGTTCTGCTGAGGCGTTGGCGGCCACTGGAGGGTAGCTTGGCGCTTGTCTGGACCCGCGTACGCCTAACGCCGATTGCCGTTTATGGTGTGGTCCTAGCGCATGCAGGGCTTGGCATCACGACCATTGGCGTGACGGGCGTGTCTTGCTTTCAGTCCAATAAGGTGGTGCGCATGGTCCCCGGTCAGTCTGTGGTCATGGGCAAACGGATCATAACCCTGGACTCGTTTGAGCCGGTCAAGGGCCCAAACTATGAAGCTGCTCAAGCGCGATTTAGCGTGGTTCGGCCTGGTCAGATGCGCACCTTGGTGTCGGAGCGCCGGACCTATCCCTCGTCGCGCAGCCAGACCACTCAGGCGGCAATTGCATCAGAGGTTTTCGGCAATTTTTACGTGTCGATTGGTGAGGCCAATCCTGATGGCGCCATTATTGTGCGGCTCTGGGACCATCCGTTGGTCGGCTGGATTTGGGCTGGGGGATTTTGCATGGCGATTGGCGGGGCGGCGGCCTTTGGTCAACGCCGCCCTAGGTCTAACGGGCCGCGCACAGCATGAAGCGGTTGATTTTCTTGCTCCCGGCCGGCCTGTTCGCGGCTTTGATGGCGGCTTTTGTCGGCGGGTTGGGCCATGACCCGTCCATCCGGGACTCTGCCCTGATCGGCAAACCGGTTCCAAGGTTTGACCTAGCCGGGTTCAGGCCTGCGGACCTTGGTTTGAAAAGTACGGACCTTCATGGCCAACCTGTCCTAGTCAATGTATTTGCCTCCTGGTGCGTAGCCTGCCGATCTGAGCACGCCATGCTGCTATATCTCAAGCGCGAAGGCGTGGTTATTTATGGCCTCGATTGGAAAGATCAGCCCGCCGATGGGGCTAAATGGTTGTCTGATATGGGTGACCCTTATCAGTTGGTCGGCAATGATGTCTCTGGCAGAACCGGAATAGATTTCGGTGTCACAGGCGTGCCGGAAACCTTCCTAATCGATCGCCGCGGTAAGGTTCGCTATAAGCAGGTGGGTCCAATCTCGTCGGAAGACTGGAACAATCATCTAAAGCCCTTGATGGATAAGTTGAGGGCTGAACCATGAGGCGGTATCTTTTAGGCGTCCTGCTCGCCTTGAGTTTGGTATCGTCCGCAGCAGCCGTTAATCCCGAAGAGCAGTTGGCTGACCCGAAACTTGAGGCGAGGGCTATCGCCATCAGCGGCACGCTTCGATGTGTTGTCTGTCAAAATCAAACCATAGACGACTCCGATGCTGCCCTAGCGGCGGATTTGCGTGTTTTACTGCGCGAGCGATTGTCTGCAGGTGACACAGACAAGCAGGCAGCTGACTTCCTGGTCGCGCGTTATGGCGAGTATGTCCTGCTAAATCCGCCGTTTAAGTTTGCAACAGTCGCCTTATGGCTTGGCCCATTTGCGGTCTTGTTGATCAGTATAGGCGGCTTTGTGGTGTCTATGCGCCGTAGGTCGGGCGGGTCCCAAGGCACGGACTTGAGCGCAGAAGAGTTGCGCCAACTGAATGATATTCTTACCAAGGACATTGAATCATGATGATCTGGATGGTTTTGACCGTCATGACTACGATTGCGGCGGTCTGGCTTAGCCTTGGGCTGGCTGTCAAGCCTGATCGAACCCCGGACGGGTCATTATCGACCCTAGATGTTCTAAATGGGCAATTGTCCGATATTGCTACCCAGCTTGAGGCCGGGCAGATCGCCCAAGCGGATGCCGATGCCCTAGCCTCCGAAATCAAGCGGCGCATCATTAGCGAGTCGCGTTACCCCTTAAAGCAACGGCTAAAGAGCCTGCCAAAGCCGTGGGTTATGCCGGTCGCCTTGGGTCTCGCAGCGACCATCGCGGTTGCGGCAACGGGTCTATACGCCTTGCTCGGTCGCCCAGACCTGGCTAGTAACACCCCTTTAGTTTCAACGTCAGATCAAGATCATCCGCAGGGTGACGGTCCGGCCATGATTGCAAAGCTTGAAAAGCAGCTGCGCCAATCCCCGGTCGATCCCAAGGGCTGGGGAATATTGGCCTGGTCCTATTTCCAAACAAGCCGGTTTGATGAGGCAGCAAAGGCCTATGGCCGGGCCAGCGCCCTAGACCCAACCAATGCTGAATTTTTATCGGGGCAGGGGGAGTCTCTTGTCCAGGCTGCGAACAATACCGTAACCCCAGCGGCGCAGGGCATCTTTCATCAAGCCTTAGCCGTCGATCCCGCCGATCCGCGCGCACGATACTTCCTAGCCATGGCCAAGGATCAGTCCGGTGACCATAAGGGAGCGATGAATGACTGGATTGCCCTTCTGAAGAGCGCACCGGCCGGGGCACCTTGGGCGATAGAAGTGCGAGACTTTATCGAACGCGCTGCCAAGGCGCGAGGTGATAATCTTGAAGGCCGCCTTCCGCCCATGACCGATACGGCGGCGGTGCCGTCCGGTGCTCAGCCGCAACTCGCCGCGCCTGGACCCACTGTTGAGCAGGCTCAGGCCGCAAGCACCATGGCTCCAGCGGATCGTCAGGCCATGATCGCGGGTATGGTCGCGCGCTTGGCCGAAAAATTGAAGGTCAATCCTAGGGATCAAGAAGGATGGGTCCGGCTAATGCGCGCCTATATGGTTCAGGGCGAAACTGATAAGGCACGGACTGCCTATAAAACGGCCTTGGCGGCTTTTTCTGACTCCAAGCCCGATCAATCAGCCCTGAATGTAGCTGCAAAGGGGCTGGGTATTCCTGGGGCGTGATTAGGCCTCGGCGCGCGCGTAATCTGGGTTCTAAGGCGTTTTGGCGTCGATCTCGTGCCGAGGCTGCGCAAGCGGGAGCAGTTACGGTTTAACAAACGAATGCATGTAATTCACAGCCGACGGCCAAGGTCCGGCCAAGCAAAAATGCGATGTGATTTCGCCGGCATCGAACATGTGGATCATGAATCCGGGCGGTTCTTCGGTCAATATTTCCCGACCATCTGGCACCCGCATATCGACGTCGGTTAGGTCGAGGGTCAGCTGTATGGATGTGGCGGGCGACACGGTTACTAGGGTGCTTGCAAACCGTCCGACATAAGCTCGATGCAGGTGGCCGCTAGTGATCGCGCGTACCTGGCTATGTCGACGCAGGGTTTGATCTAGGCGGACTATCCATTGCGCGCTTGGGTCTGGATCCATCCATTTTATCCCGCTCTGGATCGGGGGGTGATGCAGAGCGATTAGGGTTGGTGTGTTTGGACGATCTAGGAGGGCTTGATGCAACCATGCCGCGCGTTGTTCGCAAAATTGGCCGGTCTCTCGCCCCTCATCGAGCGTGTCGCACATAATAATCCGATAATCTTCGAGCTCTAGAGCATATTGAATAAAGCCATTAGGGTCGGATTCAATCTTGGGAGCGGAAAACTGGGAGAGTGCCGACAATCGATGGTCATGGTTTCCAACGCCGAGATAGATGGGCAGATCAAGCTCGATGAGTATGGCCTTTAAAGCCGCATATTCCTCGATAGTGCCGCGATCAACCAGGTCGCCTGTGGCTATGATAGCAACAGGGAGAGGACGCATGGCAGCGATGGATGCTAAGGTTTGACGCAGACGATCTGCATTACGGACCTGATTTAAGGGGTCGTCAGACGACGTAACATGCAGGTCAGTGATTTGAGCGATCGTGAACATCGGGCAATTACTACAGTTTCGCCTCAAACCTTATAGTGAAATTGTCGAATATCAGAAAAATTACCTGTGAATTTCGACCTAGAATTTAGGTCTATAGTCTATTTTAATAAATTTTTGTTTATTAAAATACTTTGGCAACGGCCCATCCTTTTATGGAAATAGTTGATTATTGGCCCTGTTAAAAAAATACATGATAAAACTGATCAGTCGGGCCTTGCGCCAGGTGTTCCTCGTCAGCACAAGTTGGGCAAGGCTTGGCCTGGTCTGGCGGTTCTCATCACATCACAGACCCTGCGACCGTCCTGTGTTCTTTTTAGCTGTACGATAATATCGACAACCTGAACGACATAGGTGCGCAAGGCTTCCCAATTTATATTCACCCCGCCTAAAAGGGCCAACATTGCGATCTGGTCGATGGCCCCTTGCGGGCTGTCAGCATGGAGGGTTGTGATCGAACCAGGATGACCGGTATTGACGGCCCGCAGAAAAGCGAAGGCTTCCGTACCCCGAAGTTCCCCCAAAATGATCCGGTCTGGGCGCATTCGCAAGGCTGCCTGCAAGAGATCCTCAGCGGTAACCTGCGCCTCCCTAGCCTCACTGCGGCTAGCGATTAAGCCGATGGCATTGGCGTGACCCAGTTTGATCTCAGGTGTGTCCTCGATCAGGATCAAGCGCTCGCCTGGATCTATCTCCTTAATCAGAGCATTGAGAAGGGTGGTTTTACCGGACGATGTACCGCCAGACAGTACGATGGTCTTTCGCGCCTTTACGGCCAATCTTAGAAAAGCTTCGATATCGCCCGCCTGCAGATGTTGGTCGAGGCTATGCTCGACAAGACGGGCAGGGTTTTGATCGGGAATTGTAAACAGGTCACTCTTGCCTAGCCCATCAAGGGTTAGGTCTGACAAGGTATGTTTTCGAACTGCCAAGACCACGCCATCGCGCGTGGCGGGTGGCCCCACCACTTGAACGCGCGAGCCATCCGGTAAGTTTGCCGATAGCAAGGGGTGTTCGCGGTTAAGGCCCTGATGGTTTGCAGCGGCGATTTGACGGGCCAGCCTGTCCAGCACCTGTTCGGTCAGGCTGGGGACAATTTGTCGGCTTATGACACCGGTATTGCGCTCTATCCAAGCCTCTCCAGGGCGGTTGACCCAAATGTCGGTGACATCGGCTTGCTCAAGCCATGGCTTGAGGGGCTCGAGATACGCGGCAAGATAGACACCCGCCGTCATCGAGACTTTTTCAATATATTGGTAAAGTCTAGGTCGCGGGCGACAAAAACCCTGATCGGTGTGCCTTGCTGGACCGTGATCGTATCTGGGATATCAATTTCCTTTTGCAGGGCGATCGAGGCAATATTTGACGCCTGCTGCTGTGAGCCAATAACAATGGCGGCGCTATTATTGGTGCCACGATTGCCTGAAGCGGCATCGAGGCCGGTCGAAATAATAGATAGAAAAATGGCATTGCCAAAGCGGCGGAAGAAATGCGTATCCGTATCTCCTTCCAGACCGCCGCGACCAAGCCGGTCAGAGGCAGGAGAGCCAATTTCGACCGAAATGCCTGCAGGCGTCAAAACTCTAGACCAAACGATAAAGGCGCGAGACTGGCCGGCGACCGTGCCGCTACGATATTGGCCAATCAGGTGAGAGCCCCTCGGGATCAGGACGGTTGAACCGTCAAACCCACGCACATCGCGGCTAACCACGGCCCGCACAAATCCGGGCAGGTCCAGATTGATCGCGGTCTCCAGAACCGCTGGAATGACTGTGCCTTGAGGGGCGACTAAGGCCGTGTCGGCCAATTGGGTGGCGCGGCTAGTCTCTACCCCAGTCGCAGTGACCCTTTCGGCAAAACTCTCCAGACCTGAAAGCCGGGCATCGGCGACCGAGTTGGGCGTGGGCATGCTGCCAGATGGGGGTGAGCCAGCGACAGGCCCGCTATCTGGATTGCCCATGTCAACGACCATGGCCGGGGCGTTCAGGCGTGCCCTGTTATCTGGGGTTTCGGCGATTATTGGCGGTAATTGCGAATAGCTAGCCGGTTGTCGGGCAGGATTTATTGGCGCAGACAAGGGTGCAGGGGAGGGCAGTTGCGGGCTTGTCGACACATTAGCCATCGGCGCCGCCGTTTGGGCTTGGGCCTGACGGTTTTGGCTAAGGGAGGCAAAAACAATTAAACCCAAAAGCGCGGTCCCCGCTGCGCCGATGACCAGGCTCCATGGGTTGTCAGGCCTTGCGACCGCCGAAGGTGGCCAGTTTAGACGGCTCAGAACGGGACTTTCGCTGGTCTGTGCTAGGTTTTCGTCGCGCTTTGTCATTATCTAGCGCCCCTTATGCCGTAAAAGCGTGGTCGATTGGCCTTGGTCGGGTCGAAATGCCTCATTAATGATTTGGCTAACCTCTGCCCCGCGTCGCAAAACAAAGGCCGAGGCAAGCCGGTCAATGACCAGAAAGCCATCGCGCTGCGAGACGTTCACGGTCGCCTCCTTATGATCCAAATCCACGGCAAAGATGGCGGGATATTCCGCATTATCCGCAAACTCAAAATAGGTGGCTGAGCCGTCATCAAACACGCGAAGCGGCAGGCCTGCGCCCGATCCCTTATAACTATAGGCCTTGTTAAGGTCTTTCGGAGGCTCAGGCGGCTTTGGTGCTTCACTGGGCGCAAGCATGGCCAAAACCGGTGCGGGATAGTCAAATTTTAGGGCAAAAATCACTGAGCGTTCGTCACCCCGGGTTTTGCGCCTGACCTGAAGGTCAAGCGTATAGGTCCGCAAATTGGTAACCACGGTCATATTGGTTGCCGGGGCAAGTTCAACAGGCTTTAAAAACAGCAGATTGGCCTTGCGATTAGGCGTGACCTGCCAGCCTAGACTGTCGCCAATGGATACATTTTCAATCCGCTCGCCTTCGCCAAACATAACGGTGACAACATAACCGAGCGTCGCCCTCAGGGTGACCACCTGATCTGGTACATATTCAACAATCCGAATTCGGGGATCATTGGCGCTAGGCAGGGGCGTTATGGCTGCCTGTGTTGTTCCCACGAAGAGCAGGGCGGCTGAAACAGCGATAAGGGCTATGCGCGACATCAGACGTTCCTGTTGTTTGAACGGAAGCGATCGAAGTGGGCATCACGACGATAGACGTCACCAGACCGTGTTGCTTTGATCGCGCCAAGTCGCGCGCCTTGTTCAGCGTGACCTGGCAGATCTGCTCGGGAAAAGGCGGTTGCAGCGGCAGAGATAGGGGCGTTAGGGCGGGTTCGAAGGCTGATCGCCAACTGCTCGGACCGTGAAGGCATGTCCCGAAACTCACGCCTGCCTGTCTCTGGCACAGGATCTGCGGACCGTGACTTCGATGCTAGATTGAGTTGAAATCCCCCAGCGATAATGGTTGCGCCGAGCGTTAGAGCGAGTTGGGCGGCTGAGAAAATCAAAATGATGGCGGACAAGATGGTCGCGCTCTCGGTATCGGGCGAACCAGCTTGGCGCGTTTGGGCCAGATGGAGCAGCCAAGGCTCGGCCACCACCAGCAATATTGTCGTCGTCATCCAACCTGCAATCGGCACAATCATTGTCGTGACTAGGGCGCGCAGCCAGCCAACAAATAAGCCTCGGGTTTCAACAAACAAAAACAGAGCAATGAAAATCGGTCCAATCGCGACGAGTACGCCCGCCACAATCGATGCAATCGCTATCAAGCCAATGGTTGCCATAAGCAGGCTGGACTGAGCTTTCAAAAGGCGATTGGCCATTTCGGTGTTTGCGCCCTGCAAGGCCAGCGCATTCGGTCCAGGTTTTTGGGAAAATGAGGCCGCATCAAGCGTCAATTCGTCATAGATCATTTGAAGACCTGCGACCGGATCGGCAGCTAGGCGTGAGCCGCTATGCATTGCTGGATCACTGATAATGCGCGCGATTTCGATAGGGGCGCGGTTAGACATATCAAAGACCAGCGTCTGAAAAATAGCCCAGTTCATGGTTAAGGCTAGGATGACCCCAATTTTCAGAGCCATAATCGGAGCATCGCTAAGTCGGGAGCGTCCAAGCCCAAACAGCAGCCGAAATCCCAGCAGGGCGACATAAATGGTCAATAGGCTCGTCAGCGCGGTCGGAAAAAACGAATGCGGACCTGTTAGGGCCAGATATCCAGACTGCGAATAGTCCCGGACATTGCAATCGACCGCACCTAATACGCTACGCACCAGGCCTAGGCTGTCGGATGGCGACGGGCAGCGGTTCATCTTGCACGGTCCCTTGCGCCGGCTAGATAAGGTGCCATCCAGTCGTCGGGATCGTCGCCAAGCTTGGCCCGAATCAAATCAAGCCGCCGGACTGACCGCTCCGTCCCGCTCAAAACCTCGAGATAATCGCCCAGGCCTGAGAGGTCTAGGCGGGCAACAATGCTGTGATCAGCCTGTTTAATCAAAAAGCAGCGCGACGTATCGGGCAGGGTGCGGACAAGCTCGAATTCATGTTCGGTCAATCCAAACCCATCAATATAGTCGCTCGCTCTGGCCTTGGGGTTGGGCATGAATATCTGGGTCGCTGCCTGTTCGACAATCGCCGAAGCGATCCGACTTTCGAGCGCATCAGAGGCGCTTTGGGTTGAAAAACCGACCAAGCCATTGCGTTTCCGGATGGTCTTTTCCCAATCCTTGAGCCGAGATGTAAATGCCTCGTCATCGAGCGCCTTCCAGCCCTCATCGACGACGATCAGGGTTGGGCGCCCGTCTAGCGCCTGTTCTATCCGATGAAACAAATACATCATGGCTGGCGTACGGATGGCGGGAGCATCCAGCAGCTGGGTCATGTCGAAGCCATAAACGGGGTTTTCGAGCGCGACCATGTCCTGCGCATTATCGAATAACCATGCAAACTCACCGTCTTGGCACCAAGGCGCAAGACGGGCGGCCAAGTCACCCGCTTTTGGTCGCCTTGCACCGACAAAAAGTTCTCGCAGATAGCTCAACCGCCGGTGCTCGGCCGGTTGGTCAAAATTGGCGTCTATGGCGTCAGATATCGTCGCCAAATCTTCGGTCTCTAGCCGGGTTGGCCCGCCAAGAATTTGCGCCAGCAAATCCTTAAGGAAGGCCCGGTTTGTTGGATTGTCCGGCATTTGCAAGGGATTCAGACCTGAGGGGCTGCCCGGTCGAAGTACTTCATAAGTGCCGCGGCTAGCGCGGATAAAGGCTTCTGCGCCGCGGTCCTTGTCGAAATAGACAATTCTTGGATTAAATTTACGCGCTGCAGCGAGCAAAAACAGAATCAAAACGGTTTTGCCAGAACCACTTGGGCCGATCAGGGTGAAATTGCCCAGATCGCCATTGTGGAAATTAAAGTGATACGGGCCATGGGCTGTGGTTTCAAAAACTGTGACCGCTGGCCCCCAGTGATTACCCGTCTCTTGCCCTTGGGAGTGGTTATGCAGGGAGGCAAAACTTGCAAAATTTCCGACTGATATGAGAGCCTTGCGCGCAATAAATTTGAAGTTTCCTGGAAATTGTGCCCAGAAGGCCGGCTCCATATTGACGTCTTCGCGCACGGCGATACCGCCAAAGGCGCTCATGGTGGACTGCACATCGGCAACGGCGCTATCCAACGCCAAGAGGTCATCAGCGCGGACGAGTATCGATAGATGGTGCTCACCATAAGCGGTTCGGCCCGCCCCGACATCATCGCGCGCCTGGCTCAGATCGTCGCGCAGTGAAAAGGCATCATCATCTGCCGCTTTCAAACGACGCAGGGTCAGGCCCATGCGCCCAAGGGCCAATTGACGGTCCATGAAGGCAAAGCTTTGGCTAAGTGTAATCTCGTGGGGCAGGCCAAGGACGGCATCCAGCAATCCAGGCGCCGACCGCGCCGGATAGTCTTTGAGGCTGATCATGGCGGCGAAATGTCGTCCCTTGGACCCAGCGGCAGCAATCTCAATCGCATCTAGGCCAAAGGTCAGGCGCCTGTCGGCCAAGACATGACCAATATCGCCCTGCATTGCCTTGATTGGCCTATCGATGCCCGTCAGGACCTGGCTTAGAAAGCTTGCCGGTTCTGATACTGCGCCAGATTGATCTTCAGTGAGGCTTAGGGTCTGCGCCCCATAGGGAGCCAAGGTCGCCAAAAAGCTTTCGCGTATAGCATTGAGGCGTTTGAGGTCCTGCAGGCGGCTAGCCTCGTGGCTCGTGCCCTTTTGGAACAGCCGCTCCAATATGCCCAAACGACCCGGCAGGGGGCGGTAAACCAAGGTTAAATAAAGGTCGTTGACGTAAAGTGATCGGCTAGCCAGGCGTGCCCGCCATGCGAGGTCTAGCGCGTGACTGAATGGGTCTGCACTATCGCCTTCTCGCTTAACACTGACCTTGCGGCGAATAACATGGTGATAGACCGCTAAGCGGGGGTTGGCGACGCCGCGCAGCAGAGTTTCGCGTATCTGCTTGCGATAAGCTAGGTCTTCGTCGTCGGCGGTTTCATAGGCCAATCCCTGCACCTTAAGGGTCTGAACCAGTAAGCCGTCCCGCGTCAGCAAGGTTACCTTGTCCAAGTGGCGTGCATAGGGGAGAAAATCACCGACGCGGGCTTCGGTCTTACCAAGTCGATTGCCTAGGTTTAAGGTTGAAAAGCCGGAGGTCATGGCGCGTAGGCGTTCGCTGACCAAAACCCATAGTTTCGAACCCTTGGGCACTGGCTAACCTTGGTCATCCAGAGTTCAAAAAAGCGGGGGTCTCTTAGGCAGCCAAGACAGCCAACAAGATGCACGATCAGGGCTAGAAGCAGAGCCCAAAACGACTTGCTGATCAGAAACGCCTCGACCGTAACAATCAGATTAAAGACCGCAAAGCCATAGGTGACGCCGCCGACCATTTGCGGACGTGTTAGGGCAACAAAAATTGGGTCTGAACCGAGCCCGTTCACTGGGCCACCATTGCGACGCTACGGATGCCCGACACAATGGCCGCCGCCCCAAACACGATGAAAGCACCCAAGATCACTGTCAGCCCGCGCCGCCAATCCATCCGGCCGGTCAACATCATTAGGCCCACCATCGCAATCGCAATGACGGCCGCCGTCGTTGCTAGGTTTCCCAGCAAGGTGCCTTGTATCCAGCCCAGTGCCGCCAAGATTGGACCCGACCCGGCTGGATTGGCGACAACGGTTTGCGCCAGAACCGGGGTGGCCGAGCCAAGAAATGCCAATGGTGCATACAGAGACTTGGTCATGGGTTGCGCCTCGAAGGGGAAGGGGAAGGGGAAGGGGAAGGGGATTGAATCGGAACCACTTGCTGCGCCAGGTGCTCAAGAACAGCAGCGATATAGGCTTGTGTTTCTCGATACGGTGGCGCTCCGCCATAGCGGTCCACAGCGCCCGGGCCGGCATTATAGGCTGCGAGGGCTAGGACAAGGTCGCCGTCGTACCGCCGGAGCATTTGACGCAAATAGGTCGCTCCGCCGCGAACGTTTTCACGGATTGTGTCTGACCGAACGCCGAGGGCTAGGGCAGTCGATGGCATGAGCTGCATTATCCCAACAGCGCCCTTTGGGGAGACGGCCTGGGGCTTGAGGCGAGATTCTTGCCACCCTACAGCCTCAATCAGATAAGAATCCAACTGCTGAGATCTGGCGGCGCTTTGGATGGCTTGGCTGATTTCCGCCCCCTGAGCAGGCATCGGAAGGCGGTTAGTACTAATTTCTCGAGAGACGCGCTGGTCGGACTGCCTTGCCAAGGTCGGATAGTGCTGCCTCGCGTCTCCTTCAATCTTGGTAACATTTCCCTCTGGATCGATTTCAAAAACAGTCGCAAATGCGGGCGTAGCCGATAATGTAAGCCATATTAAAAGTAACCCTAGTCTAGGGCAGGACCTAAATAATAACGTGTATCGGCCCATTTTGCCGAAAAAATTCTGCCTTTGCTCTAAATGCGGGTACAAAGACTTTAGTTTCAATTTATTTGTGTCCTAAATCACAATTTTGTAAATACGAACAATGTGTTGGATACAATTGAACACAAATACAAACCGGTTTCAATTGATTTTGAGGCTTCAATTTTGCGCCAAATAAACTGTAAGCTGAAGACAGGCTAACGCTAACTTCTCTCTGGTTTGGGCCCCTATGTTGCGGCCAACCGGGGAGGGACCATGCGGGCGATCTCATTCAAACGGCATCGGTTCCCGCCGGGTGTGATCCGTCACGCCGTCTGGCTGTATTTCCAGTTCACGCTGAGCATCCGCGACGTCGAAGAATTGCTGGCGCAACAGGGCGTGGAGGTCAGCCGCGAAGCGGTTCGATGCTCAGTGAACAAGTTTGGGCCGCTGATGGTCGCCAATCTTCGCAAGCGCCGAGGCCCGCCGACCGGTCGTTGGCATCTGGACGAGATGGTCCAGAAGCGGTGCTGAAGCTGCTCCGGAGATTGCTCCGAAATCAGGGCGTCCATCCGGAGACGATCACCACGGACAAGCTGGCGTCTTACCGCGCCACAGCCCGTGAACTGGGTCTGACGAGCCGCCATCGTCCGGGCGCAATGCGCGAGACCAACCGGGTCGAGAGCGCCCACCTGGTCAGCCGCCGACAAAAACGAAAGCAGCAGAAGTTCAAATCGCAGGGCTTAGCCCAGAGGTTTCTCGCCAGCCACTCCGCCGTCTATAGCACCTTCAATCTGCAACCCCACCTTATCTCCCGACCAAGTCTCCGGATCCTGCGCGCCCAATCTGACAGGGCGTGGGAAGCCGCGACCGTCGCGGCCTGATCCACGGGAAGGGCAGGGGTCATTCCGGCTAGGCCGACTTAACGTGTCAGTACCAAACCATAAACCCGGACCGGATCCGGACAAGAATCATAACCGCCAGCATCTCCATGGTCATGGCGATGCGGTAGGATCTTCCCTTGTCCGTTTCAGGCTTTCCCATAGAGCCCGTATATTTCGAAATCATGGGGTGATATCCCCCCCGCTTTCAGAGCTCTGGGCCTCGACAGACTTGTAGCTGACTTAGAAGGAAATTCCCCATGGGTAGATGCCATCTCACAGCCTACTGTTTGGCCATGTCGCTTGTCTGTGGTCAGGCACATAGTCAGTCCACCGAGACCTCTAATCCCCAGGAGGTCGAGACCATTAATGTATGGGGCCACCGAAAGGATGGTGTAGGCGTCGCGACATCTGCGAGCGAGGGTGAAGTCGCCTTCGCCAAGTTTGCCGACCGTCCCCTGATGCGCCCAGGTGAACTGGTTGAGGTGATACCTGGCATGGCGGCAACCCAGCACTCGGGATCAGGCAAGGCGAACCAGTATTTTCTGCGCGGGTTCAACATCGACCATGGAACGGATTTTTCTGCTTCGCTCGACGGCGCGCCGCTCAACATGCGGACCAATGCCCATGGTCAAGGCTATCTCGACCTCAACTTCGTGACGCCCGAATTGATTCAGACCATTGAATATAGGAAAGGGCCCTATAGCGCCGAGACTGGAGACTTCTCTGTCGCCGGGTCCACCAATTTTGAGACCCTGGCCAACTTGGCGGCGCCGATAGCTTCGGTGACCGTGGGCGCACATGGCTATGGGCGGTTCCTTGGGGCGCACGATCTGGGCGAGGGCTATGTCGCCCTTGACGTCACAACCTCCCGCGGGCCTTGGATCCGCGCCGAAGACCTTCGAAAAGGGTCGCTTCTGTTCAGCCAGACCCTGGGAGACTGGCGCCTTACCGGCCTCGCCTACGGCGCAAAGTGGAACTCGACAGACCAGGTTCCCGACAGGGCCATTGCCGCGGGTCTGATCAACCGTCTCGGCGCAATCGATCCGACCGACGGCGGTCAAACCCACAGGTTCCTGCTTTCAGCCAAGGGCGACCTTGCAGATGATCTTATGGTTACTGCCAGCCTCCAAGCCTATGACCTTCGATTAAGGTCGAACTTCACCTACTTCCTTGATGATCCGGTCAACGGTGATCAGTTTGAACAGTCTGAACATCGTTTGGTCGCGGCTGGCGGCTTGACGAAGACCTGGACGGGGTCAGTGCCATGGTCGTTCAAAGTCGGTGCCGAGGGCCGCTATGATCACATCGGTCAGGTGGGGCTCTACCACACGCGCGCAGGCCTTCGGCTGAGGACACTCCGCCAGGACAGGGTCAATGAAGGGTCGGTCGGCGTTTGGGGCGAAGCAAACTGGGCCCAAGGGCCGCTCCGTGCCAGCTTGGGGCTGCGGGGTGATGCGATCTCTGTTGATGTGGCCTCAAACAGTTCCGTTAATTCCGGTTCCAAGTCAGACGCCTTGGTCAGCCCCAAGCTGACCCTAGCCTGGCGCCTTTCAGATCAGGTGGAAATCTATGCCGACGCGGGAAGCGGCTATCATTCAAATGATGCACGAGGTGCTACCGCCCGCATGTCTTCTGACGGGTCGCCTCTAACCCCTGTCGACCTCTTGGTTCCTGCCGTGGGCAGTGAAGTTGGCGCGCGATATGAGCGATCCGGCCTCCAGGCCTCCCTGACCGTCTGGACGCTCAATCTGAACTCCGAGCTCGTTTACTCAGGTGACTCCGGCGACACCGAGAGCTCGAGCAAGTCTAGGCGGCTTGGTGCGGAGGCGCTGATAAACTGGCGCCCCATGCCCAGACTCGATCTCGACCTTAGCGCTGCTTCCACGCGCGCGCGTTATGTGGACGCCCCGGGCGCCGACCGTATTCCAAACGCTTTGGACTATGTGCTCACGGCGGGCGTCACCTGGCAGGTAACCGATTTCAACACGGCCGAACTTACTGTCCGCAGACTGGGCCCTGCCGCGCTTGTCGAAGACAATAGCGCAAGGTCTCAACCCTCAACGGCGACGAACCTGCTACTCAGGCACAGGTGGGACAGGTTCGAGGGCACGCTGGAAATTCTCAACCTTTTCGGCAGCCACGATGATGATATTGCCTATTTTTATACGTCCCGGCTGAAGGGCGAGGCCGCTGGCGGCATTGACGATTATCACCGTCATCCGATGGAACCTCGCACCTTCCGAGTTGGACTTAGGGCGAAACTCTGAGACGCCGCCGGGGCGCTGTCAGTTCAATGCGAACTTATCTCCACTGGGCGCGATTAGGGCAGGGCGCCTCATCTTCAGGCGGCGAGTGTTTGCCACTTGGCAAACGCGCCGATCTTCAGGCTTTGAAATCATCTCGGCTGATGAGGTGGCGGTCCAGGTTGAAGGGGTTTTGGAATACTGAGTGTCGGCTTCACCATTTTCAACTTCCGAAGCCCAGCGGTGGAAAGTGGATTTATGAGCCGCATCAGACACGCCAGCACGCCCTTTAGCCACCGAAGCCCAAACAGTCCCTCCGCTCAAAGCCAACACTAGACCAACTTTTTCATCTGAGCCTTCAGAGACAAAGTGACATTGCGTATTGGGTTGCCGCTATTGAGTATCTTCGGCTCACGTCTTCCGCCACTCGCTAGCCAGCCTCTGAGCCTCAGCTCTTTGAGCTGGGGTCATCTTTGAGGTTAGGAGGTTTATGTTGCCCGCAACCTTTAGCCGAAAATCTGGATCGTTGGCTATCACAACGGCCAGGTTTAGCCATTTAAGGGCTTGGACGTAATCGGTTCGAACGCCGTCACCGAGATAATAGGCTATTCCCAGATCGTGCTGAGCCCTGACATTTCCCTGGTCGGCAGACCTTAAATACCAACGGGCAGCAGGAGCATAATCTTGAGGTGCGCTCTGACCTTCTCTGCACATCACACCGAGCACATGCCGAGCGTCAGCATCACCTTGATCAGCAACGTTTTGATAGCATTTAGCAGCAGCATTACGAACCGCGACGCCGCGCGCGGAGATTTGCGCCAATTTGGGCGCCAAAAATCGAAATAATGCGAAAAACAGAGACCGATTTTAAGTCTCCGGATCGGTGTTATTTCCGGATTTAATAGGGATATTGGGGCCGCTGCCGCAAAGGTGCAAAAGGCAGCGGACTGGGTGGCGGTGCTGTCAGACCAATGCGACAGTGTCTCCGCTTTGCGGAGCAAGGGCAGGGCGCTTCTGGCCTCAGGCCATGATCAACTTCAACTCAGCTAGGGCGGCGGAGCGCAGGTCTTTGTCGTTCTGGCGGGTGTTGAGGTGGCGATCCTGGTTAAAGTGATTGTGAACCGAGCCGTGTACCGAGGCGAATTTCTGGAGGGTTTTCATCCGCCGGAACCTCACCATGGCTCGCTCTCGTCGTCGCAACGGCAGGTGTGAATTCTCCACTCGGTTGTTCAACCGACGTCCTTTAACCCGCTTCTCCAGCGCACTGATTTCCCTGAACGCTGCCGGGTAGGACTTCAGACCGTCGGTCACGATCACCTCGGGCGAGCGGTGTCGTTTCATGGCTTTCTTAATGAATTTCAATGCTGCGGCCTTGTCTCGGGTCTTGGTGACATAGGATTCCAGCACCTCGCCCTCATGGTCGACGGCGCGCCATAGAGAGTGTGTCTGGCCGTTGATCTTCACGAAAACCTCGTCGAGGTGCCAACGCCAGTGCGTGAACGCCCGCATCCGATCGACCCGTTTGCGCCGGATCTCAGCGGCGAACATTGGCCCGAAC
>CANGCO010000006.1 GCA_947452365.1 Caulobacteraceae bacterium
CGCTGATAAAAAACTTGAGTGATACAAGTTATGCCACCGAATTCGTAAAGGCCATGTCTGACAATTTTAAAATTGAGGACAAGATAACGAGTGCCGATAGATCAAAAACATTCATTGTCGCCCTTCAAATAAACCGTATTTCTAAATATGTTATTGATAAATCAAACGGAAATTCAGACGTATACTTGCCCATCACTGAAACGCTATTTTTCTCAGACGTAACCACGGGAAAGATATTATATTCATACTCCGTTACTAATTATGCGTTAAAAACTGTTGCCAACTCCCAAGTTAACTCGGCCGCTCTAAACAAAGAGCTTATATCAACTTCATTTACAGACGCGCTAAAGCGGTTAATAACTAAAGCATCCGCGAATTTCAATCCAACTCATCACAGCTATAAAATAATCGACAAGCAGTTGGGGTTCTATTTTATAGCCTCAGGGCTGAAGGACGGGCTTAAGCTGGGGGACGGACTCGAGGATGGTGATAATTCTCTGAGCATTGTCTATGCCGGTGATGATTATGCGGTGGCGTCCAAGGTCGCAGGAGAAGTGGACCTATCCCATGCTTGGGCTTCGGTCTCGAACGACGGGTTGTCGGGCCTAAATAGGCCCGTAGCTTATGTCTCAGCGAACATAAAGGGTGAAGGTGATTGCGAGACGTCTGTCGAGCCATTTGATCCCGCGAGCGCAAGGCAACAGTTTACCGATGCTATGGGCGATACTGGGCCGTTCTCAGTAGTGGCAATTTCTCCAGAATATGGCAAATTGATCAAGCATGTGATCTATGAAAATAGCGGTTTCAACGACAAGTACATTGTCAAGAATACTGCGCTACCCGAATATTATGCCTTTCTCGACATAGAACGACCTGTGGTCATTCGGCTTGCGACCAACCTATCTCATAAGCAAAAATTAAAGGTCGCTCAATCGGCCAGCCTGCGGGTGACCAATATTGAGGGTCGAGTCATCTATGCAGATACGGCCACGGAATCGATTACAGATGAAGTCGTGGCCGGGATTGGTTTTGATCCTTCATCCCGTGCAGAAGTTGCCCTCAGAAATGTGTTCACAACGCTATCTGACCGGGCACGCAAAAATCTGAAATTCCAGAAGCTTCGTCTACAGGTAACCGCCGCTAAACCGGATAGTGTTTCAATCAATGACCCACTGGGTCAGTTGAACATCGATGATAGCGTTAACCTTCTCCACCTCATTTCTTCATCCAAAATGGCCGCTAAAACCCAGATTGTTGCGCCAATCTCAAAGGGCTCGGTCCAGGATCTGGTGGGGAATGCCGCGCAGGCTGTCTTACTTCCCGCCGAGGAGCCGGTGCCCGAGGTGCGGACGGCTGTGCGAAGCGGCGATGTCGCCGAACTTGATATGGCGGCAACGGTCGGTGGCGCCGTCAAGCGTCCCGTCAGCATTTGCGGGGGGCAGGCCGGCCTCGGCGCGATCGGTATTGATGGCCTCGACGAAATGGCACTCGCGGCCCTGACCGCTGCCGGCATTAAGGGGATCCACAAGCGCGAGGAAACAAAGCAGGTCGTTGCGGCCCTAAATCTCGCCAGACCATACAAGTTCAGGGATGCCGAGCAAGCCGAGCCCGGCATCTGCATCATGCCCGTTTATAAGATTGATCCGATCGCATCCAATTGTGACAGCGCTCAGGTCTGCACCCAAACACTCAGTACCAAGGCCGGGTTTAGGCTCCTCAAAGGCGACACCATCGTCGCAAAAATGGCCTTTGACGGTAAGGTCTCCACCGAAGGTTATATGTCCTCCACACCGCCGGACGTGGTCGCAAAGCTCGTTTCATTGAATGCCCAGTCCAATATTTTCGAACTCCTGTCAGGCCTCGCCAAGGACAAGGAATTTCAATCCACGCTCAACAAAACCCAGTAGGAACAAAACCATGAAAAAATTGATTTTGCCAATGGCGGCAATAGTTGGAATGACCGTCGCAACGGGCGCTCACGCCCAATTTGGTGGCATGCCAAAACTTGGCCTTCCAGGCATGCCGGGGGCATCTCAGTCCTCGAGCCCAGCCCCTGCGGTGGATATTGACACCTTTCTAGAGTCGGCCAACCTGGCCAAGAGCCTGGTCGAGGCCTCCGTCACACACATTGCCGCTGCCGTGGGTGCGAAAGAACAGGTCCAAGAAATCATGGACCGTCGCGAAGCCGCGAACAAGATAACCAATCCTCAGGAAAAAGACGCGGCGCTGAAGAAGATCGCTAGCGATGAAATCGCGATCATTGGCGCTGCCGATGCCGATGCGGTCAGCAAAAAATTGGCGGCCGAAAAAAACCAAACCAAGGCGAAGGAACTCGGGGCCTCAATCTATAATCTGGTCTTGGGTCTGCTAAAAGATAAGGATGCTTTTGAACAGGGCCAAGCCCTTATTAAACAAATCCAATCCAATCCGATGAATGCCGCAAGAATGGCCCCTAAGATCGTTAGGCTTAAGGAAGTGCTTGGTTCAATTGGCAGCCAAATTAGCGCTACCCCGACCCTACTAAAGAGCGCGAAGGCCTTGGCCACAGTCGCTAAGGTCGCAAAACTTCCAGCGAGCTCAAGTGAGGCTCCAAAAAAATCATCCGAC
The DNA here is from genome assembly GCA_947452365.1 of Caulobacteraceae bacterium. GTDB lineage: Bacteria > Pseudomonadota > Alphaproteobacteria > Caulobacterales > Caulobacteraceae > CAISGS01. The sequence continues at coordinate 2,608 of CANGCO010000006.1, forward strand.
GCGCTTTAGGAGCCGAAATTATGAAAGCCAAACTATTTTTACTGGCGACAGTGCTATTATTGGGCCCGATCGCGTGTAGCAAAAAAGCAGATAGCGTCACGCCTCCTGCGCCCGTGCAGGCTGGTGCTGGAGATGTCTCGGTTTCAGTTCCGACCGAGGGGGCCCAGGATGCCATGAAGGCTGCCGGGGCGGCGACGGACGCGACGGTTACGCTTCAGGCGGATCCATCTGCGGACACTATGTCGGCGTCGACGACCTCACCCGCTAGCCCTGCTAAAAAGTAGGTCCTTAAGCCCAGGCCATGGCCGACTGGCTAAGGTCTGGGCTGTCTAGGGGAGGGCACTCTGTCGATGAAACCATTCTCAGCGAGCAGTCTTTCACGAATTTGTGTCGGCGCCCTAGCGTGTTCGGTTATTGACACGGCAGCATTTGCACAAACTGTAGGGCGGGCATCCGGGGCCGGCCTTCACCGGAACTCAAGCGGCGGCTCTGATCACGCCGCTATGGGGGACACGGGTCGCGCCGCGGATAAGGCTGATCGAAAAAATGAAGATGACGACAAGGCCCTTAGATCGCAGTTCCTCTCTGGCTTACTAAAGAAGCCAGACAAGGCGCAAGCGGATGGCGTTGCAGACCAATTTAGTACCGATTTGGAAACTTTTTTTGCTTCAGCGCAATTGGCACAGGACTTGGTTGAATCCTCCGTTACGCATCTCTTTGCGGCGGTCGGTGAAAAGGAATTGGTACAGGTCATTCACGATCGCCGCGAAGCTGCCAATAGTATGGCTGAATCTAAAGAAAAAGACGCCGTATTAAAGAAAATCAAAGCAGATGAATTTGCAGCTTTAAATTCAATAAATGCCGACGAAACAGCTGATCGCTTAACTAAAGAGAAAAATAAAACGAAATTATCAGAAGTGAGAAATGGGCTATTTAATTTATCTCTCGGACTTCTGAAAGATAGGGATGTTTATGATCAGGGAAAAAATATAATTAAACAAATAGAGGCCAATCCCATACAGGCTATGAAATTAATTTCTAAAATAGTAAAAATAAAGACAGCCGTATTATCAATTGGCTCCCAGATAAAAAGTACACCGACCTTGATAAGTAACATGCACAAGCTGGCAGTGGTCGCTAAGGTCAAGAACTTGCCGAAAACGGCAAGGGAGCGCCCCAAAAAATCCGCCATTGGCCTTTGATGAAAATATTAACGCTAACTTCCCAATCTTTTTTGAGTTTCTGCTCATCTGGAGATAGTCTTATGATCACTGACACATACGCTTCACGCGCCCTAACTAGTTTAGTCCTCCTCGGTTTAGCGTATGGATCAAATGTCACTATAGCTGAGGCGCAACCGCGTCCAATTGCCGTGGTTGTTATTATTGATGACTATTACTCGGTCGGGGGCGCCGCAATAGTCGGGCAGTCCGACACCGTGGTTTCCGTTCGGAAAGGCTCGTCATTTTCTGATACCTCGACCGCGTCTTCCTATGGCCGCTCAGCGTCATCGGGGTCTAGCCGAAATTCAGAGGCAGCCTATTCGGCAGGTGCCGCAAGCGCCCAAAGCAGCGGTAGTTATTCGGAATCCGTTCATGGAAGCGCACGCCAGTCTGGCTCTGCCGATTATGCTGCACAGGATGGATATGGAAACTCCGCTCGTGGTGGATATACGGGCAGTTCAAACGCGCGCCTATCGGCAAGACAAACGGGTCGGTCGACGGAGTCCGGATCGGCAGCCTATGCTCACGGCAGCGCGTCATCATCGTCCTCAGCCTATAGCGCCTCTTCGGCGTCAGGGAGCACGCGCAGAAACAATGTCCAATCCGAGACCCATGATAATTCCGATTACAAAAGTTCGGGCCAGGCCGTGGCGGTTTCGGCTCAAGGTGCCCGCGTGTTCCTCGGGAGTACCCTAGGGGCTAGCCAATTGTCAGCGCGTTTGAACTCATTGCAGATGTCCACCTATGAACCAGACCTCATTATCGGACCGATTGGACCCAACGGAGAAATCGCCTCGAGCCTAGTGTCAAGCCCGGCATACCTTCAGGCTACCCTTGATCGCGCACGAGAGGCCTCCGTCGATAGGCTTGTCCTTGGGGCCAGTCGGGTTTCCGAGTTTTCAGGATCAAACGGGCAGATTTCCTGCTCCGGTAGCTTGTCGGTCCAGACCTATGATGTGCGCTCGCGGCGGTCCATAAAACAGGGAACCTATTTGGCGCGCGCAAATGGGCCCACGCCTGAAGCCTGCGCAGCGGCGGCTGCAACGCGCCTTGGCGACCTAGCGGGCGTCCAGGTCGGTGGCGAGATTCTAGCCGGGATGCGGTAAGGCCCCGGTGATCGGACGCTTAATCGCCGCCTAGCCCGCGAGGGTGCCAAGATTATATTGTCGGATGTGGCGCTCACCGATGAAATCTAAGCTCTGGCTACGGCGTTTCGGCATGTGGGCTATAATGTTGCGACCCGCGCTTGTGACGTAACCGATTATGCTCAGGTCCAGGCGCTGGGCCAGGCAAGCCTTTCCGAATACGCCGCCATGATCAGCCGCATCCCGATGGGCCGCGCAGGTCTGGCCGAGGACACGGCCAATGCTGTCGCCTTTTTATGCTCCGAGGGCGCGGGCTATATCACGGCGGGATCGGTGAATGTCTTAGGCGGTGAGGAGCCGCACTAGACCTTCCTAACCTTCGGCAAGGTTGCACCCAGCATGGCCAGCATTTCGGGGGCATAGGCTGCGCTATTGGCCTCGAACTCGGCCTGGGTAATCCGCTCAGTGCCTTGAGCGCCGAACAGTACAACCTCATCGCCTAGGCGCACGGTATCTTGAGCGCCTGTGACATCGACCATCATCGTATTCATGGTCACACGCCCGACGATCGGATAGCGCTGGCCATCGATCAGGACCTGGCTGTGATTGTGGCCCTCGGCGGGGAATTCGGGGCGGTTGGCATGGCTAAAGCCGCGGCGTATGCCATCGGAATAGCCGATCGGAATATTGGCCAGCCAGCTTTCGCGCGCCAGCCTAAAGGTTCGGTCATAGGCAACCGTCTGGCCCGCCGGATAGTGATTGACCGCAGCGATGCGCGACTTGATGGCCATGGTCTGGATAAAGGCTGAGGTCTGGACCGAGCCAGGATCGCCATAAAGCGCGCCGCCGGTCCGCACCATGTCCAGCCGAGTTTGCGGGTGGATCAGGGTGGCAAAGGTATTGGCGGTGTGACGCACTAGGCCCTTTGTCTCCAGGCCCTGGCCCTGCAGCCAGGAAAGATCATCTTGATAGCGCTGGAGCTGACCAAGAATATCGGCCGCCTTTTCGCTGGGATAATGCGTCATGGCCCCGGTGATCTTCAGGCCCGGCAGGGCCAGCATGGCGCGCGCGTCAGCCTTGCCATAATCGGTCGAGAGCTCGACCCCATTGCGCGACATGCCACCAGAATTTAGGGCAAGATGAACCGGCAAGGCCCGGCCGGTCTTGCGCTTTTGGTAAAGGGTCTGAAGCCTTGCCGCCGCCTCTGGATTGCCGATCAGCTCGATAATCCCAAACCTAAAGCCGTCTTCCATTTCATCGGGTGTCGCGGTGCGGATACGATAGAGGCGGCCGCGATAGCCCAGTTGCCGCGCCACCCGTGCCTCGTCATTGGAGGTGATGGCGACATCGCCAACCTGCTTGGCAAGGATGGAGGGGATGAGCAGGGCAATGCCATTGCCATAGGCATCGGCCTTCATCACGGCGCAGAGCCTGGTCATGCCAATTATGGCATGAACCGCATCAATATTGGCCTCGAAAGCGGCGGTATCAATCTCGATCCAGCCATTGCGTCGCACAGCCTTGGCATGGGTAAGGCCAAAATTATTGGCCGAGAGCACAGGCGCGGCGACGGCCTTTGCCGTCGCAAGGCCCAGGGCGCCGGCCCCTGCTGCCAGAAATGCGCGCCGCTGGATCATGACTTGCCCCGTTCGAGAATGGGCTGGGTTATGCCCCAGCGCGGCCAGGCCTGAGCTTACGGGACCTAGATTGAGATGAGAACCCTGTTCATGTTTGGTCACGGCCATTCTGGCCATGACCATGGCTAACGACTAGTCTTTACAAAAAAGAATATAGAATCGTCAAACGTTTGCGAGCTATGGGTAAAATATAGATCCCATTTGCTATGCGGATCATCCTTGAGCAGTATTCGCAATTGTGTTGGTAATGAGACGATATCATCGCTCAAGTGATAGGATGCAACGGCTATGCAGGTCGCGCGATTGAGACTTTCTATACCGCCCAAAATCACCTTGAGCTCAGTGCTCTCGACATCCATCTTGATGTAATCATAGACGGCGTCACACAGTAGGGCATCGAGGGGTTGCGCGGCAATATTGCCGGTCTCGCTTTCAGACACGCTAAACATGCCGTCTGTGGACCATAGTTCGCTCAGCTTAGTGGTGTGGCTCCAGCATGCGCCTATGAAATTGGTATTATGTATTCCCAAGCGCGCGGACATGGCACCAATCGCGGGCGCTAGGCCTTGATTGGGTTCAATCGTGAAGCTTTTTGCAAGGGCGGGGTATAACCGCTTGGTCGTTTCCAAGGTGTCCCCGTCATAGGCCCCAATGTCGCAAAATGATCGAATGTCTAGATCGGCGACCGGCGGCGTCCACATTTGGGCCATTGATTGGCGATTAAGCAAATGTCGAACATTAAGCGAGATCCGGTATTGCAAGACCTCAAAAAATACAGACCTGCTCTTGGGGTTAAGAGATTTAAAAATTGTATAGAGCCGCTCAGCATTATCGAAGGTACTATCAGAGAAGTGTCGGGATTTTTCCCAGTCGGTATTCAGGTCGAGTGCATATAATGTCTCTAATAAATAATAAGCATTGCCGCCAAGGTTATCCGCAATCAGCGAATCCATAATTTCTATCTGGTTCTGGCCGGCGGCGACTATGATGGGGATTGCAGGGTCAAGATGTTCGATCACATCAAACCCGTCGGCTAAAGCGCGGTCTCGGACAAGGGGATTATTGTCAAATATCAGGCAGTGAATGCCAATTTTTCGAAGCTGTGGCGCGAGTTGTCGGCTTTTGAGTCCATAACTATAGACCTGAAGCGACTTGGCGGTCCGCAGTCGCTCTCGCTGCGGGAATCGAGCGATTTTCTCTTGTTTTGCCGTTTCGAGCTTGTCGCGAAACTCAGGCCAGGAAAGGTCGAATTCGTCTATGGAGCGCAATACCATAACCTTGCCTTATTCATCTTGGGTGGGAATGATTATATTGCATCTATAGCATGATTCGCGCGAGCGGAGTGAATAGCGCTTGCCATGCCGTCATGGATTGCGAGCTAATCGTGCTCTGGTTTTCCCGATAGTCCTCGTCCGCGCCTAGGGTTTTGTCTTTGTTGTTAAATGATGTGGCACATTTAGGCGGAAAAAATAAAAAACAGTATATGAATTTTTGTCCATTTTCTGTATTTTTACTTGGTTTAAGACGGAATTTTGTGCCGTTTGACGTTATCTTGTCTTTTATAAAGGATTAACCAATAACCCGCAGCAATGCATTAAGGGCGGCATTATGTGGCATCGGGGTCCATCCTGATGGCCTTGCCGCCTTGCTAGGATTGGAATGCTATAGGGATTAGGCATGTTAGATTGTCGTATAACCGAAGTGCGGTTGAAGCCCCTAACTCAAAAACCTTTATTATCCATAGTGGTCCCGACCTGGAACCGGGTGCCTGAAATGGTTATGGCCGTGGAGAGCCTAGCCGGCCAGATCAGGGATGGCCTAGAGGGCAGGGTCGAAATCATCATTACGGACAATGCGTCTGGGCCGGATTGCCAGTCGGCAATCCGCGCGCTTTCCGATCGGTTCGCGTCGGTCGGTTATATCTTCCATGAACACAATGAGGGTGCCGCTTTTCAATTGTTTGCGGCTTGCTGGCGCAGTCGCGGTGAATGGACCTGGACGTTTGGTTCGGACGATGTGCTTTTGCCCGGCGGGCTTGGGTTGGTGGTCTCAAAGTTGGAAGCTGAGGGCCCCGATTTTTTAAGTCTTAATAGCCGAACCTATAGCGCTGACCTAAGCCGACAAATTTATGTCCCCTTATTGGGTTGCCCAGATCGCACATTTGATGGCTTTGCCGACCTAATGTGCGGCGTCGGTTTTCATCAGGTCACATTTATTAGCGTTTGCGTCGAGCGGACAAGCGTGGCGCGGAATATTGATCCGGTTAAATATCTAAGAATTGATACCTTGTTTCCACAATTACTAGGCTATTTGGAAAAGCACAAAAATAGCAAATCTGTGTATTGGAGTAAGGATCTTGTCGTAAATAGGCAGCATAATTCTCAGGCCTATAGGGTCGATCATATGACTCAAAGAGATTTAGGCTGGGAAACGCCAATAGCCATTATGGGTTTCAGTCAATTATACGGTATACAGGACGATTTTTTTGAACAAATAAATGGTGACGATAGGGTGCAGGACTATAGCCCTCCCTTGATTACATTCGTTGACGTAATGTTTAAAAATATGTTGCTGGCGATTAGTAATGAATTTTTCATTAGGCCTGCCCAAATTTATCGCATGAAGGAAATTCTAGAAAACTGCCGTCCGTATAGATCAGAACAGTTTGATAATATTTGTAGAATAAATAACGAGGCGGTTGAATTATATAATGATTTTGACCGGGATCAAACCGACCTATACGGACGAAAACGCTTATTAGAGACCTATATGGAGGGGGTGAGAATTAAGGGGCGGCAATGGAAGAAGAACCAAACGTGTTAATAATATTTAACGACCTTTGAGGTTATTTTGGCTTATAGTTTGATTGTGTGATTCGGCGTCTTAAGTGCTGTTCGCGTTGCGGCGTTCAACTTCAGTGGGTGTGACCGACCATGCTTCAAACTCGCACCAAGGTCGTCATTCTTGCTGGCGGGCGGGGGACTCGTATTGCTGAGGAAACCCATATTCGGCCCAAGCCCATGGTAGAGATTGGCGGCAGGCCAATAATATGGCACATTATGAAGTGCTATAGCGCCTATGGTTTCAATGATTTCGTGATCTGTTGTGGTTATCTTGGTGACAAGATTCGCGAGTATTTCTTGAATTATGCCTATAATAATGCAGATCTGACCATTCGGCCGGGCGGGCTGTTAGAGGTTCATCAAAGTTACTGTGAACCCTGGACCATTACGCTTGTCGATACGGGCGACCAGACCATGACCGGCGGGCGGGTCAAGCGGATTGCCAAATATGTCGCGGCAGACCCGTATTTTTGCCTGACCTATGGTGATGGGCTCTGTGACGTCGATATAGGCCGGCTGATTCGGTTCCACGAGTCCCATGGCGCTAAGGCCACTGTGACCGCTGTTAAGCCACTTGCGCGTTTTGGCGCGCTGGAAATTGACGGCAACCATGTCAAACAATTCGTAGAAAAGCCGCTAAACGAGGGCGGATTGATTAATGGTGGATTTTTTGTCCTATCGCCCACAGTGGTCGACCTTATTGAGGGTGACGAGACTGTGCTGGAATTGAGCACCCTAAGGACCCTTGCCCAAACCGGCCAGTTGCGGGCCTTTGAACACACTGGATTTTGGCAGCCTATGGACACACTGCGGGACAAGATGCAGCTAGAACAGCTCTGGGCTCATGGCGCGCCTTGGAAGTGTTGGTAGATCTAGTGCCTATGAAAACTCGCCTTGTGCCTAGCCGTTCCAGTATCGAAGCTTTTCTGCCACCGACGCCTCGCCGGGCATGATCCGCTTGTCGCCGCTACCAGCCCAAGACGGCAGCTCGCGCAGCCGAGATACGAGCAGTTTGAGCTCCTGTGGCTCTAAGGATGCGGCTTGATCAGAGCCGTACATGGTCCGGTCCAAAGTGATGTGCCGTTCAATCACCACGGCCCCCAAGGCCGCCGCTAGCAGGCTGGGTTCGACCAAGCTTTCATGGCCGCTATAGCCCACAGGCACGCCATAGCGCTGGCGAAGCGTCATGATCGCCAACAGGTTCAGATCCGCTGGCGGCGTCGGATAGGTCGAAACCGTGTGCATTAATATAAACGGGCAATTGGCCTGGCGAAAAATCTCGACGGCCTGGTCAATCTGGCCGAGCGTGCACATACCCGTGGAGGCAAAGGTTAGCTTACCTTCCTCTGCTACGGCCTTGACCAGTGGCATGTGGGTGAGCATTGCAGATGCAATCTTATTAAATTTAAGATTGTATTTTGCGAGAAATGTTTGGCTGGGTAGATCCCAGGCTGACGCAAACCAAGCCATCTCCAATTGGCGACAATAGGCGTCAATGGCGTCGTATTCGCTGGCCCCGAACTCAAGTCCCTCTTTCTGCGCGCGCTGTGTGGCCCCCCACGGGCTTTGGCGCGGCTGTTCCAGCACCTCGGCCGTATAGACGATATCAATCGTTCGCTTTTGAAACTTAACCGCGTCGCAACCCGCCGCCTTGGCCTCGTCGATCAAGCGTTTTGCAATATTAAGGTCGCCATTGTGATTTATGCCGATCTCGGCAATGACGAATGGCCGTTCAGCCAATGGCCAAGGCAAGGGTCCTGCCGCTTTTGACGAGAGCAGCCCAGAGTCCGCCAGACCATATCCAGACATTCAAAAACGACCTTTCGCGTCACATTTCCAATCCATTCGAAACTTGGCCCAGTCCGGGGTTCCTTGCCGGATTGTCGAATTTCGAATCTGACCCTGATGGGAATCATTTATTATGACCTAGACGGGTAGTCTAGGATTTTTACCATTGAAGTTGGTATTATAGAAATGGCCCGGTTTGCCTAGCCCTAATGGTTTTCAGCTTCGTGGGCATGAACGAACACAATTTGTTTTGCGCGATGACGTTGAATCTCAAATCTTTAAACTTGCTGTGAGCGCCTGAGGTTAGAAAATGCCTTCTAAAGAAACCACAATTATTCAATCGGATATTCAAACCATCCTAAACGCGCCCCTGGGCTGGTCGGCGTTTTATGGGCGTACCGTATTGATCACAGGGGCCGGTGGTGCGCTGGCCAGTTATCTGGTTGCCACCCTTATGGGCCTAAATGACCAGGCCTTGGGGGATGCGTGCCGCGTTCTGGCCCTGGTCAGAAACCCAGATTCAGCGGCGACCCGCCTAGGGCCGTATTTGGGACGAGACGATTTTGAGCTTGTAATCGGCGATGTTGTTCAACCGATTGTGCCGCTCGGGAAGATCGATTTCATCCTCCATGCGGCTAGCCCCGCCACCGGCCGGCAGTTCAATTCTGATCCGGTTGGGACCTTGAGGGCCAATATCATCGGCACCGACAATATGTTGCAACTCGCCCTGCGCAACCCGGTGCAGGGGTTTCTAATGCTGTCGAGCGGTGAGGTTTACGGGCAAACGGACGCGGCAATGATCTCAGAGCGCGATTATGGCTATCTGGACCCCGCCACTGTGAGGGCCTGTTATGGCGAGGGCAAGCGTGCGGCCGAAACCCTGTGCGTAACCTGGGCGCACCAATATGGGATTGCGACCTATATTGCGCGGATTATGCACACCTATGGCCCGCAGATTGATGTCACGGATGGGCGAATCTATTCCGATTTTGCCGCCGACATCTTGGCGGGCCGCAATCTTAAAATCATGAGCGATGGCCTTGCCCGACGGCCGTTTTGCTATGTCACAGATGCCATTATCGGCCTGTTCACCATCTTGCTGAAGGGCGAGGTGGCATGCCCTTATAATCTGGGTAATGATGAGGCCGTATTGAGCATTCGGGAGCTTGCGCTTTGTCTTACAGCCGAGGCCTTTCCACAATTGCAGCTGGGCGTCGAACTTCCTGAAAACATTGATGAGGCCAAATACCCAAAAACAATCTTGACCGGCGGTCAGCCCGATCTTGGCCGACTGCGCGCACTGGGCTGGACACCCAAGGTGAACATTATTGAAGGTTTTCGACGCACAGTGGCCAGCCTGAGCGAGGCTAGCTTGCTCGATCGCGCGTGAACCTGGCCGCTTGCTTCTTAATTTGGGTGGCTTGCTGGCCTAAGCTTGCGATCGAGCAGGCCTTGCGCCATGGCCTGTTGAAGGTGGGCCAGTCGGATGAAGCGCGGCGAGTTAAAGCGGTCTGGCCCCAGGCCGCCAGCCCCTAGCCAGCGGGCTACCTGATCAATGCCGCGGTCCAGAGTCCAGTGCGGCACGTATCCTGGCAAATGGTTTAGCGCCTTATCGAAACTCACCCGATAGGATCTTGAATCCTGGTTCGCTATCCCTGAAAACTCAAGCTGCGATCCGGCAAAAGCGGTCTGCACGGCTAGGGCTATGTCGCGCACCTGATAATTCCCGTCTGGATGGCCGATATTAAAGGCTTGGGCATGGACAATATTGGTCGGCGCCTCTGCAGCAGATAGGGCGGCCAGGGCAATGTCTTCAATATGCACCAGTGGCCGCCATGGCGTGCCATCCGACAGTATGCGCAGAACACCGTCCGTATGGGCCCAGCCCGCTAGATTATTGACCACCAGATCAAACCGCGGCCGCGGTCCGACGCCATAGGCTGTAGCATTGCGCATAAGGACGGGTGAAAAATGCCTATCCGCAAGCGCCAGCAAGGCTTCCTCCGTCTTGGCCTTGGATAGGGCATAGGCCGATACCGGCTGCAGGGGTGCGGTCTCGTCCAGAGCCGCCTCGCCGCCGGATGCGCCATATAAGGAGCATGAGGACGCGAAAATGAAACGAGGCACGCCAACCGACTTGGCAAGGCTAGCCAATCGGGCGCTGGCGCGGAAATTTATGTCGAGCGTAAGTTCGGGGTCCAATGCGCCCATTGGGTCATTGGACAAGGCGGCCAGATGGATGATCGCATCAATCCCCTCAAGGTCCTTGGCCGCAATATCGCGCACATCGCCGCAAACTTGCCGATGCACCGCCGGGTCGGGTGTTCCATCCGCAAAATAGCCAATGTCAAAGCCTGTGACGCTATGGCCGCGGGCCTTGGCCAGCGCGGTCAAGACAGGACCAATATAGCCCTGGTTTCCAGTTACCAAAATCTGCAATGCAATCTCCAGAACCTATCGTTACATTCACAATCCAGCCGAATCATGAGCTAGGTCATAAGATAGACATCAATTGTCCATGACCACAGGGTCATTTCTAAGGTATTATTCAATTGTTCGTTGAGCCTTCACAAGAAACCGCGGCCTTGAGGCGTCAAATTCTCGATCTTGTCGAGATCTATCACGCTAAAGCTCACCAGTCGGCTGCATTTATTCCGGGTAAGTCTTCGGTACCCGTTTCGGGTCGGGTTTATGACGCCAGTGATATGCGCTCCTTGGTGGATTCTTCACTTGATTTTTGGCTAACCACGGGGCGTTTCAATGATGCCTTTGAGGCAAGCTTGGCGGCGCGCCTCGGGGCCAAATTTGCCATGACCGTGAATTCGGGTTCGTCAGCAAACCTGGTCGCGGTTTGCGCCCTGACTTCGCCCAAACTCAAGGCGCGTCAGCTCAAGCCCGGCGACGAGGTAATCACCGCTGCGACGGGATTTCCCACCACGGTCAATCCAATCCTCGGGGCGGGCCTGGTGCCGGTCTTTGTTGATATGGTGCCAACGACCTATAATCTGGATCCAGAGGCCGTCGCGGCTGCGATTGGGCCAAAGACCCGTGCCATTATGGCCGCCCATACGCTTGGTAACCCGTTTGATCTGTCTGCTATCCGCAAGCTTTGTGACGCGCATGGGCTTTGGCTGATTGAAGACTGTTGCGATGCCTTGGGCTCAACCTATGCCGGGCAACAGGTTGGCCTGATCGGCGATCTGGCCACATTAAGCTTTTACCCAGCCCACCACATCACTACGGGCGAGGGCGGGGCGGTGTTCACAAATAATGAGTTTCTACGCCGCCTAGCCGAATCCTTTCGCGACTGGGGCCGTGACTGTTTTTGCGCGCCTGGCATGGACAATACCTGCGGCAAGCGCTTTGGCTGGAAGATGGGGGACCTACCCAAGGGGTATGACCACAAATACACTTACGGACATCTCGGTTATAATTTGAAGATGACCGATATGCAGGCGGCGGTCGGTCTGGCCCAGATGGAGCATTTGGATGGCTTCATCCAGGCGCGAAAAGACAATTTTGCGCGGCTTAAGGCGGGTCTATCCGACCTTCAGTCGCTTCTGCTCTTGCCCGAAGCCACGCCCAATAGCGACCCGGCCTGGTTTGGGTTTCCGATCACGGTCAAGGCTGAGGCACCCTTCACGCGCAATGAACTGACGCGCTGGCTTGAAGACGCCCGCATCGGAACCCGTTTGCTATTTGGCGGCAATCTTATTCGCCAGCCCTATATGTCCGGCCGGGCGTTTCGCACCATCGGTGACCTGGCCCAAGCCGATATAATCATGGAGCGCACCTTTTGGGTCGGTGTCTATCCGGGCCTAGGCAGTGAACAAATCGATTTCATGATCGACACAATCCACGCGTTTTGTCAGTCCCGGGCGAGCAGTGACCGCTGGGGCTAAGGCAGCTTTTAATTGAGAGCGACCATGTCTGTACCCGAATGCGCCCTGTCCGATAGTCTTATCCGACCACTGGACCACGAGCCGCTATTAAGCATTGTTATTCCAACCTTTAATCGTCCCAACGAACTTATTTTGACGGTTCAGTGCATTGCCGATCAGCTCAAAAATGGCCTTGAACAAAAGGTTGAGTTGTTAATCACCGACAATGCTTCAGATGCGGAGACCCAATCGGTAATCCGGGCGCTTGCCGATCGATATCCGGTCTTGAATTATATGCTCCACGCCGAAAATCAGGGCGGTAGCTTTAATGTCTTAGCGCCAGCATGGCGGGCGCGAGGAGGTTATACGTGGGTGTTTGGCTCTGACGATGTTTTGCTCGATGGAGGCGTGGAAAATATTGTCAGCATATTAGAGCGTGAGGCCCCAAATTACTTAGTCATGAATAAAAAAGTCGCCAACAAAGACCTGTCAGAATTATTAATCGACAATATGCACACGGTTCCCGATCGGCGGTTCTCAACCTTTTTTGAGCTCTTTTGCACATTCGGCTTGGCGCAAATGCCGTTTATCAGCGCAAATATTGAAAAGACAGAAATTGCCCGAACGCTCGATTTTAAAAAATACGAAAGAATGCCGTGCGCCCATCCCCATATTGTTGGGTATTTAGAAAAATATGCGTTTTCGAGCGCGTATTATAGTTCCGCGTCTCATCTAGTTCATAGGATCAATAATTCTCTGCACATTCAAGACTACCATACGCATAATTTTTTTGATTATGCGGTAAGCCTGACCTTACACCTAACCGCGGTTGCTCGAAAAATCGGTCTACCCTTAGATTTCTTAGAGATGGCAACCGGTCAGAAAAACCTATTCAGCTATGAAAAATCGACCATCACCATGGTCGATGGGATTTTCGAGAACCTATTGCGGGCCGCGAGCGGGGGCGTGGTTTTGGACCCTACCCAGCGCGACGCCTTAGCGGAGGCGCTAACCCATTGCCAATCCCATAGGCTGGCGCAATTGTCACAGGTTTATGAGCAGGCAAGGACCATCTTGGCCCTTCAACAGCAAGTCACCAGTGCGCAGACTAATCTGGACAATTACAAAACTATCCTCATGCAGCTTTCTCGAAATTATGCGGCGTGAGGGCGCATAAGCGGCTGGCGAACCGCTCATAGAATCGTCCGTCCCCCATCGATTACGATATTCTGACCGGTCATATAGCTGGACGCAGACGAGCACAGAAATTGCACTGCGGCGCGATATTCCGGCCGCTGTGCCATCCGCCGCATTGGGATTAAGGCGCTCAAGCGATCAACAAAGGCCTGGTCATGGCCGTTGAAAACGCCGCCGGGCGACAAGGCATTGACCCTGACGCCTTGGTCGGCCCAATAGGCGGCAAGATAGCGGGTCAGGCCGACCAATCCGGCCTTGATCACCGAATAGGTCACCGGCTTAACCGGTTGCGCATGATCGGCTAAGCCTTCTTGGTGATAGAGGCGCTGGTCCGGGGCAATCACCGACAGATCAGAAGCAATATTCAAAATGACCCCGGCCCCGCGCCCTGCCATGTCACGGCCGAAAATCTGGGCGCATAAAAACGCACCGGTCAAACCCACGGCGATCTGATGATCCCAGCTGGCAAGGGGAAAATGCTCAAGGCGGCTGAACTCCAACGAACCGGATGACCTATCGAACTTCGGATCAATTGCCGCATTATTAACTAGGATGTCGATTGGGCCGCATTGGTCGGATACATTGGCAATAGAAGCGCTGCTGGTCACATCCATCTTTGCCGCAGCGACACGGCCCGGATGCGAAACGTCTAGGTCGGAGGCAACGGCGCCGAGCCTATCTAAATCCAGATCGGTTAAAATAACCCGTGCCCCTAATTCCGCGAGTGCGGCGGCATGTTCGAGGCCCAAAAGCCCGGCCGCGCCGGTAATCAGGGCGGTCTTTCCCGTAAGATCAAAGGCTGCGAGGCCAAAGGGCTGCGGGCTTGGTGAGGCTGAATCTACCATGAGCGCGTTTGTCCGCCATCAACAACCAGTATGGTTCCGGTAATAAACGCCGCCCGGGCCGAGGCTAGAAACACCACCGCATCGGCGACATCTTGCGGTGCCCCGAGCCTGTTTTGGGGCACCTCTCGGGCCAGCATGGCGGCAAACGCCTCAGGACTGTCCTTGGATTTGCGATCCCATACGCCGCCGGGGAAGCCAATATTGCCAGGCGCGACGCCATTGATGCGAATTTGGTCGGCGGCATATGCCCAGGCCGACGATCCGAGCGCCTGACAAGCGGATGCTAAATCTTCGGGGTTGCGGCCGGTCAAAATTACCTGACAATCATGGTCGATAAAGGCCTGGGCAATGGCCAGACCAATACCGCGACTGGCCCCGCCAACCAGCACGACCTTATTGTCGAGTTCAAGTTTCATGCGGTCGCCATCAGGTCTATGACCAGATCACGATAGCGCATAGCGGCGGCGCAATGGTCTCCATCGGCTGCGCGCGCCGTTTGCAAGATCATCTGTCCGTCATAACCAACCGCCTCCAGCAGGGCAAAAACGGTTGCGAGATCGGCGTCACCTTCGCCCAAGGGGACGGTTGTGCCACCAAGGCGGCGGTCCTTGACATGGACATTGAGCAGGCGTGGCGCAATGCGGGGGATTTCCAGTCTTGGTGCCCAGCCAAGGCTGGCGCTATTGCCGATATCAAAATTGATGCCGAACTGGTCGGCTGGAAAATCCGCAAGGAAGGCCATCTGGGCGTCGGGATCAAGATCGGTTTCGAAGGCTATGCGCACGCCGGTTTGCGACAAGAGCGGCTGTAGCGCCAGCAGGCTGTCCCGGAGCACGCCTTCCTGCTCTGCGTTTTCCAAGGCCCCATTATCGACCAGGGGCATGACGATCAGGTTTGCACCAATCGAAAAAGTCGCTTGCACAATGGCCGCTAGGTCCCAAAGCAATTGATCGCGTAACGGCCCCTGCGCCTTCCAGAACGGGGCCTGCATAAAGCAGTCTCCGGTAACAGAGGTGACCGCAAGGTTCCAGGTCTTGGCCAGATGCCGGATTTCGGCCTGTCCGGAGGCCAGCATGAGCGGATTGGCATTCAGTTTGTCTTGGTCGAGCGTCCATTCCATGCGCTCAAGGCCCAGTTGGTGGGCTAGGCGAAACTCGTCTCGCCAGTGGTGCCAAGGAAAGGCCTGTATCCTGCCCTCGACCAAGGGTGACAGCCGACCCTGCATAAAGCCAATGCGGCTGGACGGGCGGGTCATGCCAAGCCTTTCGCGGTCCAGCCGCCGTCTATGACCAGGTCTTGCCCGGTCATATAGCGCGACGCGTCACTGGCCAGAAAAATCGCCGCGCCAACCAGGTCATCAACCTCGCCCCAGCGGCCAAGACAGGTGTGATTTAATCTCTGCGCATGCCGCACGGGGTCGGCATAGCTGGCGGCCGTCATATCGGTATGAATATAGCCCGGTGCCAGCGCATTGACCCGAATGCCCTTGGGCCCAAGATCAACCGCCAGGGCCTTGGTCAATAACCGCAGGCCTCCTTTTGCCGCGACATAGGCGGGGTTGCCTGGAAACCCGACCAGGCTGTTAATGCTGGTTACATTGATGATGGACCCGCCGACATGCTTGGCCTCCATCAAGTCTGCAGTCGCCAGACACAAGGCATAGGCGGCGCGGAGGTTAAGATTGAGCGTTGTATCAAAGGCCGCCTGCCATTGATCTGGACCATCCGATGTCACACTGACGCCAGCCGCATTTATCAGTATATCGATGGTCCCGAATTGGCTCTTGACCCGGTCGACCAATCCTTGTGCGTCCTTGGTGACATCGGCTGCAAGGTATTGGACCGGATGAGCAAAGGCCTGCCTTGGTTCGGGCGACCTAGCCACCCCGACCACAATCGCCCCGGCGCTTGCCAAGCCGTCCGCTAAGGCAGCGCCAATGCCACGTGATGCCCCGGTGACCAGCGCCACCTTGCCCAGCAAAGAAAACCGCATGTCTGGGCGTGAGTCTACCATTGCAGCTCGGCCAGGGGGGTGGATGACAGCTTGCCATCGGGGCCAATCACGGTCTTGACCGCGGGCCCACGTGCTTCGGTGGGAGCGACACATAGATCGACAAATAGCGGCGGCCTATCCGGCGATAGGGTGTCCAGCATGGCTTCAAGGGCCGGATAGCTATCGACCCGCGCATAGTCCAGATTGAAGGCTGCCGCTATGCGCTGATAATCGGGAATAAACACGCCAGATGCGCGCCCCGCCCCGCCGGCTGATCCAAAATGGCGCATTTGCGAGGCCAGGATCGACGCGTATCCGTCATTATTAAGGACCAACAGGACAAGGCCCTTGGGGGCATAGTGCGCCAAGGTGGCGAGTTCCTGCAGGTTCAGCATCAAGCCGCCATCGGCTTCGATGCAGACGACTTGGCGGTCGGTGCCAAAGGCGGCCCCAAGGGCCTGGGGCAATCCCAATCCCATGGCCCCAAGCGAGGCCCCGAAAAAGCAGCGGCTGTTCTGGGCGGGGGCAAAGAAGCGCAAAAAGGTCTCTACCGCTTGTCCAGATCCGGTAGTGACAAACATTTTGTCTTCGGACCAGGGCGATAGACATTGTGCTAGGCCATAGACATTGAAAATGCCGGTGTTCAAACGCTGGCGCTCATCGCCCAAATACGCGGCCCGCAGTTCAGAGCAGGTCTTGACCCAATCTTGATGGCCTCGCGTCTCGCCCATCGCCTGCATGGCCAAGGGCAGGGCGCTCAAATTGGCCAATACGGATCGACTATTGAGAATATCGGCAAATTTCTGCAATTCATGAGGATCGACATCGACAAAAACCCGCTCGGCCTGGCCGCCAAATTCAAGCCTTTGAAAGGCGGTGGTGCCAAGATCGAGCCTAGCGCCGAGGAATAGGATACGGTCGGCGCGGCCGAGGATCTGGTTTGCCGAAATTGGTGCTAGACCACCCGGCGCGCCAAAGTTCAGAGCATGGTCCCCCGGCAGAATGTCTTGAGATAGCCAAGAAAACACAGCTGGCAGGCCTTGAGCGATGACAAGGGATCGCACCGCCTCGGCGACCCCTGCGATCCGGCAGCCATTACCGACATAGACTAGGGGCCGTTCACCGGTCAGCAACCAGGTCAGAGCGTCCGTTAGGGCCTGAGCATCGGATGGAGATGTCCGATCTGTTTTGAGGCGGTCCCTGATCGCCTGCACGCCCCGCTGCAGATCATCCGCCGTATAGTGGAACGGCACGTTTTGGATATTGAGCGGGATTTCCACAAAGACGGGCCCGGGCCGACCGGTCAGGGCCTGGGCATAGGACTCGACCAATTGATCTTGAAAGTCTAAGGCCGACAAGCGCAAAAACCGTTTAACACAGGGCGAAATCAGGTCCTCAGACCGGACCTCTTGGGGCCCGTGGGTGCGGCAACCCAAGCGGTCAATATCAGCCGTCTTGACCTGTCCGGCCAGCACGATCAGGGGCGCAGAATCCCCATAGGCGGAACACAGGCTGGTAATGGTATTGGTCGCGCCCGGGCCAGAGGTTACGACCGCAAGGCCGGGCACCTGAAAGTTCTTGGCCTTTGCATACCCTTCCGCCCCCGCAACACAGGCCTGCTCGTGCTGATTATAGACGGCGCGAAGGTCTAAATGTGTGGCAACTGCCCGGTTCAGATACATGGCCATACCGCCCGTAAGCGTAAAGGCCACCCGAGCGCCTAGCGCAGCGGCTAGGTCAACGGCATAGCTGGCTATATTGCACTCGGTCAGATCGCGACTAAACATGACAAGAACCAATCTTGGCTCGAATAAATTAAGCTTGGGCGACAAGGCCCGGACAATTGACCGTTTGCTGACGACTGGCGCGCACGACTCAGGTGTAAGCCCTAAAACACTTACCCAAAAATGCAAAAAATATATAGCAGGCCATAATTGTGAATTAGGGCGCCTGGAAGGCTTTTAAAATGGACCTTTCAGCGATGTGTGCCTCGGTTAGAAAAATATAGTTGGTTTCGAGTGTGTCCTCATCCACCGCTGTGATTGGACGGGCCCCTTCCTTGCCGATGCCAAAGCAGGCATATCCGTGTTGCGACAACAGGGCGATAATGTCGTTGGGGTGGTAGCCGAAGGCCCTTGACCATTTTCTCAATACTTCCAACAAGAGCACGGGCCGATCGTGTGAAAGCAGATGTGAGGCGCCCTGCATAACCATCAGCTCCGCCCCCTCGACATCGCACTTTACGATATCAATCTTGTCGGCGGCCTGTTCGGCGAGAAATGTGTCTATGGTTGTCACACTGCAGACCTGCTGCTCGGAAGCCCAATCGGGGTGCAGATCAATCATCGATGCCGCCGCCGCCGCCGACTTGGGCACACTGAAACAAAGTTCACCCAGCCGATCACTGGCCCCGAGATTGAAGGCCCGGATCACGTCCGATAGATCGTTTAAGGCAATATTCTGCGCCAATACTTCAAATGTGCGTTTGACGGGCTCTAGGGCATAAATGCGCCGATCGTGAGGGTTTAGTACGGCGGCGATGTGAAGCGAAAACCAGCCAATATTGGCACCTATGTCTAAAAATCGGCTTTTGCCGCGCGCCAGGGCAAGCATAAGGGCAGTCTCATTGGGCTCGTAAGCGCCCATAGCAAAAACAGCGCTTGGCGCGGCACCCCAATCATCCGTTTGCCAGACCATGCGAACTCCGGAAGCAAGGGTTTGATAAATGCGGTCGGCCTCGATTACGATGTTGCGAATGTCAGAACCATCCAGAGCGTATTGAACGGCTTTCAGGATCGCTGACTTGTGGCTGGCCGCCTCAATCAGTTTTTCCCGGTCGAGGGTGCCTTGATGGAATTTTTTGCGAAGAAGCGCCAAGGTTTGCTGCTCTGACATTATCATGTGCTTTTTTGTAAAAACTGCTGATCTAGACGTTTTGGCGGCTCGGTCCGGTGTGGGTTTGGTCGGGCTTATCTGCCTCGGCCCTAGACCTTGTTGACACAATTGGCCTTGAGCCGTGCCGCGCCGCTCGCATCAAGATCTTGCCGGGTAGCGCTCAAGCTCAAAGGGCCCTGAAGCGTGGCATTAACCTGGTCAATGCCGGCTGAAACGCCGGGTTTTCGCGCAAAAAGATAGCGCAGGGACAGGCGCTCATTGTCGGCGGCATCGGGCTGGGTGCCGTGCAGGGTGCAGGCATGCCAGACTGCGGCAAACCCGGCCTTGCCCATAAGCTGTCTTTGCGGCGTGTGAACCCGCCCGCCACGTCCATCGCTATATTCCCACCCGTCCCCATCACGGGTCAGGTCGTGCGGAAACAGGGTGCCGCCCAATTTGTGGCTCTCTTCGAGCAGGAACAAGGGCGCGTCATGTGGGCCGACATCATGCAAATAGACATAGAGCGTGACGAAATCGGCCTCGCGATCCTTGTAATCGATCAGGTCTTGATGAAAATCGATGCCATAGAAATAGGTGATGTCGCGAAACTGAGGCTTGATATAGGCCCCCAGATTATTGACCGGATTACCTGCGATCCGGGCCTTTAGCCAGGCCGGGACAATGCCGGCTGGCACCCCGCAAATCAGCTTTTTCAGCAAGATTTCGTAGCCCTCGCCAAGCAGGCTCGTCATAGCCGACACAATGGCTGGGTCTTGTTCGACAAAGGCTAGATCGGCCTCGAACTGTTCGAGCAGGTTGCGCCCGGGTTGGGGATTAACGCCGATATATTGCGGGTTGGCATCAAATTCTGCCTCGGACAGGAACAGGTCTTCACCAAAGGTCCGCAAGTGCCGGATCTTGTCTAACAGACGCCCAGCCGATGCGGCGTCAAGATCGCCGTCAAAATGATGATGGCCAAAGGCAATAAAGTCATGGATGATGGGATGTTGTTCATCCACGCGCAGTTTATGAGCCTGCATAGCAAATACCTCCATAATCCGATCTACAAAATGCGCGATTCGGTTAATGAAGGTTCGATAATACCTATTTTGGCGGCCGCTATGCCTATTTTATGAAGATATATTATTCTATTTGTATAAAAGTCAGTCCGCCAATTTTAGGACAGGCAGCCCGAACGAGGTTGGCGCGCTAGACAATGGCGTTCGATAAGGTGCCCAAGTGATCGACCACGATCGTGACCTGATCGCCCTTTTGCAAATAGGTGCGCTTGGCCAGATTGCGGGCAATATAGGCCTCGATGACTTGGGCCAGCAGGGGTTTTTTGCGGCCTCCCAACAACCAGTTCAAGACACCGCGCAAGCGGTCACCGCCGGGTACACCTTGAAAGATCGTCCCGGCGGGGGTTCCGGCCATGATCAGGGTACGGGGCGGTATCTCGCCGGCGTTGGAAAAGGCAAGCCTAGCCGTGCCCTCACGCCAGGCCCAGGTCGCATCGCGCTTGGCCCTAGCCTGGTTGAGGATTTCATCCAGATCCCAAATCCAGTCCGTAACCGGCCCTGATTGCCGCACACGGCCATTGACCGATAATTGCAGGTCAAGGTCCCTAACAAAGGTTTTCAGATCGCGCGCTACAACAAACATATCCCCGACCGGCAGGAAGCCTGGCCCGCTCTTGCCGGTGGTAAAGCCCTTGCCCGATTGTGGATCCTTCAGATCGACATGGCGCATTAGTGCGGCGCGGTCGGTGACGTCATTGCCAAGGATCAAGCCGCCCTGAACCGGTGCTTCTAGGCCAAGCGGTTTTAGGACAATGAGACATAACTCCACCTCATAATCGAGCAAGCCGTCGGTCATCGGAATATCGGCGCGTGGACCGGTTGGCGTGACATATTTGGGAAACAAGAAGGGCCGGATCTGGACCGCTGATTCCTTGGCGTGTTCGGGATAATTGGTGCCAACGGCGATGTGCTCTGAGGTCAGGTCGACGGGCTGATCAAGGTCGCAGGCAGCAACCGTGATTGGGGTCTTGGCCGCCGTGATGACCGCTTGCAGGGCCTCATAGCCCAGCCGATTGACCAGATCGATCGGGTCTTCGCTCGGGTCAGATTTCAGCGCGGTTAGATCAATGCCCGAGACGACGTCCTGATCATAGGCGGTCACGGCCAGAATCTGTCCGCCCTTGGCCGGTAACAGCCTGGCAAAGCTCAGGGCCTGATCGAGGGGAGCAATCTTGACGGTGTTTGTCATGACGTGATCCTAGACCAGACCGCGATAGGAGCCGCCGTCCATTTGTAATTGCTGACCCGAAATAAACCCGGCCTGGGCGCTGCACAAATAGGCGCAGGCATCGCCAAATTCGCTGGGCTGGCCAAAACGCTTGGCGGCGATGGAATTGGCGATTTCCTCGCGCGCCTGTTCATAAGTGATGTTTTTCATCGCCACCATGAGCCGGGCCATCTGCTGTTGGCGCTCTGTATCGAACCGCTCGGGCAAAAGGCTATTAATGGTAACATTATCCGCCGCTACCTCTGGCGCGAGGGCCTTGCAGGCTGCGGTCAGGCCGGTGCGGGCGGCGGTGGACAGGCCCATGGGTGCGGCCGGTGACTTGACCATGGCACTGGTAATATTGACGATCCGGCCAAATTTGCGCGCCTGCATGCCCGGTAGGACACCGCGGATCAGCATCAGGGCGGGCAACATATTGGCATTAATCGCACCGAGCCATGCGGCCTCGTCCCAATTGGCAAAATAGCCCGGCGGTGGGCCGGAATTATTATTAACCAGAATATCGACCTCGCCTGCCTCAGCCAGCAGGCTGGCGCGGCCTTGGGTCTCGCCAAGATCAGCGACCAGGGCATGGACCGTTGCGCCAGTGTCCTTGGCGATCTGGGCGCGAGCAGCCTCAAGCTTTTCGCCGTCGCGGCCATTAATCATGACCTCGGCCCCCTCGCGCGCCAAAGAAAAGGCGCAGGCATAGCCAAGGCCTTGGGATGAGGCGCAAACCAGGGCGCGGCGGCCCTTAAGACCCAAATCCATTAGGCAACTCCTTGCAGGTCGAGGCCAAGAAAGGCGCTCACGGCCTGGCTGGCAGATTGAAGATCAGAGGGGGCATCGCCCTTGGCTAGGGCCAGTATATGGCCGTCCGGGCGGACGATCACGGCACCTTGCACGCCGAGACCCATGCGGTCGGCCCAGGATTGGCCGTCTAAGGAGAAATCTTGGTTTTCGATCTTAAGGCTAAGCGGCGCAGCACAGTCTAGAGCCGACCAGCCCGTGCCGTTCGCCCCCGCAATCACGGTCAGGCCATGTGGATTGATCAGGTCTAGGATGGAACGCCCATCGCTCAGGGCCAGATGCGGCAGGCGCGCGCCGACCACGCATTTGGGGGTAAATTCACTGATTGGCAGGCTGTCATCGGCGCTCAATGTTCCGCCATAGGCATAGCCCAGTTGCAGACGCAGGCTGTCAAAATGGTCCTTTTGGAAAGCCACCGCCGCCTGAATGGCGGGCTGTGCTTCTGGGTCGTTTAGGCGCTGATAAAAGGTTCCGGCTGTGACGGTGCGGTCAGGGCCATAGCCAAGCGCGTCGAACATCATCTGCAGACGGAAGGCATTGGCAAGGCTCTGGCCCATATTGGTCTGGGCAATAATGCGCCGCTCGTCCTCATAGGATTTTAAAAGGACGGGCCCCGCCCATCCGGCCTCAACCGCGGCAATCTTCCAGACCAGATTATCGATATCAGCAAGGCCAGTATTGAGGCCAAGCCCCCCTGTGGGCGGGAAGTGGTGGCCAGAATCCCCCGCTAGAAAGACACGGCCGTCTTGATAGCGTTCCGCCAAGAGAGCCGACATTTTCCAGCCGCGCACGCCCTTGATCTTTAGGTCGGGCACCGCTGCGCCGACGGCCGAGGTGATCGCGGCCTGGCAATGGGCCTCGTCAAACTCCGCCTCGCTGGCATCGGGGCTGCAAGGATGCATCAGGACCCAGGTCTTGCCGATATCATAGGCGATAAGTGTGCCATTAATCCCCGGGCCAAACAGGAAATAGAGGATCCCAGGCTTGTCTGCGACCACATGGCGAAGATCGGCTTCAAAATGGATCATCATGTGGTTGGCAATGCCCTCTGGCCCTTCCAGACCAATGCCGAGGGCCTTGCGCACGGCGCTATTGGCCCCGTCGCAAGCGATCAGATAGCGGCTGCGGACCGTGACGGTTTCGCCTGTGCCCCGGTCCACTAGGGTGGAGATAACCCCTTGGTTCGACGACTGACAGCCCTGCCATTCCAGGCCCCGGCGAAACGCGATCAGGGGCTGGGCCGCGACCGCGCGTTCCACCACCTGTTCGAATTTGGGCTGTTCAATATTGATCAAGGGCCAGGGCGTCACGGCGCGCACGGCCTCGTCCTGTCTTTCATAAGCGATCGAGCCTATCGGGTTATGGCTCAAGGTCTCGACCATGCGCACATAAGCCCCCTCATGGGCGGGGGTGGCGACCGCGTGAATCTGGTCCATGGCAAGACCTGCCGCTGCGCAGATTTCCAGTGAACGCGGATTAAGCGCATGGGCCTTTGGCGCCTCCAGTCGCTGGACGTGCTTTTCTGCCACTAGGCTTTGAATACCGCGTTGGGCCAGCAATTGTGCGCCGAGCAGACCGACAGGGCCTCCGCCAACAATCAAGACCGGGACATCAATCTCGCTCATAAAAGGTCTCACCCTGCTTTTGTGGGCCCGATACGGACGCGCCCTGTCTGCAGGGTTCATCCCATAAATGGGAGGTTTGTCAATTTTAAAAATGGTCCTAGACTAAGGCCCTGTTGGAGACCACGCCTTGCTAGCCACCGGACTTTTTTCGAACGAGGCCCGCAATCTGGGCAAGAGCGCGCGCACGCGGGCTAGGCTGATGGATGCCGCGGTCGAACTGTTTGCGCGCGATGGCTTTAAGGCAGCCTCGGTTAATGAGATTGCCAAGCTGGCCGAGATGGCCAATGGCACATTCTATGTGCATTTTCGCGATAAGCGCGAGATTGTTCAGGCGGTTACGCTGGGCATTGCCCAGGAATTGGCGCGCCAGCTGGATGAGGCCATGGTGGATATCGATGATGCCGTCGAGCGCGTATCCATGGCGACCCGAAGGTTTCTGGATCTGGCCTTAACATCGCCCGATTGGGGCCGGGCCTTTTTCCGCGCGGCCTGGGCGTTTCGCGATCTGCGCGAAAACATGCTGTCCTTTTTGCGCGCCGATCTTGAGCGTGGCCGCGATCAGGGGGCTTTTACGGTCGAGATCGATGATGTCCTGATCGATACCTTTGCCTCCATGATTATGGGGGCCCTGTTTGGCCGCCTCGCCGGAGACTTTGGGCCTGAAGCGGGCGCGCGCGTGGCCGAGCTGCAATTGCGCATGCTGGGTGTGCCGCCCCAGCGGGCTCATGCCGTGGCCAACCGTCAATTGCCAGAACTGCGCCTAACCATCGCAGCCTTGCCCAAGCAGCTTAAACCAGACCCAGTGCCTAGCCGTTGACGCCCGCCGTCTAATCGCCCAAACCTTAGGATCAAGTTTGCAAATCCGCCCCGCACGCTTTTCTGGAGCCCGATCATGACCGATATGCCTGTCTATACGCCGCCCACGGTTTGGAGCTGGAACAAGGAAAATGGCGGCCGGTTCGCCAATATCAACCGCCCGATTGCAGGCGCGACGCATGAAAAGGACCTACCCGTCGGTCGCCATCCGATGCAGCTCTATTCGCTGGCCACGCCCAATGGCGTTAAGGTCACGGTCATGCTCGAAGAGCTGTTGGCGCTTGGCCATAGCGGCGCTGAATATGATGCCTGGCTGATCAAGATTAATGAGGGCGACCAGTTCAGTAGCGGCTTTGTCGCGGCCAATCCCAATTCCAAGATCCCGGCCCTGATGGACCATAGCGGCAAGACCCCAATCCGGGTGTTTGAGTCCGGGGCCATATTGATGCATCTGGCCGAAAAATTTGGCGAATTTTTGCCAACCGAGACGGCGGCCCGGGCTGAATGCCTGTCCTGGCTGTTTTGGCAAATGGGCAGCGCTCCCTATCTGGGCGGCGGCTTTGGCCATTTTTATGCCTATGCACCGTTCAAGATTGAATATGCCATCGACCGCTTTGCCATGGAGGTGAAGCGCCAATTGGACGTGCTCGACAAGCATCTGGCCGACCACAAGTATCTGGCGGGCGATGACTATACGATTGCCGACATGGCGGTCTGGCCCTGGTATGGCGGCATGGCGAAGGGCCTATTGTATGAGGGTGGCGAGTTCCTGCAGGTCCAGGAATACAAGAACCTGATCCGCTGGACCGACGCGATTGGCGAGCGTCCAGCCGTCAAGCGCGGTCGCATGGTCAATCGCCCGTTTGGCGACCCAGCTAGCCAGCTACATGAGCGCCACGAGGCCAGCGATTTCGATACCAAGACCCAGGACAAGATTGGCCAATAGGCCCCCTAGCCTGTCCCAAGGCCTAGCGGTTTGGCACAGGCAAAATCCTGTGCCATTCTGGCTGCCGAAACTTTGGTTAGATCAAAAAGGGACGGGCATGGTCTATATTCTGGGGGGCTGGCAGAGCGATTTTTCCGCCAATTGGGCGCGCCAAGGCATGGACTTTGCCGGGGCGTTTTCGCAGGTCGTCGGCGAGGGTCTGGCCTCGGTCGATCTGGAGCCCAAAGACATAGACAGCGGCCATGTCGGCAATTTTGTTGGCGAATTGTTTGCCGGCCAAGGCCTGCTTGGCGGATTTTTTGGCCTCGTGCATCCCGATTTTGACGGCTTGCCAACGGCGCGGCATGAGGCGGCTTGCGCCTCCGGCAGCGTGGCCATACTGGCCGCCAGTGCCGAGATCGAGGCCGGGCGCTATGACCTCAGCTGCGTGGTTGGTCTGGAAATGATGCGCAATGTGCCCGGGCAAAAGGCGGCGGAAAATCTTGGCTCGGCGGCCTGGGCTGGACATGAGTTTCAGGACGCTAAGTTTTTGTGGCCGCGGGCCTTTTCCGACCTTGGCGAGGAATATGAGCGCCGCTGGGGCTTAAATTATGACCATCTGGCCCAGATTGCCGAGATCAATTTTGCCAATGGCAAGCGCAATCCCAATGCCCAGACCCGCGACTGGGCCTTTAATGACAAGAGCTTTACGAGGGACGATCAGGCCAATCCTGTCGTTGAGGGCATGATCCGCAAAAACGATTGCGGCCAGGTCACGGACGGTGCGGCCGTGGTGTTTCTAGCCTCGGCTAAACGGGCGGCCGAATACGCTGCCAAGCGCGGCATACCGCTGGAAAGCCTGCCCCAGATCAAGGGCTGGGGGCATCGGTCGGCCCCGATCAGCTATGATCGCAAGCTGCGCAATAGCGAGGGCCAACCTTATGTGTTTCCGCAGGTCAAGCGCGCCATAGATGATGCTCGCGCCCGTGCGAATGTGGGCGATCTGGCCCAGCTCGATGCGGTCGAGACCCATGACTGTTTCACCACCACGGAATATATGGCGATCGAACATCTTGGCCTGACCGAACCGGGCAAGGCCTGGCAAGCGATTGAGGATGGCTCGATTGCCATGGGCGGCCGTCTGCCGATCAATCCCTCTGGCGGCCTGATTGGCTGTGGTCACCCGGTCGGGGCGACGGGCGTGCGCATGACGCTGGACGCATTCAAACAGGTAACGGGTACCGCCGATGCCTATCAGGTCGAGGGTGCCAAGACGGTTCAGACCCTGAATATTGGTGGATCTACCACCACGACCGTGAGCCTAGTCGTCGGGGTCTAGGGGCCAATTAATAAATTTGCCGGGGGAACCATGTCTGAGCTTGTCAGCATTATGCTGCTGAATGTGGTGGTTATTGCCGCCATGTTTGCCCTGTTTTGGGCGGTTTGCGTCGCCATGCGTGACTGCACGCCGGTTGATAGTCTTTGGGCCCTAGGCATGGCGGTCGTGGCGGTTGCGACCTTTGTTTATACAGGCGGTGGTACTGAGCGGCGCATAGCCTTGACCGCGATCTGTGTGGTCTGGGCCGTGCGGCTGGGCGGCTATCTTTTGTGGCGTTGGCGCGATCATGGGCCTGACCGGCGCTATGTGCGGATGATGGAAAAGGCCAAGCAGGACAAGGGCTGGGGCTATGGCTATGCCGCGCTTCGTCTGGTGTTTTTACTGCAAATGCCGCTGCTTTGGCTGGTCTGTTTGCCGGTGCAACTGGGCCAGATTCCGGCCGGCCCGGGCACGCTCGGTGTCCTTGGCTGGATCGGGGTCGGGGTCTCGGTGTTTGGGATTGGGTTTGAAAGCCTGGCCGATTGGCAATTACTAAGGTTCAAAAAGAACCCCGCCACAGCCGGTCAGGTTATGGATAAGGGCCTGTGGCGCTATACCCGTCATCCCAATTATTTTGGCGATGCCTGCGTCTGGTGGGGCCTGTTCCTGATCGCGGCCGAGACGCCGCTCGGCCTCTTATCCGTGGTCGGACCCATCTATCTGGTCTTTACCCTGACCCGTTGGAGCGGGATTCCGACGGTCGAGTATCGCTTGAAAAAGACCCGGCCTGCCTATGCTGAGTATGCCCGGCGGACGTCTGGCTTCTTGCCTTGGCCGCCCAAGCCGCCGCAAGCGGACTAGGCGGCGGCGATTAGGTCCAGCACCTGGGCCGATAGGGGCTCACCGGCCTTTTGCTGGGCTATGACGCCAATATCGACATAATCGCGCCAGCCGGTGATCAGGCCGTCCTTGAAGTCGAGCACCCCGGCATAGGGGGCGGCAATGCGCAGGCCCTCTGTGGTCTGATATTCGTCAACGCCCTCGATAAATAATCGGTCGCCGTCCTCGGCATGGGCAAATATGCGCCATTGAATGCCATGCATATCGGCCTGAAAGCGCTGCAAAAGCTTGCGCGCCATGGCCTTACCCCGGATCGGTGGCATGGCCCCGGCCGCATAGTGCCAGACAATATCCTCATCCATATAGGCCAGAACGCCCTCGACATCCTTGGCCTGCCAGCAGGCGATCAGGTCTTGTAGGCGATTAAGATTTGCGCCCATGATCAGCCCTCCCTGCAACCCTTCTGAATAAAGGCGCGGTCAGCCCAAACACTATGGGTGCCGCTCGATAGCTTGTGGGGCAGGGCGATGCGCACAACCGGTCCGGCCTCTAGGGCCTTGGCATCGATCAGAACGCATTCGGACGTCCCGTGATTTTCATCGATTAGGAAGCTGACCAGATAGCCATCGTCTTCAGACTTTGCATCAAGCCGCGGCACAAACGGGGCCTCGCTGGCATAGACGCCGTCTGGCAGGTCCAGGGTCCAGGACTGGCCGGTTTCCAGATCGTGTTTGACAAAACCATTGAACAGGAACCAGCCGGGCCTGGCCTTGGTGCTATAGGCATAGCGATAGGGCTTGCCGGCATAGCGCTGATTAAACATGCCAAATTCGAGGATTCGCTCGTCCAGGCGCTGCTCCTTGGTCTCGCCGGTCTTCATATTAAAGCGCCAGCGATGCAGCTTGGGGCGGAAGCTGTGCTCATCCAGATAGGCCATCATATGGCTATAGCCGGGCGGGGCATCGGCGATCGGGTCCGGGGTGGGGTTTTCTTGGAAATAGCCATCCAGCACCACCTCATCGCCGTCCTCATAGGCATTGAGCCAATGCAGCACATAGGTTGGGGCGGCCTCGAACCATTTAATGTCCTTGGGCTGACCAAATCTTGGAATAATCCCAAAGCGCGACGGTATGCCGGGGTGCGCGCGCACAGCATGGATATCGCGCTTTAACAGCTCCTGGTCCCAAAACACGGGTAAGTCATTGAGGATCGAATAGTGCTCAGTGAACGCCATATCATGCGGCAGGCGCGGGCCGGGCAGGGGGATGGGCACATAATGCACCCGATTTCCGGTCTTATCGACCACGCCATAATGCATATAGGGCGCATGCTTGGAATAGTTGAAGAAGAGGAGCTCGCCCGTGGCCTCATCGACCTTGGTATGGGCGGAAACGCCATCGAGCGGTGCCCAATTGGCCGTGCCGCCCTGGGCTAGGGTTTCGGGATCGAGCCAATAGGCCTCGCCGCACTGATAAAAGGTCGCGACCAGCTTGCCGCCGTGCACGACCACATCGGTGCTGGCCGTATCCTTCAAGGCCCCTTGCGCGCCAAAGCCCGGGCGCAAGGCGATCTTCGGCGGATCGGCCAGACCGCCCCAAAGCGACCCGCCCGCCTCCTGCTCGGCCTCAAAGCCGCGGGTGCGGACAAAGCGGTTTCGATAGCTGGCCTTGCCGTTTTGAAAACTGATCGCATGGATCATGCCGTCGCCGTCAAACGGGTGATAGCGCCCGAGCGGCTGTTGCACCGGGTTTTCCGTATTGCGGATATAGATGCCGTCAATATCGGTCGGGATGGTGCCAGACATCACCTCAAGGTCTGTCGCATTGACCTCTTCATGCAAGGGCGTCCAGGCCCCATTCAAATAGGGATGATTGCTGGGCAAGAGCGAGGTCTTGACCGGGGCGAGGCGCTGCACCTGCATCTGACGTCTCCAAATACTGTGGCCGGGGCAATAGGCCTAAGTCATCAGCCTAACGCGTCTCGCTTGCCGTGCAAGCCGGATTGAGGCTCTAGAGGACCAGAGCTTGTCGCTGTGAGCTTTAGCCGTCTAAGATCAATCAACCCCAGCGATAGAGCGAGCCGCGACCATGCCCGATCACGAAGCCGCGGCGCCAAGCCAAAAGGCCTCGGTCTTGATCCGATACCTCGATCGGGTCAGCCAAGACTTATTGACACCAGACCAGGGCCCGCGCCTAGATTTTTCAAAACCTGCCAGTGAAGACGCTCTAACCCCCGCTGGTTCCCTATCTTGGCGCGTGTTTCGCAATCCCATCTCGCTCTATATTGGTGGGGTTACGGCGGTCTTGATGGAATTGGCCGAGCCTAGGGTGCGGTCCGGGGTCTGGGACCATTCCAGCTTTCGCACCGACCCTATGAGCCGCATGAAGCGGACCGGTCTTGCGGCCATGGTTACGGTCTATGGCGCGCAATCTGAAGCGCGGCGCATGATTGACGCGGTCGTCGCGCTGCATGGCCAGGTTTCAGGCGTGACCCCCGGCGGTGAGGCCTATAGCGCTAATGATCCGGAACTGCTCGATTGGGTTCAGGCCACGGCTAGTTTTGGCTTTGTTGAGGCCTATAGCGCCTATGTCAGGCCGCTGAGCGATGCTGATCGTAACCAGTTCTTGATCGAGGCCATGCCCGCCGCCAGACTTTATGGCGCTGTGGGCGCGCCCACCAGTCTGGCGCAAAGGCAGGTCCTGTTCGACGCCATGCTGCCGCGCCTTGAGGCGTCGGATATTGTGTTTGAATTTCTGGGTATTATGCAAAAGACCAAGGTGTTCCCGCCGCCGTTTGGCGCCTTGCAAAACCTGTTGGTGCGCGCAGGCGTGGCGCTTGTACCCCAGCCCATGCGGCAAAAACTGGGCCTTGGCCGCGCCTGGGATGTCAGCCCTTGGCAGCACAAATTGATTGCGGGCCTGGCGCGGATGTCCGATCGGCTGATCCTGCCCTCCAGTCCGCCAGTCCAGGCCTGCCGCCGCCTTGGCCTTGATCCCAATGCGGTGTTTTCCAATTCAGATCACTAAAGATTTTTTTATAATTAACGCTACTTTACCGGACATTAACTATAAGCAGCGAATTTGGCTGGGTGCTATTGATCGCACCGAAAGAGCCAAGCATGACCCTAAACACCGCGCCCCTGCCTGCGGCGACCGATCAAGATCTGATCCCGATCAAGACCGCGCTTGAGGCGGGTCAGGCGCAATTGGCGCTGAGCCTGGTGCAGGACCTGATTGCCAATCGCCAGTTTTCCTCGGTGCTGCATTATTGGCTGGCGGCGGCCCACGGGGCCTGCGGCGACTGGCCCGCATTTCAAGATCGCCTAAACCAGGCCCAGACCTTTCAGGGGCTGGAAACCATCAAGACCAATGGCGGCGATCTGTTGCGGTTCCAGCACGATCTTGACTATGCCTTGGCGGTCGCGCAGCGGTGCTGGCAGGCGCGGGTCTTTGGCCCGGCCTTGGCTGGCTTTGGCCGCATAATCACCCAAGACGAGCTTAGCCCGCGCGCCGTTATCGACCATGCTCATGCGGTACTGGCCTTGGGCCGTTTGGACGAGGCTAGACTGGGCATGCAGGTGGTCGAGGACTTGTTTGGCATAAAACCCGCCCTCAGCGATCAATTGGCTGTGCTGCCGTTTGGCGCGGATGCGCTCGAGGCCATGACCCAGGCCGCAAGCGAATGGGCCAAGCCCTATAGTCAAATCGACCAGACGGGTCCTGGCCCGCAAATGCCAAACCCGCCGCGCCCAGGGCGGCGGCTAAGGCTTGGCTATCTGATTGCGGATCTTGCAGCGCCTGGCCTTGACCAGACCCTATTGCCGGCCCTGGCCGCGCATGATCCGGACCAGTTTGAAATCTCCCTCTATTATGACCAGGGCTGTCCAAGGCTGGATATGGGCCCAGTGGTCCTGTGCCCGATTGGCGCGCTAGACGACGAGGCTGTGTTTGAGCGGCTTCGTCAGGACGAGATTGATGTCCTGATTGAGGCCTCGGGTCATTTGGGCGGCGGACGCCTTGCGATTCTTGCGGCCAAGGCGGCCCCGGTCCAGGTCAGTTGGACGATGGCGGGCCTAACCACGGGCCTCGCCAGTGTGGATTATGTGCTCTTGGCGGATGGGACGGGTCAGACCGGACCCCAGGCGGAGACCCGCTGGCCGATTGGCCCGGTGCAAACCCCGTTTGTGCCGAGCCCGGCCATGGCCCAAGCCCAATCAGAGGAAGACGGGGCTCTGGGGCAAAGGTTTGGCTGCCTTGCCCATCCCGCCGATCTGGACGGCGCGACGATTGACCTGTTTGCCCAGGTCTTGCGGGCCTGCGACGGTGCAGGCCTTTGCCTTAACCATGTCAATTTCCGCGACCCGGTGGTGCAGAACACGGCCTGTGCCCAGTTTGCCGCCCGCGGCATTGATCCAGACCGTCTGGTGTTTCCAGACCCGGTGGTGATCAGTGCCTCGGACACGGCCAGGCCCAGCCTAGATCTTCGGACCGATATGATCTTAGCGCCAGTCGGCGGGATTGGCCTTTGCGACCCAGACCTCTTGTTTGGTCTTAGCCAGGGCATGCCGGTCCTGTGGCTGGCCAGTTTTAAGCCGTCCGTGCCCAATCCGCTCGCGGCGCTCGGCCTATTAGAATTTATGGCCACGGACGAGGCCGATTTTGTCGCCAAGGCTCTGGACTGGCTGCAGCGCCGGGCGGGCGGCGGGCCCGAGCGGCAGGCCTTGGCCAACCGTTTCGCCACCAGCGCCTATGCCAATCTGACCGCCTTTACCCGGCGGCTAGAGCTGGCCTATGGCCTGATGTTTGACATCTGGTCGAGCTGTCATGCCGAGCCTGAGCGCCTTGTGACCATGCGCCAATGGCGGGTGCCCAGTCGCCACGTCTTGCGCAGGCTGGCCTAGCCAAAATCTAGCCGCGTCGGCTTGGCCATCATGGCTGCCGCCGCAGCGGCCAAAAAAGCAAAGGTCAAGACCAGATAACAGTCGCTAAAGGCCAGGACCAGGGCGTCGCGATAGAGCAGGGAGCCCATCATCTTGTGGGCCGCCAATTCGGGATTGGCTAGGCCCATCTCGTCCATGCGTTGGGCCAGCCCCTCCATCATGGCACTGCCCGAGGCCCTCGCCGTCGAAAAGCGCGCCGACAGATCCGACAAGTGCTGGGCGCGGCTGACCGCTAAAATCGTGGTCAAGACCGCCAGCCCAAACGCACCGCCAACATTGCGCGATAGATTGACCAGTGCGCCGGCCGACTTCATCAGGTCCGGCTTGAGCGTGCCCATGGTAATGTTCTGGGCCGTGAACAGGGCCAGGGCCATGCCGACAGAGCGGGTCAGTTGCAGGGTTAGAAACTCGGTAAAGCTCCAATCCTTGGTCACGCCGCGACTGATCCACATACCCGCCGCCGCAATCAAAAACCCAATAATCACCTGGGTGCGCGGCACGACATAGAGCGATAGGCGCGTTGCGATCGGGCCCATTACAAACATGACTGCGCCAGACACGGCCATGGTCAGGCCAATCTGGCTGGCTGAGTCGCCGCGCACACGGGCCAAGAACAGGGGCAAGAGATAGGTTGAGCCAAACAGGCCCATTCCGGCAATCAGGGACAAGAAACAGCCAATGCGAAAATTGCTATCGGCAAAGGCCTGAAGCTCGACAATCGGGTTGGGGCGGCTAAGCGATCGCCAGACAAACAAGATCCCGCCCAGCACCGAGACAAGGCTGAGGAACAAGATTAGGTCACTGTGAAACCAGGCCTCGCGCGTGCCTTCTTCGAGAACATATTGCCCAGCCATCAGGAAGGCGGCCATGCAGGCCAGGCCCGTCCAGTCAAAATTTCGTGCCAAGGCCGGGTTGGGCTGGTCCAGCGCGCCATAGCGGCCAACTAAAAACAGCACCAATAAGCCCGGCGGCACATTAATAAAAAACAGCCAGCGCCAGCTTAGCTGATCGGTCAAGAACCCGCCAAGGGTCGGTCCGATGGTGGGGGCCAAGGACACGACTGTGCTGATAATCATGCTGGTGGTCATGCGATGGCGCGGCGGGAAGGCTGAAAACGCCACCGAAAACACGGTTGGAATCATCGCCCCGCCGATAAAGCCTTGCAGGGCGCGGGTCACAATCATGGCATCGATCGAGGTGCACAGGCCTGTCAAAACGCTCATGATCGTAAAACCGGCACATGAGATCATGAACAGTCTTTGTGTGCCCCACCACCGGGCCAGATAGCTGGACAAGGGGATCATCACCACCTCGGAAATCAGATAGGCGCTTTGCACCCAACTTATCTCGTCACTGCTGGCGCTCACGCCAGACTGGATCTGGGACAGGGACGAATTGACAATCTGTATATCCAAAAAGGCCATGAACTGGCCCAGTACCATCCCAGCAAAGCCGAGCATCAAACCAAACAGATGCGCGCGCTCGACCGCACTGCCGGGTTCGCCGCTCGCGTCTTTTTGTGGGTCTGAAGGGTTAAGTATAGTCATGAATGCTGATGGGCCTCACTGGCGTCCAAGACGGCAAATTGGCGCGTCAGGGTATAGGCTTGCAGACAATGCGCTGAGGTCAAGCAAAACCGATCCCCATCAGCGTTAAAGCGCCATGGGGATAGACCTTGGTAACGACTTATTTTAAGCGCATTAAGACGATAGACCTGAGTACAAATTGTCATTTGAATTACAAATATCTACGATTTCTAAGGTTGTATGAGCAATGTTCTTGGCCTTCGCATCACGCTTGCCCGCAAAAATAGGGGCTGGTCACAAACCCGTCTTGCCGAGGCGGTAAACTAGGCCCAGACCACTATCTCGTCCTGGGAGCGCGGTCGTACAGAGCCGTCGCGTAATGATGTCCGGCGCATTGCCCAGGTGCTCAATATCGATGTCGCCCAGCTTGAAGTGGGGGCAATCCTAGCCCGGCCCAATTTGGCAAGGCCGGCCGGGCAGATTGTGTTCCGGGATATTGTTCAGGGCGTATCCTCGCCGAATATGAGTGTTGGGCTTGGCAATACCGGGGACAATGCCTTGCCGGTCGGCTTGAGAATCGGGGATGGCGCGATCGCGCGCAAGCTTTCGGGCTGGACGGCCTTTCACGACCCGCAGCGCTATGCGCCGAACGCCAAATTTTTTGGAAGGTTGTGTGTGATTGGGCTGGAAGATGGAACTGTTTACGTTAAGTGGCTGGAAAAAAGCGCTTATGCCGGACTGTTTCATCTCACTTCAGAGATAGATTCCCCCCTATTGGACCAGAAGGTCATCTGGTTGTCGCCTGTGCTTCATCTCTTTCCCCCTCCACCTGTTTAAAAAATATATCTATAAATATTTTAATAGCATTGACTAATTTAGCACATTTTGTATTGGTTCTGTATGGAAAGAGAGGGCGGGACATGGTCGGAAAAAAACTAGACTATCGAGTGGAGGCATTGGAGGCAGAGCCGATTTATCTGACCGAGATTGTGTCGACCCAAACGGAAACGATTGAAAAAAGCTCTGGCCCGATTGGAAGTTTTGTCATTCGCCGCCAAAAATGCGTGCGAATACGGATCAGGGCGCGATCCGTGTCCCGTCCCAGGCAAATAGCCCCCCGGAATCGGCGGTGGTGAGGTCTTGCACCAGTCTCAGTATGTGGGCGGCCGAAAGCTCTGGGCTAAACAGGCGCTCGCTTGG
Organism: Caulobacteraceae bacterium; assembly: GCA_947452365.1. Taxonomy (GTDB): domain Bacteria; phylum Pseudomonadota; class Alphaproteobacteria; order Caulobacterales; family Caulobacteraceae; genus CAISGS01. The sequence continues at coordinate 38,258 of CANGCO010000006.1, forward strand.
CACGCCGCGCTGAAAGGGCTTGCTCAGATTGGTATCGACCGTGCCGGGATGGATGCCGACACAGACGCCAAGCGGAAACTTGCGGGCATGTTCCAGGGCTAGGGTCTGGATCAGCATATTCAGCGCAGCCTTGGCGGCGCGGTAGCTATACCAGCCGCCTGAGCGATTATCGCTGATACTGCCGACCCGCGCCGAAAGGGCGGCAAATACCGACCGGCCTTCGCGGCTCATCAAGGGCAGAAAGTGTTTCGCCACCAGCGCCGGACCCACGGCATTGATTTGAAAGGCGCGCATCAATGCGTCTGATGACAGATGGCGCATGGTCTTTTCAGGCGATTGTTCGCCATCTTGCAACAGTCCTGTGGCCACCAGCACCAGGCTTACGGGCCCCTGAAGCGCCACCTGTTCAGCCGCATGGAGTATGGAGTCTTCCTTGGTGAGATCGATCGCTAGACCGGTCAGCTCGGTTTGGGTCAGCCCCGTCTGGGGTAAGGGGCTGGGCGTTTGGCCTGCGCGGTTTAGGCAATATACGCGCTTAAACCGCGCCTTGACCGCGAGCGCGCGCACCAGGGCCTGGCCTATGCCGCCGCTTGATCCAATAATGACCGCATTGCCGAGTGCTGAGAGCGGCCCTAGCCGATGGTCGTGGTCTATTTCGGTACTGGCCATGCGATGGACATAGAGTGGAGATCATGAATGTCGAATAAGTTGCTTTAGGTTGCGGATACAATTGCCTATTCTCAGAAAAACTCCTAATTTTTGATAATTCTAAATAATAACGGCGATATTTCACTAAATGACATTTTTCAACTTGAGAAAACAAATTTAACCGATTTAAGATAATTTATTTAATAAGAAATAGGCAATATGTAAAATTAAAAAGTCTCTATAAATAATATTACAATAATAGACTTTTACAAATACCCATTTCATTTGGGCATAAACGTTATATGATATCAAAAAATAATTGACTTTGATTTATGAAAGTATTTTAGCGGTGAAATCGCTATATTTTAATGGGGGGGTACACCTAACAGCAAATATCTCGCTAGCGATAATTAATTTCATACTTTCTTTATGTAACGTCGTTATTCAATTGACAAATGTCAAAGTAAAATATTGCTATTTTAAGTCGTAAAAATATTTTTATTTTAAATTTTATCGTATACAAAATTAAATTAAATATAGATTTTCTCAAATCCTTTGATTATGGGTTGGTCTATTAAATGAGTGTATTCTCGAAATCGATAGGAAACCAGTATGACTAATCATGGAGTTGGCACGAGTTCAGACGCGGGACGCGATTCCGATCTTATGCTGTTGATTGGAGATGTTGTGGCCGCGTTTGTCGGAAACAACGCCATTGCAGCATCGGAACTGCCAGAACTTATTCGAACAGTTCACGGCGCGTTTGTGAACCTAGGTCAGCCTCAGGCACCTGCCGCCGCCACTGTGGCTCAGCGCCCTGCTGTGCCGGCGTCCAAGTCGATCACAACGGACTACATCATCTGTCTTGAAGACGGCAAGAAGCTGAAAATGCTGAAGCGCTATTTGCGCACCCAGTATGGCCTGAGCCCAGAAGACTATCGCCGCAAGTGGAAGCTGCCTGCGGATTATCCCATGGTTGCCCCAGCCTATGCCGAGCGCCGCTCAAACTTTGCCAAGGAAATCGGCCTTGGCCGGGGTGTTCGCAAGAAGCCCCTAGCCGACAAGATCAAGTTGAAAAAGGCCCAATAGGGCTTCAAGTCTCAACCCGCCGCCTGGATCATCCAGCGGCGGGTTTTTATTTGGTAATTATATATAACTACCTACACTTTCTTTACCCCCTTCTGACAGGGTCAGACCCAGCCACCGGGCAGGGCGCCCGCGCCCGTGGTCAATCAGAAGGACCGTCTTAATGGCCGATATCCAGACCCGAGCGCCTGAGGCGCTGAGAGCCCTGATTTCGTTTCGCGTCGCGGGCCATGATTTTTGCACCGATATCCGCCAGGTTTGCGAGATTCGCGGCTGGACCCAGCTTGTGCCCATGCCACACGCTCCTGAATTTGTGCTTGGCGTGATTAATCTGCGCGGCACAGTGATGCCCGTGGTTGATATTGCCGCACGCCTTGGCTTTGCCGCCACCGCGCCATCCGAGCGTCATGTGATTATGGTCGTCAATATTGACCAGGACTGGTCCGGGCTCTTGGTTGAGGCCGTATCCGAAACCTTTACAGTGCCCGCTGCGCAAATCCACAAGGCCCCGCACGTCAATTCCGACCGGACCCGTAGATTTGTCGAGGGCTTTATTACCACCCAGGACAGTATGCTGACCGTGGTGCATCTCGCCCATCTGATCGCGCAACTGGACGACGCCCTGACCCATGACCTAGCTTCAAGCCTGATGGCCTAGGCTGGGGGCTTGGCGAAAATCGCGGCAAGATCTTCGGCCGTCAGCAAGCGATAGGCGCCGCCTGCAAGGTCCTCGGGCAGGTCAAGTCCGCCAATACGGTTACGGTGCAGGGCCGTGACATGGTTGCCCACCGCGGCGAACATGCGCCGGACCTGGTGATAGCGCCCCTCCATCAAGGTCAGATGCGCCTGATGCGTGCCCAGCACGTCCAAAACAGCAGGCATGACCGGCTTGTCATCGGCCTCCAGAATCAAGGTGCCACTGGCAAAACGCGCCACCTCATCGCCCTCAAGCGGCCGGTCAAGCGTGACATGATAGCGCTTGGCGACATGGTGCCTGGGCGAAATCACCCTGTGCAGCAAGGCGCCGTCATCCGTGATCAAGAGCAGGCCCGATGTGTCCTTATCCAGCCTGCCAATGCTGGATAGGGCAGGTTCCCGACTGCGCCAACGCGGCGGCAAGAGGTCATAGATTCTAGGGCCATCCTCCTTGTGCGAGCACACATGACCCAGCGGCTTGTGCAGCATCAGGGTCAGGGGTGCAGTTGGATCGAGCGGTCTGCCCTGTATGGTCATGCGGCTGGAAAGGTCAGCCGTGACCGCCACCCGTTTGGCCGCATCGCGCAAGACTACGCCATCCAGCACAATCCAGCCCATATCCATCATTTGCTGGATTTCACGCCGCGAGCCATAGGCCATATTGGCCAGCAAGCGGTCGAGCCGAGCGGTTTGGGCCTTGCTCATTTCTTGGCCTCAAACACCTTATAGCCCTGGGCCTGGGCCTTGACCTCCACCTTGGTGAACAGGGTGTTAAGGGTCTCTTCATAAGGCAGGTGGCGATTAGCCACCATCCAACAGGTGCCGCCCTTGCGCAGGGCCCGGGCAGCGGCCTGGATAAAGGCCTGACCCAGCCTGCGGTCTTCGGCGCCGCTCAAGTGAAACGGCGGGTTCATGACGATAAAGTCCTGGTCGGCCGCAGCCGCAATCTGGCGCGCATCGGTCCAGATCCGCTGTGTGCGCGGATCAGTGACATTGCGCGCCGCGGCGGCCATGGCGCGGCCGTCAATATCCACCAAGATCAGGTTGGTGATTTTCGGGCTGGTCAGGACCGCATTGGCCAATAGGCCTATGCCGCAGCCCAGATCCATGCCCTTGCCCGCTAAGGGGGGCAAGGTCTTGAGCAGCAGCGCGCTGCCCGGATCGAGCCGGTCCCAGCTAAATACGCCTGGCTGTGACCACAGACCGTGACCGGTCAGGTCCTGCAGGCCGCCCGCTTGAATGGCCGCCTCAATGCCGATCAGCTGGGCCGGGCGGGTAAGATAGACCATGCGGTGGTGGGCCTTGGAATCCTCATGCCCTGCGCAGCCAAAGGCCTCCAAGGCCTTGCGCAGGCGTGCGCCGCCCTGATCCTTGGGTGCCAGAACGCTCAAGGTGCCGCCGGGTTTTACGACGCGCAGAATCTGGGCCAGCACATAGGCCCGCTCGGCCGTGCCTGGCGGGGCCAGTACCACGGCATTATCGACACACGCATCGGCGAGGGTGTCTAGCCCAAGCGATTGTGGAAACAGCGGCGAGACCTGAACCGCGCCTTCGGGAACAGGCACAAGGCCGTGCGGAACAGTGCCATAGATCAGGTCGGTCGGGGGGGATTGGGTCATGAACCGCTTCCTTACCCAGACTAGCCCCTTAGCGCACGATGAATCTGCGAAATACGCGAACGGCCCCCTTCCCTTAGCTATCGCCGGTACTTCCCCCAGAGGGGGAAGATTTACCGTTTCATAATCCTTCCCCACCGGGGGAGGGGGACCGCGAAGCGGTGGAGGGGGCCTCAGCGGCCCCGGCCCCCTTCCCCGCAAAGGCGGAGACCTACGAATCCTACAGCCGGCCCAACAGGAATCCCGGAAAGGGGATTGAGCCTAGCCGGGAATCCGCACGGGCAGGGTTTCATAGCCCTTGACGAAGGATGAGAAGACCCGGCGCGGCTCGCCGACCACCTCGATCATCGGCCAGCGCTTCAAGATTTCTTGCCAGACGATCTTGAGCTGCAGCTCGGCCAGACGATTGCCCACGCAGCGGTGAATACCAAAGCCAAACGACAGGTGCTGGCGTGGGCGGGCGCGGTCAATAATAAAGCTATTGGGGTTTTCGATAGCGGTCTCGTCGCGATTGCCCGAGACATACCACATCACAACCTTGTCGCCCTTTTTGATCTGCTTGCCGCCAAGCTCATAGTCCTGCAGGGCGGTGCGGCGCATATGGGCCAGCGGCGTTTGCCAGCGAATGATTTCAGGCACCATGGACTCAATCAAGGCCGGATTATCGCGCAGCTTTTGATACTCACCGGGGTTTTCGTTCAGGGCCAAGAGGCCGCCCGTGATCGAGTTGCGGGTGGTGTCATTGCCGCCAACGATCAGCAAGATCAGATTGCCCAGATATTCCATGGGCTGCATGTCGCGCGTGGCCTCATTATGGGCCATCATCGAGATCAGGTCGCCCTTGGGCTCGGCATTAATGCGCTCATTCCAAAGACCGGTGAAATAGGTCAGGCATTCGAGCAAGACCGCTTCGCGCGCCTCCTTGGTCGGGGCAAGCGGTGTGCCCTCAGCGGCCGTGGCCGTGTCGGACCAGTGGGTCAGCTTGCGTCGGTCTTCCCAGGGAAAGTCAAACAGGGTGGCCAGCATCTGGGTGGTCAGTTCGATCGAAACCCGGTCGACCCAGTCAAAGGTCTCATTAATTGGCAGGCCATCGAAAATCGTGTTCACCCGCTCGCGAATTGTTCCCTCAAGCTTGGCCAGATTGCTCGGCGAAACGATCGGGCTAACCACCTTGCGCTGGATGTCATGCTTGGGTGGGTCCATGGCAATAAACATCGGCAGGATGAAATCGGTATCCATGTCCTGAACTGTAATGCCGCCCAGATGCGCATCGGATGAAAACACGCCGTGATTAGTATCCACGGCCATAATGTCTTCATACTTGGTCACAGACCAATAGGGCCCAGCCTCGCTCTCGGCACAGTAATGCACCGGGTCTTCCTTGCGCAGGCGTTCGAAATAGGCCCAGTGGGCATTGGTTGACCAAAGTTCAGGATTAGAAACATCAATCTTGTCCAGCGGCGTGGTCCAGGCCTTGGCCGCCAAATCCGCCCTTAGGTCAGTCGCACCGTCGCTCATAGTCGTCTCCCATTATCCGTGCTGATCTTGTTGTCGCCATCGCAACAGAAAAACGCGTGTTTGTCACGCGTTCTGGTCAGGACGCGTGGTCGCAGCCTAGGCCGGTTCGCGCCACATGCCATAGGTTTGCGGCCCGTCGGGGGCAGGCTTGTAATCGGCAATAATCTCAAAGCCATGGCGGCGATAGAGCGCGACATTGCGCTCAGTGCTGGTTTCCAAAAAGGCAGGCCGGCCCGCGGAATCGAGCTTATCAAGTCCAGCCTTCAGCAGGCGCGAGCCAATGCCATGCCCTTGCCCCGAAGGTGTGACCCCTAAAAACCATAAATAGTCATGGGCCCGATCGGTTGGATGGAATTTATCCATGGCATTGCGGAGCGCCAATAGGCGCCCAAACCGGCCAAGCCCGGTGGTAGCCAGCAAGACCGGCAGGGCGCGCAATTCGTCCAGCCAAAACTGTGATCCCCAGGCCTCGGAGGGGATCCAGACCGCTGCTGCCCCGCCGGCGTCTGGGCGGGTAATTTCGCCATCCCGTAGGGCCAAGTTTTCAAGGGCATATTGGAAAAACTTTAGCCGCGCCGCATCGCAGCGCGCATCAGCTCGCACGAACCAGCTGACATGCGGGTCTGCGACAAAGGCCGCGCTCAAGTCCGCGGCCGCCAGGGCAACATCGCTTGCATCAACACGTTTTGGGGTCTCGGCCCCGCGCCGCATGGCCTCAATATCCATCACCATTTCCTCAAGTATTTTTGGACTTGGGATCAGGCTAGACCAAAATCGCTAGATACGCTCGCTGATCTTTATAGCCGCCCGGCACCCGGCCCGGATCAAGCCGGCCAGCAGCGGATAGCCGGGGGTTTCCAACGCCCCTTCGGCTATGGCCTCGTCGCGGTGGGCGAGTTCGTCATTGCGAAACCGGGTCAGGTCGGCGGCAAGGCCAGGGCGCTGATCGGCAACCTCAGCAATCTGGGCGGCATAGTGTTCTTCGATCACGGTCTCGACCGCGGCGGTGCAGGCATGGGCGGCTTTTTCGCCCATCAATGCTGTACCTGCACCCAAGGCAAAGCCCGCTATGCGCCAAAGCGGGGTCATCAGGGTTGGCCGCACCCTATGCTCGGTCAAGAGCTTGTCAAAAGCGGCGAGATGCTCGGCCTCATGTGCCTCCATCTCGGCCAACTTGCCGGCTATGCGCTGCTTGTCACGGGCCCTCGAAAACACAGCCCTTTGGCCGCGATAAATATGTACAGCGCCAAGCTCGCCGGCATGATCGACGCGCAAGATTTCGCCAAGCCTGGCTTGCGGCGCGCCTTGGCCGGGGCGCGCGGGGGCGGGTTTGTCGCTCATGCTTTAGCCTTTTTGGTCAGGGCAGACGCCGCGCTAAATCCGGCTAGGGTCAGGGACACAATACAGTTCCAACCGGCCATGGACAGGCCAAGCCAGACCCAGGCTGCCTCGTCACAGCGCGGCGGCTTGACCTTGGCGCCGTTTAGAAGGTCGGTCATGGACTGCAGACTAACCGTCCCGCCAGCCCCGCTGCAGGTCGTTGGCCCTGGCCACCACTTCCATTCTGCGCCCGCATGAAACGCCGCGAGATACGCACCATAAAGAAAGATCACAGTCAGGAGCGCTGCCGCCCCGCGCCGCGCCCGCTCAGACCCGGTTAACCGGTAAAGCACAGTGCCCGCCAAGCCGACGGCCAGGGCCGCCCAATAGACCTCACGCTGTTTGAGGCAAAGCAAGCAGGGCGCCAAGCCGCCAAAGGTCTCGAAAGCATGGGCAATGGCCAGCATCAGGCCAGAGGCCAGGGCAGCGAACAAGGCTTGCCAATCGACAAGGCGGCGGATCAGAGCGGTCATGCGCGTTAATCTAGCGCAGCTTTATGCCGGACCCAAGAGGCAGTCTGGTTTGGCCATGCGCTGTACAGCGGGGTCTAACCAAGCCCTCGCTAATTCTAACGACCCTAGCCCAGCATCTTGACTGCCAAGACGCCGCCTAAAATCACCAAGAACGCCACAGTGGTTACCAGAATCATACGCTTTTCGATCATGGCCTGGACCTGGACGCCAAAGCGTTTGATCAGATAGGCTTCCAGAAAGAACCGGCCACCGCGGGTGGCGATGGAGGCCGCGATAAACACCGGAAAGCTGAACTGGGCTAGGCCCGAGGCTATGGTCACCAGCTTGTAAGGAATGGGGGTAAAGCCCTTGATCAGTATGACCCAGACGCCCCATTTGGCGTACCAGTCCTGAAACTGGGCGACGCCACCCGAATGACCGGTCAGGGCCAAGAGCGCATGGCCGACGGGTTCAAGATAATAGCCAATTGCATAGCCGAGCATGCCGCCCGCCACCGACGCAGCCGTGCAGATCGCCGCATAGGTATAGGCCTTGTCGGGCTTGGCCAGGATCATTGGGGCCAACATCACATCGGGCGGAACCGGGAAAAACGAGCTTTCCGCAAATGACACAATGGCAAGCCACAGACCCGCTAGGCGATGGCCAGACAGACCCAAGATGCGGTTATACAGGCGATGCAGCATGCCAAATTCCTTAAGCAGGCGGCCTGATTAGCAGGGATTTTCGCCCCTGTCCCGCTACGGATGGGTTGGCCCGAAACACAAGCTGGGTCGGTAGGGGCTGATAAAATCAGGCTCAACCTGGGTCACAGTTCTTAAAGGTAAACGACAATGAATCAGCCAACAGGCTGAAACGTCATTAACGGGCTAGAAATTTTTATAAGTAATTATTGCTACTTAAAGGGAAGGCTTTGGGAATTCTTCACCCATCAAAACCTCACCCTTACCTAAAATATTTGCGTCTGGAGCCTTGGATATGAAATTTAAATCGATCAACCAGGCCTTCACGCTTGTTGGTATCACCTTGATGATCCTGTTTGGCCTTGGCACGGGAACCGGTATCTGGGCGGTCATCAAGCTGTCGGCAGAAATGCAGGACATGTCTCGGTCGGTCCAGATCATTCGCACCCAGATGCTGGCGGATATGAATCACGACGCGATACGCGGGGACGTGCTTTTGGCGCTTGAATCTCAGGTGCCAGGTTCAATCATCAGGCTTGACCAGGTTCGCGGGGATTCAGCGCGCCACGCCAAAGAATTTCGAGACTCGGTTCAGGAAAATCTGGCCCGCGCTTCGGACCCCAAGGTTCATGACGCCCTGGTCAAGGTGCAAGCGCCCTTGCTCGACTATCTCAACGAGGCCGAAGCCTTGCTGCAAATCGTAGCAAACGATCCGCAAAAGGTCCGCTCCGAACTGAAGGGCTTTATGGAGAAGTTCCGCACGCTGGAAACGGCAATGTCTGATACGACCGATACGATTCAGGCGGCTATGGATCAAGAAACCAAGCGGCTAGACGAGATGGTCAAGGTGATCAAGGTCCTCACTACCCTGGCGCTGGTCCTTGGTTTGGGCATGTGTTTCCTCCTGATCATGGTTGCGAGGGCGCAGTTGGTTAAGCCACTGGTCGACGTCACCAGCAAGGTCGACCAGTTGGCCAAGGGCAATTATGAAATTGATGTCCCGACCAGTAATCGCCGCGATGAACTGGGCCTGCTGACCCGGTCCTTGGCCATTTTCAAGCAGGTTATTGCCGACCGCGCCAGCGAGGTCGAGGCGGCAGAACAACGCGCCCTACTCGAAAAGGAGCGCGAAGATAACGAGCAAAGACGCCTAATGGCCGAACAGCAACAGGCGCAAATGGTTGCCGCCATTGGCAAGGGACTGGAGCGCCTGGCCAATGGCGATCTTTCAGCAGAATTGACGGACCCGTTTGCGCCTGAATTTGAACGCCTTAGGGTCGATTTCAATGCGACAATCGTACACCTCAGAAAAACCATCCATGCGGTCATGACGACGGCGAATGGCATGTATACGGGAATCGAGGAAATCAGCCGTGCATCCGATGATTTGTCGCGTCGCACCGAAACTCAAGCCGCGAGTCTTGAGCAAACTGCCGCCGCCCTTGATGAGGTCACAGCGACGGTCGCGAGCAGTTCGGACGGCGCCCGCAAGGTGGCGAGCGCCATGTCAGATACCCGCTCAGACGCGAGCTCATCGGTTAATGTCGTTCAAAACGCCGTCACCGCCATGGGGGCAATCGAGCAATCTTCGCGCCAGATCAGCAATATTGTTGGCGTCATTGATGAGATCGCCTTCCAGACCAATCTCTTGGCCCTGAATGCCGGGGTCGAGGCGGCGAGGGCGGGCGAGGCCGGGCGCGGGTTTGCCGTGGTCGCCTCTGAAGTGCGCTCGCTCGCCCAGCGTTGCGGCGAGGCCGCCAAGGAGATTAAGGGCCTTATCAGCGCCAGTTCCGGCCAGGTGGAATCGGGTGTGCAGCTGGTTGCCGCGACCGGCGATGCCCTCGCGCGGATTGTGGCCAATATTACGGAGATCGACTCCCTGATTGCCGAGATCGCCACATCATCGAGCGAGCAGGCGACCGGCTTGAGCGAGGTCAATTCAGCGGTCAATCAGATGGACCAGGTCACCCAGCAAAATGCCGCCATGGTCGAGGAAATGTCGACCGCTGCGGCGACGCTGAAATGGGAAACGACCGAGCTCAATCGGCAGATGAGCCATTTTCGTTGGGACGCGACCGCGACGGATCTGGCGGCGCCAAAGCTCGCCGACCCAGACATTCACCGGTCGGGACCGAACAATTTGGCCGTTGCCCCGGCGCGCCTTGCCAAGCTTCCGCCCAATCTTGGCGCTGCCAACCCCGAAGATGCGCGCAGATGGGAAGGCTTTTAGAAGCCGGGGACCATTCAGGAGCGAGAGCAATTGAGCCGGTGTTTGCTGCGCTTGAAAATGACGCCCACGCGTTTGATTGACCCAGGCGAAGACAGACGCATCTAAGGCTTGTTTGCGGCCATCGGCATTGCTAGAAGGGATCCTCCCAAGCCGATGGCTTGCCCCCGTGGTGGAATGGTAGACGCGCTCGACTCAAAATCGAGTACCGAGAGGTGTGTCAGTTCGAGTCTGACCGGGGGCACCACATCTTTTCAAACTTCTATTCTAAACTTCCGGCCTGTTTTGGCTGCGATATCTATTGTAATTATCGCTACATTTAAACCAAATTTTAGGAACACCATAGGCATAGATTAGGTCATGGCGCGATTTGGCGTGGCCAGTATAAGGCAATGGGGAAGCGGTGTGTTTGGTTCCAACAAAAAGATCGCCAATCTTCAAAAGCAAATTGCCGATTCCAGCCAGATTTGTAAAGCACTTGACCTGTCTCAAGCGACAATTGTTTTCAATCTTGATGGAACAATCATCGACGCCAATGAAAATTTCCTGAAAACAGTTGGCTATAGCCTGCCGGAAATTGTTGGCCAACACCACCGGATGTTTGTCCCGCGCGACTATGCTGAAAGTGATGACTATCGCCGGTTCTGGAGCGATCTGAACGCTGGTAAATGTGTTGCGGATAAGTTCAAGCGCGTCACAAAGCGTGGCGAGACCATCTGGCTACAGGCCAGTTATAATCCCGTTCTCGATTCTCAAGGTCGGCCCAGCAGCGTGATCAAGCTGGCCATAGACATTACGGCGGCCGAACTGGCCAGCGCCCAGTCCATCTCCAACCAGATCCTCAATGCGCTTGACCAGTCGCAGGCCAGCATAGTGTTCAATCTTGACGGCTCCATTGTCGAGGCCAATGAAAACTTCCTCAAGACGGTCGGCTATCGGGCCGAGGAGGTCGTCGGCCAGCACCACAGCCTATTTGTCGATTCCGCCTATGTTGCCAGTGAGGCCTATCGCCAGTTCTGGCGCACGCTCAATAATGGGGAATTCGTTGCCGGCAAGTTTTCGCGCTTGGGCAAGGCCGGCAATCAGATCTGGCTGCAGGCCAGCTATAATCCAGTGCTGGATGGCCAGGGCCGTCCGCACAAGGTGGTCAATTATGCCGTCGATATTACTGCCGCCGAACAGGCCAATGACTATTCTGGTGCTAACCAGATCATCAAGGCGCTCGATCAGCAGCAAGCTCGTATTGAGTTCAATCTGGATGGCACAATTATCACCGCCAATGAAAACTTCCTTCAGACCGTCGGCTATTTGCTACACGAAATTGTCGGCCAGCATCACCGCATGTTTGTGCGGCCCGCCTACGCCGCAACCGAAGCGTATCGCCGATTCTGGGGCGATCTTGCCAATGGCAAGGTTTTGTCGGGCAAGTATGAACGGGTTGGCAAGTCCGGTGACCTCATCTGGCTGCAGGCCAACTATATTCCCGTGACCGACAAGGACGGTCGTCCAGTCAAGTTGATAAAGTTTGCGGTGAACATTACCGACGAGGAGCTGGCGGCAGCCCGCGATCATGACCTAAAGGCGCGGGCCGATTCGGCCCAGGCTCAGATGACAGAAATCCTGGCCGATTGTCTGGCGCGGATGTCAAAGGGCGATCTGACCGCCCATATCGATATTGAGCTTGACCCCAGCTTTGCCAAGATCAAGAGCGACTATAATAGCGCGATCGACGGCCTAGCGCGGGCCTTACGCTCTGTGACCGAAAGCACGGGCGGTATTCAAATCGGTGCCAATGAGATCACCAGCGCCTCGGATGATCTGTCGCGCCGCACCGAGCAGCAGGCGGCAAGTCTGGAAGAAACCGCTGCAGCTCTGGATCAAATCACCGCGACTGTGGCGCGCAGTTCCGAAGGTGCCCGCAAGGTGGCTAGCGCCATGACCGATGCCCGTTCGGACGCAACCCAGTCTGGCGAGGTGGTACAAAATGCCGTCAAGGCCATGGGCGAGATCGAGCAATCCTCGCGTCAGATCGGTCAGATTGTCGGTGTGATCGATGAAATCGCCTTCCAGACCAATCTTTTGGCGCTGAATGCCGGGGTCGAGGCGGCGCGGGCTGGCGATGCGGGTCGCGGCTTTGCAGTGGTGGCGTCCGAGGTGCGTTCCTTGGCCCAGCGCTGCGGCGAGGCGGCCAAGGAGATCAAGGGCTTGATCAGTGCCAGTTCTGGCCAGGTTGATGCTGGGGTCAAGCTGGTGGCAGCAGCCGGGGAATCGCTTGTGCGGATTGTTGCCAATATTACCGAGATCGATGCCCTGATTTCTGAGATCGCCACCTCATCCACCGAGCAGGCGACGGGGCTGTCCCAGGTCAATTCTGCGGTCAATCAGATGGATCAGGTCACCCAGCAAAACGCCGCCATGGTCGAAGAGGTTACGGCGGCAGCGTCGAGCCTGCAGTCCGAAACCGCCGAACTGGCCCGGCAGATGGCGCAGTTCAATACGGGCCTTGAGGCCCCGACATTGCGTCAGATTCAGCTGGCTGATCCCGTGCGGTATAAGCCGACGAGAAATCTGGTTGCTCAGGTCCAGTCCAGACTTGCCAAGCTCCCGACCAATCTTGGCGCAGCAAAGGCCGAAGACCCTGGTCAATGGGACGAATTCTAGATCGGTCTTATTGGGAAAACTGGAGCCCTGAGGGATGGCCCTGCGACCATCCCCTTATTTAGATGTAGCGGCGCAGCGAGCGGGCGAGTTCTGACGTGCCGCTGCGAACGCGCTTTTGCTGGGGCTGATAGGCAACCCGGGCATGATCACTGCAATAGGGGCCGTCAGAGGACCGGCGGCCGCAAAAGCTGAAACTATCGGTGGCGGGATCGCCAATTGGCCATTTGCACATATGCGCCCCAAGTGTCAGAACCGTGGCAGAGCCTGGCTCTTCCTTATAAACAGCGGGCGGTGTAGGCGAGGCTGCAACCGGTGCCGGGGCGACCGGCTCAACCCGGCGCGGCGCGGCCGGCGCTGCAACCGCAGCGCGGGGTGCGCGCGGGGCCTTGAAAGCGGGGCGGGCAGGTTGCGAAGGCGCAGCTCGGCCAGACAGGCCAAGACGATGGACCTTACCAATCACGGCATTGCGCGTTACGCCGCCGAGTTGTTTGGCGATCTGGCTTGCGCTCAGGCCATCGGCCCAGAGTTTTTTCAGCAATTCGACCCGTTCATCTGTCCAGCCCATCTCGCACTCCAAAGGACGTTAACCTCAGGACCTATCCTAAACCAAAGCTTAACGGACACAATAGGTGGTTATAAAAAACTGAAGACCAACTAGATATAGGGGGTCAAATATCTGGGGACAAGTTCTGGACAAGGTGTGGCTTGCGAAAAGGCGTCAATCGGGGCAAGTCTGATCCCATGACCAATTCCAGTGAAATCGGGCACATCACCCCCCTGCCAACACCGCCGCTGCCGCGCGACTATAATGGCGTCAATTGGCGCGGCATGATGACCCTCTATGCCCGCGAAGTGCGCCGATTCTGGAAGGTCGGCATGCAGACCGTGGCTGCGCCCGTGGTCACAACCTTGCTCTATATGCTGATCTTTGTCGTTGCCATGCGCGGGGCCAGCCCGCCTATCCATGGCACGCCCTATGCCCAGTTCGTGGCGCCAGGCCTGATCATGATGGCGATCTTGAACAATTCTTTTGCCAATGCCTCATCGAGCCTGATCCAGGCCAAGATTATGGGCCTGACGCCAGACTTTCTCACCCCGCCCTTATCGCCGTTTGAGCTTCTGGTCGGGTTTGGCCTTGGCGCTGCAACGCGCGGTGTGTTTGTTGGCACAATCACGGCCTTGGCGGTGACGCCCTTTACCCATTGGGGCGTGGCGCACTTATGGGCGGTGGTCTATTTCGCCGTTGCGGCCTCGCTGATCCTTGGCCTGATTGGCATTATGGCGGGGCTATGGAGCGAGAAATTCGATCATTTGGCGGCTGTGACCAATTTTCTGATCATGCCCATGACCTTTTTGTCCGGCACATTTTATCTGGTCGATCGCCTGCCCGAACCGTTCCGGACCGCCTCGCATTTTAACCCGTTCTTTTATCTGATCGACGGGTTTCGCTATGGGTTTATCGGCCTGTCGGATGGCAATATCGGGGTCGGTATGGGCATGACCGCAAGCCTAGTTGTGGTCTTGGCCTTGAGCTGCTGGAACCTGTTTCGGACCGGTTATCGGCTCAAATCCTGACGAAAGAGTCACGGCCGCACAGTTTTTAGTGGTTTTGACGCAATCTCAGCGCGCCATGATTGACAGATTGTCGTTCCGCAGCGACAACCCATAGCCTTCCCGCCTCGAGGTTTTCACCCCCGAGGCCTTCGCTATTGGAGGGTTTACCTTGTCCAGCCAAGCGCCTGTTTCTTCCTCGGCACAAGCTCATTTGATGGGCGTCTATAATCGTGCGCCGCTCGCGTTCGAGCGCGGCCAAGGCGCGCGACTGACCAGCACGGACGGCGAGGTTTATCTGGACTGCATGGCCGGGATTGCCACCAATGCGCTTGGCCATGCGCATCCGCGTCTGGTCAATGCGATCAAGACCCAGGCCGAAAAGCTGTGGCATGTCTCGAACATTTTCCGCATTCCTGAGCAGGAAAAGCTGGCTGATCGGCTGACCGCCGAGACCTTTGCCGATGTGGTGTTTTTCACCAATTCCGGAACAGAGGCGATTGAATGCGCGCTCAAATTGGCGCGCAAATATCACTCGGCCAAGGGCCAGCCTGAGCGCATCGATATCATCACTTTTGAAGGCGCCTTTCACGGCCGCACCTATGCGGCGGTCAATGCTGGCGGCAATCCGAGCTATACGGACGGTTTTGGTCCGCGTCTGCCGGGCTATATCCATCTGCCGTTTGGTGACCATGAGGCCTTGAAGGCCGCGATTGGCCCGACCACGGCCGCGATCATGATCGAGCCGGTCCAGGGCGAGGGCGGCGCGCGCGCGGTGCCCGATGCCTGCCTGCGGGGGCTGCGCGAGCTATGCGATCAAGAAGGCATCTTGCTGATCTATGACGAGGTCCAGTGCGGCCTCGGCCGTACAGGCAAACTGTTTGCCTATGAGTGGTCTGGCGCAGCGCCCGATGTCATGGCTGTGGCTAAGGCGCTGGGATCAGGCTTTCCAGTTGGGGCGTGTCTGGCCACGCGCGATGCGGCGGCGGGCATGGGGGTTGGCGCGCATGGCTCGACCTTTGGCGGCAATCCCTTGGCCATGGTGGTGGCCTATGAAGCCGTTGACGAGATTGCCAAGCCTTCGACCCTCGATAATGTCCGCGAAGTGGCGGGCTATTTCACCCAGCAGCTCAATGGCCTGAAAGATCAGTATCCAGACATTATTGTCGATGTCCGCGGCCGCGGGCTCTTGATCGGTATCAAGCTGATCCCGAATAATCGCGATTTTATGGTGCTGGCGCGCGATCAAAAGCTGCTGGTTGCCGGCGGCGGCGATAATTGTGTGCGCCTCTTGCCGCCCCTGACCCTGACCATCGAGGAGGCTCAGGAGGCCGTGGCCAAGATCGGCCGCGCTTGCGAGGTCGCCCGCGAACACGCCAAGGCTAAGGCTTAAGATCGCCTTCAAGCGTCACACGCCTGTCACGTCCCCCTGTCACGCACAGGCCTTTCTGTTCCCGCCTCTCCCGTCTGGGCTGAGGTGGTCTGAGGGATTTTTTGATGAAACCGTCGGTTAGGCACTTTTTAGATATTTGGCGGCTCGATGCGGCCAGTCTGCGCGGCATTTTGGATGATGCCCATGCCCGCAAGGCCGCACGCCGCGGCTGGGGTCAGGCCGTGGTGGATAAGGATGCGCCAGCCACTGGCCGTACGCTTGCCATGATTTTTGAGAAAAACTCAACCCGTACCCGGTTTTCCTTTGATGCGGCGATCCGCCAGCTTGGCGGGGCCAGCATAATTGCCAATGCGGCCGATATGCAGCTTGGCCGTGGTGAGCCGATCGAGGACACGGCCCGGGTCCTGTCGCGCATGGTCGATGCGGTGATGATCCGCGCTAATCGGCATGAAGATGTTGAGCGCTTTGCCCAGGCCGCCAGTATACCTGTGATCAATGCCCTGACCGACCGCAGCCATCCTTGTCAGATTCTGGCCGATCTTCAGACCCTTGAAGAGCATCGCGGCCCGGTCGCGGGCAAGACGATTGCCTGGGTCGGGGACGGTAATAATGTCTGTGCTAGCCTGATCCATGCTGCCAGCCGATTTGGCTTTCGCCTGACCATTGGCTGTCCGCCGCAATATCATCCCGATCTGGTTGATCTGGCCCGGGCGGCGGATCAGGGCGCCGATATTGAGATGACGGCGGATCCCCGCGCGGCGGTCGAAGGCGCAGACTGCGTCATTACCGATACCTGGGTATCCATGGGCGATACGGATCACGATGCGCGCCTAAAGGCGTTTGAGCCGTTCCAGGTCGATGAGGCCTTGATGGCCCTAGCCGCCAAGCATGCCTTGTTCCTGCATTGTCTGCCCGCCCACCGGGGCGAGGAGGTGACGGACGGGGTGATTGATGGTCCCCAATCTAAGGTATTTGACGAGGCGGAAAATCGTATCCATGCGCAAAAAGCCGTCCTGGCCTGGTGCCTAGCCGGGAACTAACCTTAAACCGGAGTGGTGCGGCATGGGTGGCTAGATTGCCGCGCCTCGCCGCCCTATATAGCGGCCATGACTGATCTTGACCTAAACACCCTGCCCAGATCCCCTGATGATATGGTTGCCGCCTTCCAGATCGAGCGCGAGGCCGTGCGCGGCCGCATTGCGCGCCTCAGCGAGGTGGTCGACGACATATTGAACCGCCATGACTATCCCGAGCCAGTTGCCAATCTCTTGGGCGAGGCCTGCACCCTCGCGGCCCTGGTCGGGGCCAGCCTGAAATTTGAAGGCCGCCTGATCATGCAGGCGCAAGGCGATGGGCCTGTGCGCTATGTGGTGGCCGATTATGACACGGTCGGCGGCCTGCGCGGCTATTGCCGTTATGATGCCGAGCGGGTGGCTGAGATCAGTACCGGCTTTGTGCGACCAGGGGCAAAAAGCCTGCTGGGCGAGGGCCTGTTCATTATGACGGTTGATCAGGGCCCGGACATGGACCGCTATCAGGGCGTCACTGCAATTGAGGGCGAGACCCTAGCCCTCTGCGCCGAGCAATATTTCGCCCAGTCCGAACAGACCCCGACCCGCATTCGCCTTGCGGTCGGCCAGATCCAGACCGATGGCGCCTTATCTTGGCGCGCTGGCGGCATGGTATTGCAAAATGTTGCCGAAGACGATGCCCGCGCCCCGACCCAGGAGGCTTGGGAGCGGTCGCAAGCCTTGTTTGAAACCGTTGGCGAGGACGAGTTGATCGACCCGACCGTGTCGCCGGAACTATTGCTGTTTCGGCTCTTTCACGAAGACGGCGTGCGCATGTTTGAACCCAAGCCCCTCAGCGCCATGTGCCGCTGTTCTCAGGACCGCATTGTCTCGGTCTTGCGGTCATTTTCCGATGATGAGCGCGAAGGTATGGTCGAGGACGACGGCGTGATCCGGGTCACATGCGAATACTGCTCGCGCATCTATGATGTCGCGCCAGAAACGGTTGCTAGCGCCTAGTTTAGCACCTTGCGGGCGCCGGGCAGGTCGAGGGAAAACAGCGGGATTTCCACGTCAAACTGGCCACCGTCTTGGATCAGCATCTGGTATGTGCCGTGCATGGTGCCGCTGGTCGTGCGCAGGGCACTGCCTGAGGTATAGCGATAGGCCTCGCGCGGCTTAAGCACCGGCTGTTCGCCGACCACGCCATCGCCCTTGACCTCATTGATCTGGTTCAGGGCGTCGGTAATCACCCAGTGGCGCGACATCAAGGTGACGGTATCGGTGCCATGGTTCTCGATCTCGACCGTATAGCCCCAATAATACAGGCTGTTTTCCGGCTCAGACTCCTCGGGCAAGTACTCACTGAGCACCCGCACCAGAATGTCGCCGGTCTTTTTCTCATAGATGGGTGAGCCGCGAGACTTGGTGCGGCGCGGTATTCGGTTCATGCCGCGTCCAGCGCCCTGGCAATATCGCGGCTCAGATCGCGAACATCCTCAAGACCAACCGATACCCGCACCGTGCCCTCGGTGACACCAATAGCGAGGCGTTCGGCTTCGGGCACGGCCCGGTGAGTGGTGGTTGGCGGATGGGTGGCCATGGACTTGGCATCGCCTAGATTGTTGGAAATATCGACAATTTCTAGCGCATTGAGGAAGTTAAACGCCGCCTGACGCGAGCCCAGATCAAAGGCCAGCAGACTGCCGCCGCCGCTCATCTGGGCCTTGGCTACGGCATATTGCGGGTGGTCCTTGCGGAAGGGGTAAAAGATGCGCTGGGTCTTGGCATGGTCCGCGACCAGATCGGCCAGCACAGCCGCCGTCTCGGTCTGACGCCGCACCCGCAGGTCCAGTGTCTCTAGGCCCTTGAGCAGGACCCAGGCATTGAACGGCGACAGGGCGGGGCCTGTATGGCGCAGCATGTCGCGATAGGCCTCGTCCAACAATTCGGTCTGGCCCAAGATTGCCCCGCCCAGTACCCGGCCCTGGCCGTCAATATGCTTGGTCGCGGAATAAACCACCACATCGGCCCCCAGTTCCAAGGGCTTTTGGAAGATCGGGGTAGCAAAGACGTTATCGACCACGACCTTGGCACCCGCGGCCTTGGCCAGCTTGGATACGGCGGCAATATCAGTGATTTCCAACAAGGGATTGGCCGGGGTCTCGATCAAGAACACCTTAGTATTAGGCCGGATCGCGTCTTCCCAGGCCTTGAGGTCGGTGGCATCGACCATGGTGGTCTCAACGCCAAACCGCGGCAGCCATTCAGCGACAATCCAGCGGCAAGAGCCAAACAGGGCCCGGCCCGCGACCAGATGGTCACCCGCCCGCAACAGGCCCATCAAGGCCGCGTGCACAGCTGCCATGCCCGAGGTCTGGGCGCGGCACGATTGTGCGCCTTCCAACAGGGCTAGCCGGTCTTCAAACATCTGGACGGTTGGATTGGCAAAGCGCGAATAGACATAACCGGGCTCTTCGCCATTGAAGCGCGCAACGGCGCTTTCGGCCGTATCATAGACAAAGCTCTGGGTCAGGAACAAGGCTTCCGACGTCTCGTTAAACGCCGTGCGCATGGTTCCGCCCCGGATCAGACGGGTGGCGGTCTCCCAGGCATGCGGGTCTTCGGACATAATTTGCTCCTATAAATAGCGGCGGCATGAGAGGCATGAGCGGGGGGTAGGTCAAGGGGCAGGCGGCACAAATTGGGGCTTTGTGGCCATGGTGTGGGCGGTTTTATGGCCGAGATGGCGCAAAATCCATACGAAACGGCACTCATGTCGTGCCATTACAAACCCAGCCACCCCTTGCCAGAATCTCCTTGGTCAGTGACTGTCGGGCCCATGAGCCAGACCTCCCTTGCGGGCATATTACCCAGCCAGTCCCTAGACGCCTTGATCGCGAGCGGCGCCATCGGTTCGTCCAGCGCATTTGATAGCGATCAGGTGCAGCCGGCCAGTCTGGACCTGCGGCTCGGCGCGCGGTGCTGGCGCATTCGCGCCTCCTTCCTGCCGGGGCTTGGCCGCACCGTGCGTCAGCGCATGGCCGATGTCGCCATGCACGAGATTGACCTGACCAAGGGCGCGGTGTTGGAGCGCGGCTGCGTCTATATTGCCGAAATCCAAGAACATCTGGCCCTAGCCCCAGGGGTCTCGGCCCGCGGCAACCCTAAGAGCTCGACCGGGCGCATTGATGTGTTTGTGCGGCTGATGACCGATTATAGTCGCGCCTTTGACGATGTCGCCAGCGGCTATACAGGCCCGCTCTTTATCGAGATCGCGCCCCAGACCTTTTCCATCCTGGCCCGCACGGGCACGCGGCTCAACCAGCTAAGGCTGAAACAGGGCCGGCCGGCCTTGCTTGAAACGCGCAGTGTCGGGGTGGACTTGACCGGCGATCTGGCCGGGTTTCGCGCGCGGCGGCATGCGGGCGTGATCGATCTGGACAAGGTCGGTGGCCATGATCCGCACGATTTTTGGGAGGCACTTGAGCCGCGCAAGGGCGAGTTGATGCTGGATCCAGGCGAGTTCTACATCCTGGCCTCAAAAGAGGCTGTGGAGATTCCGGTGATGCAGGCAGCGGAAATGACCCCGATTGATCCATCGGTCGGTGAATTTCGCGTCCATTATGCCGGCTTTTTTGATCCCGGCTTTGGCACACAAGAGGGCGGCGGCCTTGGGTCGCGCGGCGTGCTTGAGGTGCGCAGTCACGAAACCCCCTTCCTGCTCGAAGACGGCCAGACCGTGGCGAGGCTAGTCTATGAACCCCTGATCGCCCTGCCCGACCGCCTCTATGGTACGGGCGGTTCTCACTATCAAAAACAGGGCCTGAAACTGTCCAAGCATTTTGGCAACTGGTAGGGTACGGCTGGTCGATATATTGGTCCATGCCTAGATTTTGATTGAGGTTTAGGGCAAAGACCTGACCCATGATGTCCGCTAATTCCCTAAGTGGCAAAAGATTGCCTCCTTGGCGCACAGAGCTAGCAGCGCTTGTGGTCTTGGCCCTGCCTATGGTCTTTACGCAACTGGCCCAGATGGCGGTTATGACGACCGACGTCATTATGCTGGGGCGCTTAAGCCAAACTGCGCTAGCAGCCGGGGCGATTGGCAGCACGGTCTATTATTTTGCCTGGCTGATTGGAGCGGGCCCGCCATCGGCCGTCTCGCCCATGGTCGCGCAGAGCCTTGGGGCCGAGCCAGACAATAAGGAAGCGGTGCGCGCGATTGTCCGCATGGGGCTGTGGGCTGTGATCTTGATGGCCCTGCCGATGGCGGGCGTGCTGGTTTCAGGACGCTGGGTCCTGCTGCATCTGGGTCAGGATCCGGTCTTGGCTGATAAGGCCGGTCAGTTCTTGGGCATGCTGGCCGTGGGCCTACCGTTTTCGCTTGGCTTTATGGTCCTGCGCAATTTTTCTGCGGCGGTGGGCAAGCCTAATGCGGCGCTTTGGGTGATGATGGCCACGATCGGCTTTAATGCCATTGCCGATTACACCCTGATTTTTGGCCATTTTGGCTTTCCGAGGTTGGAAATGATTGGGGCGGGCCTGGCCACGTCCTGCTCCAGCGTGTTCAGTTTTCTGGCCATGTTGGTGGTGGTCTCGGCCGATCCGGTAATGCGGCGCTACCGCTTATTTCGCCACTTCTTAAAGCCGGTCTGGGCGCGGCTCGCGGAGGTCTATCGCCTAGGTCTTCCGATTGGCCTGACCATGATTTTTGAGGCCATGCTGTTTAATGTCATGACCCTCGTCATGGGCACCTTTGGCGAAGTATCCTTGGCCGCGCACCAGGTTGCACTCAATTTTGCCTCAGTGACCTTTATGGTGCCCCTAGGCATTGGCATGGCCGCGACGGTTCGGGTCGGCATTGCCACAGGCCGCGGGGATGCGCAGGCGGCACGGCTTGCAGGTTTTACGGCCATGGGCGTCGGGGTTGGGTTTACGCTTTTAAGCGGGCTGGCCATGGCGTTTTTCGGGGCCCAGATTGCCAGCCTTTATTTTGGGGTCCCCACGGTCAAGGATAGCCAGGCCATTGTTCTGGCCACCCTGTTTTTAAAGGTCGCTGCGGCCTTCCAACTGGTCGATGCGCTGCAGGTGATTGGCACACTGTCTTTGCGCGGTCTGAAAGATACGCGCATGCCCATGATTTTGGCCGGCGGCTCTTATTGGCTGGCGGGCGCGCCCATGTGTCTCTTGCTTGGCCTAGGCCTGGGTATGCAAGGACTTGGCATCTGGATTGGCCTGGCCTTTGGGTTGGCGGTTGCCGCCGCCGTCATGTGCTGGCGCTTTGAATGGTTGACCCGGACCGGGCGTTTGGCTGTGGAGGCCGAGGCGGTTTAGGCGTCCCACCCCTTGCATCTGGGCCCTGGCCTTGACATATAGGGAGCGGAGATTGGTGGCGGACGTGGTCCTCGCCAATCCGGTCAGGTCCGGAAGGAAGCAGCCGCAACGAGTTTCGCTACGGGTCGTCGTCAGTCTCCACCTTATGCTGGTCTTGCAGCTTTTGGCCTGCAGCCTTGTCGTAATGGATCGCCAGCCCGAGGGTGTCGGGCGATGCTGGGGCCCAAGTCTCAATGACCGATCCGGACGATCCGCAAACCCCGCCTTGGGCCAGTGATCTGGGGGCCAGTGAACTGGGCGACAATGAACCAGCCGAGCGCGATACGGCGACGCAGGATATGTTTGGCGCGCCGGTGGCGGCGGCTGCGCCAGCCCCGCTTGACCCCAATGCCGCCTATCAGGTTCTGGCCCGCAAATATCGGCCGCGCACTTTTGAGGACCTGATTGGCCAAGAAGCCATGGTCCGCACCCTGGCCAATGCGTTTTCCTCTGGGCGCATTGCCCATGCCTTTATGCTGACGGGCGTGCGCGGGGTCGGCAAGACCACGACGGCACGGCTCTTGGCGCGGGCGCTGAATTTCGACAGTGACTCCCAACACGGGCCCAGTGTGGGTCTGACCGCCGAGGGCCGTCATTGCCGCGCCATTATTGATGGTCGGCACATGGATGTGCTGGAGCTGGATGCCGCCAGCCGTACCGGCGTCGATGATATGCGCGACCTGTTGGACAGTGTGCGCTATGGCCCGGTTGAGGCGCGCTACAAGGTCTATGTGATCGACGAAGTACACATGCTGTCCAAGGGCGCATTTAATGCCCTGCTCAAGACGCTGGAAGAGCCGCCGCCGCACGCCAAATTCATTTTTGCCACCACCGAAATCCGCAAGGTTCCGGTCACCATCCTGTCGCGCTGCCAACGCTTTGACCTGCGCCGGGTCGAGCCGGATGTGCTGGTTAAGCACCTAGACAAGATCTGCAAGGCCGAGGGCGCCCTGGTCGATGCCGATGGTCTGGCCCTGATTGCCCGCGCCGCTGAAGGCTCAGTGCGCGATGGTCTGTCCTTACTGGACCAGGCCATTGTCCAGGCCGATCGTGGTCAGGTGGTTGGGTTTGACATTGTCCGCGACATGTTGGGCCTGGCCGACCGGGCCCAGACCATTGCCCTGTTTGAACAGGTCCTGGGCGGCGATGTCGCCACGGCCATGACGACTTATCGGACCCTTTACGGGTTTGGCGCGGATCCGGCCGTGATCATGATGGACCTGCTGGAACATTGCCACGCTTCCTCGATCGCCAAGGTCTTGGGGCCAGATGCCCTTGCCCTGCCCAAGGACCAGTCGGCGCGGCTCGCGGCCGTGGGGGCCCAGGTCTCGGCCGGCAGCTTAGCGCGGGTCTGGCAGATGCTGCTCAAGGCGCATGAGGAAACCCAGCGTGCGCCCGATCCCAAGGCCGCCGCCGAAATGGCCCTGATCCGCCTGTGCTATGCCTCCAGCCTGCCTGGCCCCGAAGAGGCGCTCAAGGCGCTGCGCTCAGGCGATAACTCTGGCGGTGCGCCCAGTGGTGGGACGAGTGGCGGGCCTGGCGGGGGTTCAGGGTCTGGTAGCGCGGCGCGGATGATGGCGGCACCGGCGACCATGGCCAATGCCTCGGCCGTGCCCAATCTGCAATCTTTTGAAGATGTGGTGAGCCTGATTACGGCCAGGCGCGATGTGGGACTAAAACTGGATGTCGAGCGCTATATGCGCCCGATCGCCTTTCGCCAGGGCGCGATTACGTTCGAGCCCGCGCCCGGCGCGCCCAATAGCCTGGCCCAGCGCTTGTCGCAGCGGCTAAAGGAATGGACCGGCCAGCCTTGGCTGGTTGCCGCCGAGGGCGCTGGCGGCGCGGAAAGCCTTTTGGAGCGGGAAAAGCGCGAAGATGGCGATCTGCGGCTAGCGGTTGCGGCCGATCCCTTTGTGCAATCGGTCATGAGCGCTTTTCCGGGCACAGAAATCACAGAAATCCGCACCCTGATCCTATCGGCTGAATCGGCCCCGCAAGAGGCCGAGGAGGACTGATTGGCTGCGGCAGGTCCCGAAATTGAGCGACTGATCGCGCTTCTGTCCAAACTGCCCGGCCTTGGCCCGCGCTCGGCGCGGCGGGCGGCCTTGGCCTTGCTCAAGCGGCGCGAGCAGCTCTTACTGCCCCTTACCCAGGCCATGAGCGATGCAGCCGATCGTGTCCGGGCCTGTGGCACCTGCGGCGCGCTCGATACCTGCGATCCGTGTGCGATCTGCGCCGATGGTTCGCGCGATGGCCGCATGATCTGTGTGGTTGAGGAGGTTGGCGGCCTTTGGGCATTAGAGCGCGGCGGCACGTTTCGCGGCCGCTATCATGTGCTTGGCGGCCTATTATCGGCCCTAGACGGGGTAGGGCCCGAGGCCTTGCGGGTTGAGGAACTGATCGGCCGGGTGGACGAGTCCGAGGTGCGCGAAGTTATTTTGGCCCTACCCGCAACCGTCGATGGTCAGACCACGGCGCATTATCTGGCCGACCGGCTGGCAGGCGCGGGCAATTCGGTTTCAGTGACCATGCTGGCCCGCGGCGTACCCGTCGGCGGCGAGCTTGACTGGCTCGATGACGGCACGATTGCCCAGGCCCTGCGGGCCAGACGCCCCGCCTAAGGCAAGCTCAGGCCGCCTTGGCCAATTGCTCGATAATATCGGCGGGGAAGGGGCTGTTAAAGGCCGACATGCCTAGGTTCTGACGGATGGTCGCAATCGGCTGGTCCCAGACCGCCTGCCAATCGAGCGGGATCAAGGAGGCACTGCGCCGACCATGGGTCCAGGCCCCCAAGACGGTTTCCAGCACAAAGGGCAGGGCACCCGGATTGTCTGAGGCCGCCGCGCCCGTCGCAACCACGGCCAAGAACATGGCCGAATAGCCATGGCCGCACTGGGCCAATTGAAACGCCGAAATGCCAACCTCGTGCAGGGCAGTCAGTTCATAGCCTGCCAGCAAATGGATCAGGTCATGCGATTGCAGCATGCGCGTATTGATAAAATCGTGTGGCGCGGCCAGGCTGGACAGGGCTAGAACGTCGCGATCAAGCACTTCAAGATCAAAGCCATTATCGACGATCTGGCGATAAAACGCATGGCCGAGCGAGCCTTCGGGGCAGATGGCTAGGCTTTCCAGATCAAATTGGGGCGGCAGGCCCTTGGCAGCGGTTTCGCGTACATTAGGATAGGCATAATAGGCGACGCCCAGTCGCGCCGAAAAGGCCTCGGACAGGTGCCTGCCTAGATCGGCTGTGCGGGCCGTGACATCCAGCGCACCGCCGCCGCCGGAACCGGACGCATTGACCAGGGCCCAGAACGGGTCCCACACGGCATCGGGCACCCGCGCCTCGCCGTGATCGGCAATATCAATCTCGGGGCCACCAACCGCCTCGCCCTGCCAGCCGAGCGCTGCAGCATCATAGGTTCGCGCAAGGGCTTCAGGCGCCATAAACCCGGCGCGAAACAGGGCCGCGGCGAGTTCAAGCCCATCGCCTCCGGTCTTGACGCCGCGCGCCATGGCCTCGATATCGGCCGCTGAGCGATCCCGATGCACCGCTTGTTCAAACCGCGCGCGAAACTGCGGGTTGGCCTGGGTTGAGACCTCGATCATTTGCCTGTCCTTTGCTCAAATCGCCTTAATCCCTATTTGAGCCGATCAAGGCGGTTTTGTCCAAGCCCGAACGGGCCAAGCCTTGGTCGCGGCTTGTCACCCTCTCAAATCCCGGCATAGTGCCTGCCATAAGTAAAACACCAGGGGGAAGACATTATGGTTCGTACAGTTTTGCGCGGTGTGATTGGCCTAATCGGGGTTCTGGGGCTTTTGTTGGCGCTGCAGCTTTGGCTCAATCCGGCACTGCCCGCGGCCAAGCTTGGGCTGGCACCAATCGGCCCGCTGGGTCTGGCCTCTATTCGTGCCGATTTGGGCGGCTTTTTTGCGGGATCGAGCCTGTTGGCCCTGATCGCCGTGATCCGTAGCGAAGCCAAGTATTTGACCGCGCCAGTGCTGTTTATTGGCTTGGCCTTAGCGGGCCGGGTCCTGACTGTGGCCATGTCTGGCCTGACGCCCGATATGGTCCAGCCCATAGTGGTTGAGGCGGTCTTGGTGGTGGTCTTGGCCCTGGGCCGCAGCCGGATCTAGCGCCCAGGAGGCGGGGCCTTGATGGCCTCGCCTCATATGGGCTGGCCCTGGCGGGTCGCTTGGCGCTCAAGTTATTGGCATTAATTGTGCAATAAATTAGGGTGCAATCCGTAACCGGATTTGACCTGCAAGAGGCTGTGACCCATGGCGCGCGATTCCAAGCCCAAGATTGACCGTCGTTCGCTCTTGCTTGGCGCTGGCGCCGGGGTCGGGGGCGCGGCCGTCTTGGCTGCTGGCGGGGCGGCAATCAAGTCGGCCACGGCCAATCTGATCACCCCGCCGCCCTTATCCAAGGGCAAGCCGCCCAAAATTGCCACATCATTCAAGGATTCGCGGCCTGGCGGGTCGGACGTGGTGTCGGCACCCAAGGCCGCACCCAATGTGGTCGTGATCATTCTAGATGATGTCGGCTTTGCCGATCTTGGCTGTTATGGCGGCGAGATCGAGACGCCGCATATTGACCAATTGGCCAAGGGCGGCCTGCGTTATGTCAATTATCGCACAACGGCCATGTGCTCCTGCACCCGGGCGGCGCTTCTGACCGGGCTCAACCACCACTCTGCTGGCATGGGCTGGCTAGCCGATATTGATTCTGGCTATCCCGGCTATCGCGGCGACCTGACCCGTGATGCGGCCACCTTGCCTGAGGTGTTGCGCGATGCCGGCTGGTCGACCTTTTTGGTCGGCAAATGGCATGTGAATAATGCCGAAAGCAATGGCCCTACCGGCCCGTTCCATAATTGGCCCACCCATCGCGGCTTTGATCGCGCCTATTGGTACCAGGGCCATTCCAGCGATCATTTCCATCCTGGCGCGCTTTATGACGGCACAGCCCGGACCGAGGCGGGGGGGGAGGGCTATTATCTCAGCGATGATCTGGCCGATCACGCCGTCAGCTATATGCGCACGCAAAAACTGTTAGAACCAGACAAGCCGTTTTATCTGCAACTGGCCATGGGGGCGGCGCATTCACCGCTTCAGGCCAAGCCCGAGGATCGCGATCGCCACAAGGGCCGGTTTGATGCCGGTTGGGATGTGATCCGGGCCCAGAGGCTGGAGCGGCAAAAGGCGCTTGGCATTGCGCAGTCCACGGTCAAATTGCCGCCCTTATCGTTTGGGGCCGCGCCCTGGGACCAGCTCTCTGCCACGCAAAAACAGGTCTATGCCCGTTATATGGAGGTCTATGCCGGCATGATTTCCGGCGCTGACCGGGCGATTGGCAAGGTACTGGCTGAGCTTGATGCGCTTGGCGTGCGCGACAATACCTTTGTCGTTGTGTTTTCCGATAATGGCGCCTCGGCTGAGGGCACTGAGACCGGCACGCCCAATATTTTTGCACCCGCCTTTGGCCGCCCTGTGCCCTTGGATATGGCCGCCCAGATGCATGATCATATGGGCGAGGATGGCACATTTCCTCACTATCCGATCGGCTGGACCAATGCCTCCAATACGCCCTACCGCCTCTATAAGCAGTATGCGGCCCTAGGCGGTGTTGCTGACCCCCTGATCGTGTCCTGGCCCAGCAAGGTTTCGGAGCCGGGCGCTGTGCGCAAACAATTTGTGCATGTGGTGGATCTGTTCCCGACTGTGCTGGAGGCCTGTGGCGTTGAGCGGCCCGAGCTCTATCAGGGGCGTCTGCAAAAGCCGGTCGAGGGGGCCAGCATCGCCAAGACCTTGACCTCAGGCACAGCTGCAACCCGGACCGAGCAATATTACGAACTTGGCGGATTTCGCGCTTATGAGGACGGGCAATGGCGCGCCGTGACGGTTCATACGCGTGGCAAGGATTTTGCCGAGGACCACTGGGCCCTATTTGACCGCGCCAATGACCCAAATGAGCTCAATGACCTGTCGGCTGTGTACCCCGATAAGGTGGAAAGCCTGAAGACCAAGTGGCAGGCCGCCGCCGTGGCGCATAATGTCCTGCCGCTGGATGATCGGCCGCTTCTGCTAAAAATGGTTCAAGCCCGGGCCAGCAAATTGCGCAAGACCTGGGACATCCGCCCACCGATTGATCCCTTGCCGACCGATATCTCTCCCATAGTTTGCGGCCTGTCGCATAGTTTGGAAGTGACGCTGGATCGGCCTAGGGGCGATGAGGACGGTGTGCTGGTGGCGCATGGCTCTCGCCCTGCCGGCTATGTTCTATATGTCGATAAGGGCCGACTGGTGTATGAGGCCAGTCTGTTGCCCTGGTCGGAAAAAATCGTATCCTCCTTGCCGCTGCCAAGCGGCAAGGTAACGGTCAAATTCAAGCAATCCATGCGCGCACGGCCATTTTTCGGCTCCGGGGCCCTGTTCATTAATGGCCGCAAGGTGGCTGACCACACATTTGACCGGGTCTTGTTCTCGCCGGGCTATGATGGGTTTTGTATTGGCCAGGATCTCGGCAATCGGGTCTCGGCGGCCTATCAGGGCCCAAACCCCTTTGCCGGCAAGATTGAGCGTGTGCTGATCAAGGTCGATACAGCCCCAATGAATCCCGTCGAGATTATGGGCTTTATGAAGGCGATGCAGATCAAGGTATGAGGCCAGTTTTTGCCGAACGCGTGGTGATTGCGGCGGGGTCCTATGCGATCGGGTCCGACACCCATTATGCCGAGGAGCGCCCGGCTCGCCGCGTCGATCTAGAAGCCTTTGCCATCGAGGCCACCCCGGTCACCAATGCCGCCTTTGCGGCCTTTGTGGCTGCGACCGGTTGGGTCACTGAGGCTGAGCGGGCACAGCCTGCGGGGTCTGGCGTGTTTGTGGCAAGCGAGGGGCCCATTCCTCTAAACGACCCATCCCGGTGGTGGCGCTTTGCGCCGGGGGCGTGCTGGCACAAGCCCTATGGCCCAGGCTCTGACCTGGTGGGAAGGGATGATCACCCGGTGGTGCATGTGTCACAGACCGATGCTGCCGCCTATGCTGCTTGGCGCGGGCTTGACCTGCCATCTGAGGCCCAGTGGGAGGTGGCCGCCAGGGGCGGGTTGGTCCTGGCTGACTATGCCTGGGGCAATGAATTTCAGCCAACTGAGCAGTTGATGGCCAATGTCTGGACCGGCGCTTTTCCCTGGTGGTTTGCGCGGGGCCCAGTGGCGGGCACCAGCCCGACCTGCGCCTATCCAGCCAATGGCTATGGCCTGTTTGATATGATCGGCAATGTCTGGGAATGGACCGGCTCGCCGTTCAGGGATGATCAAACCAGGGGCTGCTGCGGCCCAATGGGCGTGCAACAATCCGACCTGTTCGCGCTCAAGGGCGGGTCTTATCTGTGTGCGGCGGAATACTGCGAGCGGTATCGGCCCGCCGCGCGCATGGGCCTAGCGGCCAATACCAGCATGGCCCATATTGGCTTTCGCTGCGTCTCGCCCGCCTAGCGACCATGCCCGTCATGAACCGCAGAACCGATCCGCAGCCTTGGCCCGCCGCGCGTCCAGGCCGTCTTGGCCGTCAAGAAGGGTAGATTGTCGCCGGGATCAAACCCGACCTTGGGCGCACGAACCTGCCAGAAGGGTTGCCAGGCCTCAGCCCGTTCCAGCCTTAGGCGCACAATCTTGGCTGCATAGGGCGGCAGGGCCATATAGGCGGCTTGTAGCCTTCCCAAACAATGAACCCGGTTCAAATTGACCGGCAGGTGGTAGGCTACGCCCTCGATCTGGGTATTGAACTGGCCTCGCCTTTGACCTGCGGCCAGGGCATTGGCGGCCAGATAGGGCAGATAGCCCCGGCCCATATCGCGCAGAAAGGGCGACCAGTCCTGCGGCGCTTCATCCAGCAGGCTATTGCCGCCATATTCACTGGCCTTGGCATTCCAGACACGGCCAACCCATTCATAAACGCCGGGGGCCTGATCGCGCATGATCTTGGCCGGCGTCGGGTCGAGGCTGAAATGGCGAAACATCGGGCCCATAAAGGCAAAATCAACCAGGCTGGGCCGATTGCCCATCATAAAGGGCCGCGTGTGGAATATGGCCTCTAGATCCGACAGATTGCGCAGATAAATGCTCTCGACATGGGCGCGGGTCGCCGGACTGACCCCATCGCCGCGCACATATTTGGTCTTTTGCCGCCGGATAATCGTGGCCTTGCGCAGCCAAACTGGCAGGGGCAGGTCACGCATCATTTCGCGCGCAATTCGCCCGCCCATATGCTCGGCATCGGACCTAAAGCTCCAGCGATAATGCAGGGCCGGACGCCACAGCCATTCGTCGGCATAGTCCTCCATCAATAGGCTGAAGAACCGCAAGACCGGGTCCTTGGATGTGACCTCAATGCGCGGGCGCAGGCCTTCAATCCAGTCAATAATTGCCGTGGTATCCGTCAGCCAACGCCCATCAGCCAGTTCAATGGCGGGCATTTGCGCCATACCGGTCTTTTGCGCGACCTTGCGCATATCGCCGGTATTCATATCGACAAAGCGAAAGGGCAGCTCGCAATAGCGCAGATAGGCTTGCAATTTTCCCGTAAAATAAGACAGGTCCAGACCATAGACGGTCATGCCGTTCAAGCTGGCCAAGGAATCGGGCGCATTTACCGGATCATTTTGCGCCACACCCTTGTCTCCTTTGGCAAATTCGCTTCGGCTCGACTATTGGCGTTTAACGGGCCACAATCAAGTCTGTGTGGTGCAGGGGAGGGGCCTTGAAATGCAATACAAGCTCTATGGGATGCCAGGCTCGCTCTATACGGGCAAGGCGCGGTCTTATCTGATCAAGCAGGGCATTGATTTTGATAATCGCGCTGTCGGCGAGGCGCGGTTTCGCGCTGAGATTTTGGGCCAGATTGGTCGCTGGATCATTCCGGTACTCGAGACGCCTGACGGCACGCTGGTCCAGGATGGCTCTGACATTATTGACTGGTTTGAGGCGCGGGGTCTGGCGCGTTTGCCTGCGCTGCCGACCACGCCGCGCCACCGGATCATCAGCCAGATTTTCGAGCTGTTTGGCGGCGAGGGCATGCTGCGCCCGGCCATGCATTATCGCTGGAATTTTGATGCGACCAATCTGGACTTTCTGGCCAAGGATTTTGTCGCGGCCCTAGCGCCGGGCGCTTCTGACGAAGATGCGGCCGGGGTATTTGGCTTTTCGTCTAGCCGCATGCGTAAGGCCATGACCAGTTTTGGCGTAACGCCCGACTCCATTCCGAAAATCGAGGCGGCCTATGAGCAGTTTTTGGACCTGTTCAATACCCATCTGGCCCATAGCCCCTATCTGCTGGGCGGGCGGCCAACGCTTGGCGATTACGGGCTAATTGCGCCCCTTTTTGCACATTTGGCGCGTGACCCCTATCCGGCGGACCTAATGAAACGCCGTGCCCCCCGGGTCTGGCGCTGGGTCGAGCGGATGCAGTCGGCAGGGCAGGACGCCGGAGACCATGGCTCGCCTGCACCCGATCTTTTTGCCGATGATGCTGTGCCAGAGACGCTAAAAGCCCTGCTTGGGTTTATCGCCGAAGACTATCTGCCCGAGATTGCGGCCATGGTTGGCCATGCCAATGACTGGCTAGCAGCGCGGCCCGACATAGTCGCGGGCACAAACGGTCTAGATCGGGCCAGTGACCGCGCGATTGGTCAGGTTGAATTTGTCTGGCGCGGCCTGCCAATCAAGGTCGCGGTCCTGCCCTATCGGCTCTATCTGCTGCAAAAGGCGCAGGATGTGGCGGATGGCTGCGACGCGAGCGGCAAGGCGGCGATTGAGGGCTTATTGGCCGAGACGGGCCTAGCGGCGCTTCTTGACCTAAAAACCACCCGGCGGGTCGAGCGGCGAAATCATTTGGAGGTCTGGGGCCCGGTGATTGGGGCCTAGGGCCAGTATCCAGACAAACAAAAAGGGCCGCTTGCGTGAAGCGGCCCTTTTCGATGGTCTAGTCTAAAGGGCTTTAGGCGGCTTGAGCAGCCAGCTTTGCCTTTAGCTGGCGCTTAATACGAACCGCGCGCAGGGACAGGTTTTCGTCGGGTGCCTTGACCAGGAACACGTCTAGGCCGCCGCGGAAGTCGAGGGTACGCAGCGCGGCATTGGTGATGCGCAGACGGAAGGTCTGGCCCAGCACGTCCGATTGCAAGGTCACGGCCTTGAGCGCGGGCAGGAAGCGGCGCTTGGTCTTGATGTTAGAGTGGCTAACATTATTGCCGACCATGGGGCCGACGCCGGTGAGTTCGCAGCGGCGAGTCATCGCGCATAACCTTCGAATAAGAATAGGGACCTGCAAAGGGGTC
>CANGCO010000007.1 GCA_947452365.1 Caulobacteraceae bacterium
CGGTTGGCGATTTGGCTTGAAAAACGAGGGGAGGGATGGAGGCCTGGTCGAGATTCGAACTCGAGTACACGGCTTTGCAGGCCGCTGCGTAACCACTCCGCCACCAGGCCATCCGGTGCAGGCGCAGCAGGGTGCTGCGGGCGGAGGCCGTTGGCTATCAGATGCGGACCGCCGGAGCAATGGCTTGTAAGGCTCTGATTGCCTTTCCTGTCCCGTGCGACCTATAAGCAGGTTTTACAATGTCCGCGCTTGCTTTAAAAATGGCGCTTTCGACCAAGGCATGGATCTGATGAGCTTTGATTATACCGCCGCCCGACTGACCATGGTGGAGAGCCAGGTCCGCACCAGCGATGTTACGGACACCGATCTGCAGGATGCGATGCGTAGCGTTGCGCGCGAAGGCTTCTGTCCAGCGGGGCGCGAGCATCTGGCCTATGCCGAAACCCAAATCGAATACGCACCCGGCCATTATCTAATGGCGCCCCGCGACATTGCCAAGATTTTGCAATTGCTCAAGGCGCGCTCGGGCGAAAGCGCCTTGGCTATTGCTGCGCCTTATGCGGCGGCTGTGCTTCGGCAAATGGGTCTGGCGGTTGTCGAACAGGCGGCCGATGCCCCGGTTTCGGCGGGCGCCTATGATCTGATCGTGTCTGAGGGAGCGGTCACGGCCGTGCCGACGGCCTGGCTTGCGGGTCTAAACGCGCACGGCCGTCTTGGCCTGGTCGAGCGCAAGGGGCCGGTGGGCAAGGCCAAGATTCATGTGCGCTCGGATGACGGGTTTGCCGCTAGGGATGGCTTTGACGCGGCACCGCACTATTTGCCCGGTTTCGCGCCACGGCCTGCCTTTAGCTTCTAGGTCGGTTTGACAGAATTTTGGCGTTTGGTGGCGATGTGAACAAAGCTTAATTCGCATCTTTTACGAACAGACGCTATTTGAGGTTTAGACGGGCGCGATCACGGGGATCGGGCCTTCACACGGTTAGGGAAGAGACAGATGCGCAACGGTTATCGTCAAACGGTTCTGGCGGCTGCCAGCGCGGCGGTCTTGATGCTTGGCATGGCGGGCGCCGCTTGTGCAGAGACCCTGCCCGAGGCGATTGCCCTGGCCTATCAGTCCAATCCGACCCTGTTGTCGCAACGCGCCCAGCTTCGCGCCCAGGAAGAAACCTATGAACAGGCGCGCGGCGGGTCTCGCCCCAGCCTTAGCCTCGGCGGCACCAGCCGCTATAATGACCCTCAGGGCAGTGCGATCGGTACCTATACGACCAATTCGGCAAGCCTTACGGCTTCGCAAGCAGTCTATACTGGCGGGCGCACCGCCGGTGCCCTGCGCGCTGCCGAGGCCCAGGTGCTGGCCGCGCGTCAGGGTCTGCGCCGCGTCGAGGCGAGTGTGATGCAGTCCGTAATCCAAGCTTATATTGATGTGCGTCGCGATAGCGAAAGCCTCAAGATCCGCCAGGAAAACGTCGCCGTGCTCAAGCGCCAGCTCGACGAGGCCAAGGCCCGGTTTGATGTGGGCGAAATTACCAAGACCGATGTCAACCAGGCGGCTGCTCGCTATGCCGGTGCCAAGGCGCTTTTGGCCGCAGCAGAAGCCCAGCTCGCCGCTAGCCGCGCCGCCTATACCGCCAATATTGGCCAGGCCCCTGGCGATCTGGCCCCTGAGCCGGAACTGACCCAGGTGCCCGCCAGTGTGGATCTGGCCTTCACCACCGCCGAGCGCAATAGCCCGGTCTTGTTGCAAGCCGATTATACAGAGCAGGGCTCCAATGCCCGGGTCGCGGCTGCGCGGGCTGAGCGGATGCCGAACCTATCCCTGCAGGCCCAGCTCGCCTTTACCGACCAAAGCCGGGTGCTGAGCCAGGCCTCGGGCTCTGGTCATTATGACCGCGATGTCACCGCCGCGGCTGTGTTTACCCAGCCCTTGCTCGCAGGCGGGGTGATTAATTCTCGTGTGCGCCAAGCGATTGAGCTGAATACCAGTGACCGGCTACAGTTGGATTATGCTCGGCGGTCGGTTGTGCAAGCCGTGTCCCAGGCCTGGGCCCAGCTTTTGGCGACCAAAAGCAGCATTATAGCCAATGAAGAACAGGTCCGCGCGACCGAGATCGCCTTTGAGGGCACAAAGCAGGAAAATCAGGTTGGTCTAAGGACGACCCTGGACGTGCTTAATGCCGAGCAGGAACTGCGCAATGCCGAACTGGCCCTGGTCAATGCCCGTCGCGATTCGTATCTGGCGGCTGCGCAATTGCTCAATGCCATGGGCGCGCTTGAAATCCGTAATCTGAATACCGCGGTCACGCCCTATGACGACAAATCCAAATTTAATCGCCGCAAGAATGGGCTGTCCCTGACCCCTTGGGACCGAATCGTTGAGACGGTCGATGGCGTAGGCGGTGCAAAAATCCAGCAAAGAGAGATGCTGCCCGACGCCCCAATCGCTGCAAACCGCCCCTAACCGATATTTTTTCGTCATTTTCTGTCGATAATCCGGTGCAACTGCATCTTGGAATTTGCACCAGAGGCTCGAGACGCCTAGCCTAGGTAGAATGAAATTCGATCTTTTCTGAGACGGTGACCATAGGCATGTCCGAAGCGAACGCCCAAGAACCGAGCATGGAGGAAATCCTCGCCTCCATCCGCCGCATCATTTCCGATGATGCCGATGAGATTGCGCCGCCTGCAGCACGCGATCCAGTGGGGTTTGCGCCCGAGGATGACGATGATGTGCTGGAATTGACCATTCCAGCAGTGGACAAGGAAGATCAATCTATTCAGGCCTTTGCGCCCGAGCCAGAAACCGTCGATCTGGAAGCCTTCGATTTTGATATTGACGAAGATCTGGATAGCGAGCCGGAGCCGGTTGCGCCGCCCATCTTGGCGCCTGTACCAGAACCGAGCCTCGTGGATACGGTCGCTCAGGCTGCAGCCGCCTCGGCTTTTGACCGTCTAGCCCAAACGGTCGCCATGCCAATGGATGGCCGAACGCTTGAGGATGTGGTGCGCGAACTGTTGAGGCCCTTGCTCAAGACCTGGCTCGACGAAAATCTGCTGCCAATCGTCCAGGCCAAGGTCGATGAAGAAGTCGAACGGATTGCGCGCCGCCGGTTCTAGCTGCAATTTTGTCACCCATTATCGATCACCGCTTCGCATTGTGGCGGGCGTGCTGCTATAGGCTTTTGCTTGCGCAGATCAGGCGCTGACGTGATTGGCCATGCTCGAAAAAACCTACGACCCAAAATCCGCTGAACCGAGACTTTATGCCAAATGGGAGAGCTCCGGCGCGTTTGCGCCCACGGAGGATCCCGCGGCTGAGCCCTTTTGCTTGGTGATTCCACCGCCAAATGTCACCGGCTCGCTGCATATTGGCCATGCCCTGAACAATACCTTGCAAGACGTGCTGACCCGGTTCGAGCGCATGCGCGGCAAGGCGGCCCTGTGGCTGCCGGGCACGGACCATGCCGGCATTGCCACCCAGATGGTGGTTGAGCGGCAATTGGCGGCCGAGGGCAATGTTTCGCGGCGCGATATGGGCCGTGACGCCTTTATCGCCAAGGTCTGGGAATGGAAGGCTAGTTCGGCCGGGACCATCCAAAATCAGCTGCGCCGACTGGGCGCCTCGTGTGATTGGAGCCGAGAGCGCTTTACCCTGGATGAGGGCCTGTCCCAGGCGGTACGCAAGGTGTTTGTCGCCCTACACAAACAGGGTCTGATCTATCGCGACAAGCGCCTGGTCAATTGGGATCCCCAGTTCCAGACGGCGATTTCCGACCTAGAAGTCGAGACCCGCGAAGTTCAGGGCAAGATGTGGCACTTTGCCTATCCCCTAGAGGGCGAGGCGATCGATGGCGTGAGCGAGATCGTGATTGCCACCACCCGGCCCGAAACCATGCTGGGCGATGGCGCTGTGGCTGTGCATCCGGATGATCCACGCTATCAAAAATTCATTGGTCGGTTTGTGCGCTTGCCGATCGCTGATCGTCTGATTCCGATTATTGCCGATGAATATCCTGATCCAGAAAAAGGCTCGGGCGCGGTCAAGATTACGGGTGCCCATGATTTCAACGACTTCCAGGTCGCGGCCCGCCACGGCCTGTCCTTGATCTCGATCATGGATGAACAGGCCAAGATGGCCGGGCCGATCCCAGAGCGCTATCTGGGCCTTGATCGCTATGTCGCCCGCAAGAGGGTGATTGCCGAAATTGAGGAGATGGGCCTGCTGCGCCTGATCGAAGACAAGCTGATTGCCCAGCCGTTTGGCGACCGCTCCGGCGTGGTGATTGAGCCCTTCTTGACCGACCAATGGTATGTTGATGCCCATACCCTCGCCCAGCCCGCCATCAAGGCGGTTGAAAATGGCGATATGGTGTTTGAGCCGCGCAATTGGGAAAAGACCTATTTCGAATGGCTACGGAATATCCAGCCTTGGTGCGTGTCGCGCCAGCTCTGGTGGGGCCATCGTATCCCGGCTTGGCACGGTCCGGATGGGACCATTTTCGTCGAGGAGTCTGAAGCCGAGGCCAAGGCTGCAGCCCTAGCCCATTACGGTCATGAGACCGTGCTTAAACAGGACGAGGACGTCTTAGACACCTGGTTCTCGTCGGCATTGTGGCCGTTTTCGACCCTAGGCTGGCCGCAAGACACGTCTGATCTTGCGCGGTTTTATCCGACCCACACGCTGGTTACCGGCTTTGATATTATCTTCTTCTGGGTCGCCCGGATGATGATGATGGGGCTGCATTTCAAGGGTGAGGTGCCGTTTAAGCGGGTATTTATCAATGCCTTGGTCCGCGATGATAAGGGCCAGAAGATGAGCAAGTCCAAGGGCAATGTCCTAGACCCGCTCGACCTGATTGACGAGTTTGGCTGTGATGCCCTGCGCTTTACCTTCACGGCCATGTCTGGCCAGGCGCGTGACATCAAATTATCGCGGCAACGCATTGAAGGTTATCGTAATTTCGGCACCAAATTATGGAATGCTGCACGCTTTAGCCAGATGAATGAATGTCTGCGTGAGGACGGATTTGATCCGGGCGCAGCTAAACAGATCATTAATCGCTGGATCCGTGGCGAGACGGTCAAGACGGTCTTGGCCGTGACCAAGGCGCTGGAGGCCTGCGCCTTTGATGTGGCCGCCCAGGCGCTTTACCGATTTGTCTGGAACGTGTTCTGCGACTGGTATCTGGAGCTGGCCAAGCCGATCTTGAACGGCGATGACGGCGAGGCCAAGGCCGAGACCCGGGCCATGACCGCCTGGGCGCTGGATGTCTGCCTTAAATTGCTTCACCCCGTCATGCCCTTTGTCACAGAAGAGCTTTGGGGCAAGCTGGCCGAGTTTGGCGCGGCCCGTGACGGCATGTTGATTACCGCCCAATGGCCGGTATTTCCTGAGGCCTGGCTCGATGCCGAGGCCGAGGCCGAGATTGATTGGGTGATCGCCCTGGTCAGCGAGGTACGCTCGATCCGTTCGGAAATGAATGTGCCGCCCTCGGCACGTGCGCCCCTGACCCTGGTCGGGGCCGGCGATGTGGCCAAGGCCAGACTGGTGCGTAATCGCGACCTGATCGTCTCGCTCGGGCGTCTGGAATCGGTCAAGGAGGCTGATGTGGCACCGGCAGGGGCTGTGCCGTTTGTGATCGAGGAAGTGACGGCCGCGCTTTCCATTGCCGGGTTTATTGATCTGGCCGCGGAAAAAGCCCGCCTGGCCAAGGAAATCGCCAATTTTGCAGGCGACATTGAGCGCACCGCGAAAAAGCTCGACAATCCCGATTTCGTCGCCCGCGCGCGTGAGGATGTGGTCGAGGACAATCGGGAGCGCTTGGCCGAGTCCAAGATTGCCAAGGCAAAACTCGAAAGCGCCATGGATCGTCTGATCGCCTTGGGCTAGCGGGCAAGCATTCGGACGAGAGGCCTTGGGCGGGCGAACACGCGCCAATGTCTTAAAACGATCATCTATTCGTGCGTTAGATGCGACTTGCGCGCTTGGCGTCTATGCGACTGATTCGATATGATGAACATTCTCCTCATTACGCTCGACCAGTTTCGCGCAGACTGCCTTGGATGCGCGGGGCATCCGATTGTCCAGACCCCCAATCTGGATCGGCTAGCGGCCGACGGCCTTAGGCTGGCGCGGCACTATAGCCAATGCGCGCCTTGCAGCCCTGGCCGGGCGAGCCTCTATACCGGCCTGTATCAGAGCAATCATCGCGTGGTTGGCAATGGCACACCCTTGGATGCGCGCTTTGACAATATTGCCAAGGCCGGTCGCCGCGCGGGTTATGTGCCGACCCTATTTGGCTATACGGATCAGAGTATTGATCCTCGGCAGGCTGACGGTCCGGACGATCCAAGGCTTGAGGATTATGAACAGGTCCTGCCCGGTTTTGACGTCGGTTATCGCCTTGGTCCGGCGCGCCCTGATGACTGGGTCCAATGGCTCAAGGCCAAGGGCTATACACTCCCAACCGATGCCATGGCCGCGATTGCAACCGAAGCCGATCGACACGAGGATTTGAGCCTATCGGCATTCTTGACGAACAAGTTTGTCGATTGGCTTGGCGTTCAGGACCGGCCCTGGTTTGCGCATCTTAGCCAGTTTCGTCCACATGAGCCATTTGCGGCAGCAGGCCGATTTGGCACCCTGTATGATCCAGACGACATGGCTGATCCAATTATTCCGGCCGCAGAACGCCACCCCTTGCATGATGGCCTAATGCGCCACCCCCTGCTCAAGGCCCCGTCCGATCCAAACGAGATGAGGCGGCTTCGTGCGCAGTATCTGGGCATGGTTAGCGAGGCAGACCATCAATTGGGGCGCGTCTGGGATGCGCTAGAAGCCCTTGGGCAATGGGACAATACGCTGATTATTGTGACCTCTGACCATGGCGAGCAGTTTGGCGATCACGGCTTGATGCAAAAGCTGGGGTATTTTGAAGGCAGCTTCCATATTCTCGGTCTTGTGCGCGATCCGCGTGCGGGCAAGGCGCGTGGCGGCGTTGTGGATCGGTTCACAGAGAATATTGATTGGTTTCCCACGCTTTGCGAGGCGATGAATATCCCCGTGCCGACCCAGTGTGACGGGTTTCCTCTAACGCCGTTTTTGGAGGGCCGCACCCCCGACCAATGGCGTGACGCGGCGCATTGGGAATTTGACTGGCGCTCTTCCTATATTGCCCAAGGCCCGCATGATTGGCCCTGGGACCGGCGGCTCGAGCGGATGAATCTGGCCGTTCGGCGCAGCGAAAAGGCGGCCTATGTCCATTTTGGCGATTGCAGTAATATTGCCTTTGACCTTGCCGCTGACCCCAGCTGGCGAACGCAATTAACGGATCCGCGGGATATACTCAGAGAAGCGCAGGCCATGCTGACCTGGCGGGCACAGCATACGGATCGCACCATGACCGGCATGCTGGTGGAAAATGGCGGCATTGGCCGATGGCCGCCCATGCCAAAAGATTGGGGCAACCAATGATCACAGACAACGCACCAAACAAGCTCGCGCCCTTGGCGGATTTCGCCCCGCGTTTTGGGACGGTCGATGAAATCATCGACGCCTTGATCGAGATGGGCAGTATTAGAATGGTCGAGCCGGGCATGGTCGAGCTGGATCATGCCTTGCAATGCGCGGCTGAGCTAAAATTGATCCGGCCGAATGATCTTGAATTGCAGGTCGCGGGACTTGTGCATGATATCTGCCATGGCCGCTGCCATATTCGTGATCACGGCGAGGCGGGGTCCGAGGCGGTGCGCGACGTGTTTGGTACGCGCGTCGCCGAGCTGGTTAGGCTGCATATTGACGCCAAGCGCTATCTCGTCGCGGTCGACCAGACCTATCGCTCCAAATTATCGGCCGTGAGTATTGAGACCCTAGCCCTTCAAGGGGGCGGCCTGTCGCCCGGTCAGATCGCGGCGTTCGAGGCAAGCCCATACGCCGAAGATGCCTGCCTGCTTCGCATTGCCGATGAGGCCGCCAAGGTGGCTGGACGTGAGGTTCAAGGTCTTGAGACCTGGATTGAGACCTTGAAATCTTTGGCCCTTACCGCGCAATGACCCTTAAGGCTATCGCCTTAGACGCCCCAGAGCTTAGGATTGAAGGCGCGCTAGAGGTCCAAAAATCGCCCGATAAGATCATAATCCGGCGTCTGCCAGACTGGACCCGGGCACAATCGCCAGAACCGGCCTTTGACCTCATGGCCGCAATGACCGCAGGCGTTCGCCTCAGTTTTGCCACCGACGCTGAGCGCGTCGAACTCGATTTTTTGGCAACTGGCCTTCAATTTCAGGGCGAGGACCGCAGATCGATCGTCTTTGACGTCTATGTCAATGGTGCCCTGTTTGCGCGCGAATCGATTGGCTTGGGCCATACGATTACTGTGGACGGTGGCTCTGTTCGATTTACGGTGGGCGAGGCCAATACGCTTCGGGTCTGTGATCTCAGTGCCGGTCGAAAGAACGTCTGCATCTATCTACCTCAATCGGCCATGACCGAGGTTTTGGGCCTAAGACTTCCCACGGCCGCAAGTCTTTTTGCCCAGAACGAGACGCGTTGCCATTGGGGCCATTATGGCAGCTCAATCAGTCATGGCATGGATGCAGACGGACCATCTGAGACCTGGCCCGCCATTGTCGCCCGGCAACTGGGCTTGGACCTGACCAATCTCGGCCTCGCCGGCCAATGTCATCTGGATGGGTTTGTGGCAAGAGCCCTGCGCGATGGGCCTTTTGACGTCATCAGCCTGAAGCTTGGCGCCAATATTGTTGCCTCGGACTCCATGCGTCAAAGGACCTTTGCGAGCGCGGTTCACACTATGTTGGACACAATACGCGAGGGAAGGCCAAACCTACCGATCCTATTGATATCCCCAATCTATTGCCCGCTGATCGACGATAGGCCCGGTCCTGTAACGCGGCTAGAGGGCGGTGCGTATCTGCGTTTGCAAAGAGCGGCGGCAATTGAGGATGGCGCGCTGAGCCTGTCGGCTGTGCGCACCCAATTGAAAGCTATTTTTGATCGCCGTCGCGGTGCCGGTGACAAAAACCTGCATTATCTAGACGGGCTAGGGCTGTTTAGCGCAGCCGACTTGGCCATGATGCCGGATCAACTTCACCCGAATGCAGACGGCCACAGGATAATGGCTCAACGCTTTGGGCAATTGACGCCCGATGTTTTCGGTGGGTTCGCAAACCCGGAGCCATTACCGAATTGAATCCGTCCCCCTCGGAAGCGGGGCGCTGAAACCGCCTTGGCCTCCGACACGGTGTGCAGGCTTGCGCTCTATCCAAACATTTGCCGCCCGCACGGCAAACAGGTGTTTACATTCTAGACCGGCTTATGTTTGTTCAAGGGTCAGGCGCGCGGATCGATAGACGCGCCGAACCCTTGAGGATGCCGATGACCCTGAAGACCGCGACTCCCTGGCCCGCCATGTCGATTGCCCAGGCCCATGACCTGCTGACCGCGCCGGGACAGCCCTTCGAGATGGACGAAATGGTCATTCGCGGCGTGTCTATGCGGGTCTGGAAGAATGCGCCGCCGACCTTGCGCGATGTGCTGTTGGCAGGCCGTGCGCACGGGGCCAAGGACTTCCTCGTCTATGAGGACGAGCGCGCCACATTTGAAGATTTTTACCGCGCCAGCCTGACCTTTGCCCATGATCTGATCAAGAATGGGGTGAAAAAGGGCGATCGGGTTGCGATTGTCATGCGCAACTTTCCCGAATGGCCGGTGGCGTTTTTTGGGGCCTCGATTGCGGGCGCGATTGTCACGCCCTTGAATGCCTGGTGGACGGGGCCAGAGCTTGAATATGGCCTGACCGATTCTGGCGCCAAGATCTTGATCTTGGATGCCGAGCGGATGGAGCGCCTGCGCGAACACCTGCCCAATTGCCCTGATCTGACCCGGGTCTATGTCTCACGCGAGAGCGAAGAGATCGCCCATCCGATGATTGTCCGCATGGAAGGCGTGATCGGCGGCACCAATAGCTGGAAGACCTTGCCAGAACTGGCCATGCCAGACATTGATCTTACCCCAGAAGATGACGCGACCATCTTCTACACCTCTGGCACCACGGGCAAGCCCAAGGGCGCGCTGGGGACGCACCGCAATATCGTCTCCAATATTATGGCCTCGGCCATATCGGGCGCACGCACCTATCTGCGCCGCGGTGAAACCCCGCCTGCGCCGGATCCAGATGCGCCGCAACGCGCCACGCTCTTGTCGGTGCCCTTCTTCCACGCCACGGGCTGTTTTGCCGTTTTGTCACCGTCCTTGTTTGCCGGGGCCAAGCTGGTCTTGATGCGCAAATGGGAGCCGGAACTGGCCATGCAGCTGATTGAGCGCGAGCGCGTCACGGGCTGCGGCGGCGTGCCCACCATTGCCTGGCAATTGATCGAGCATCCGGCCAGAGCCAATTATGACCTGTCCAGCCTAGAGAGCGTTTCCTATGGCGGTGCGCCGTCAGCCCCAGAACTGGTGCGGCGCATTGTCGAAAGCTTTCCCAAGTCCTTGCCCGGCAATGGCTGGGGTATGACCGAGACCTCGGCCACCTTTACCCACCATCAGGGCGAAGACTATGAGAACCGGCCCGATAGCTGCGGTCCAGCGGTACCGGTCTGTGATATGAAAATCCTCGATGCCGATGGTCGTGAATTGCCTGCAGGACAGGTTGGCGAGCTCTATGGCAAGGGTCCCAATGTCGCCAAGCTCTATTGGAACAAGCCTGAAGCCACGGCCCAGACCTTTATTGCTGGCTGGGTGCGCACGGGCGATCTGGCGCGGATCGATGAAGAGGGCTTTTGCTATATTATTGACCGGGCCAAGGACATGCTGATCCGCGGCGGTGAAAACATCTATTGTGTCGAGGTCGAAAACGTCCTGTACGAACATCCCGCTGTGATGGATGCCGCGCTTGTCGGCGTGCCGCATAAGCAATTGGGCGAGGAACCCGCCGCGGTTGTGACCCTAAAGCCGGGCACCAGCGCCACCGAACAGGAATTGCGCGCCTTTGTCGCTGAACGCATCGCGGCCTTTAAGGTCCCGACCAAGGTGGTGTTCTGGCCCGAAACCCTGCCGCGAAATGCCAATGGCAAGATCTTGAAAAACGAGCTGAAAAAGGTGTTTGTTCAGGGCTGAGGCGGTTTTGTACTGAAGTTGAAATAGATGGGGTTGCTGATCATCAGCAAGCGGCCCTCGGCCGAGCGGATATTGAGCCGCACCCATTGCCGGGCCTTGCTGAGGTTCAAGGTGAAGCTTTGAACCGAGTCGGCATCGGCTATCGGTGGAAGCTTAGGGGCCTTGGCCCCAAGGCCGATAATGTCGATATGCGCC
The DNA here is from genome assembly GCA_947452365.1 of Caulobacteraceae bacterium. Classification (GTDB taxonomy): domain Bacteria; phylum Pseudomonadota; class Alphaproteobacteria; order Caulobacterales; family Caulobacteraceae; genus CAISGS01. Next base: position 11,327 of record CANGCO010000007.1, read on the forward strand.
CCGACCAGATTGCGGGTTGTGATCTGGAATACGACCTTGCCGCCCTTGGGCAGGTTTAGGCCTTCGCCCAGGGTTGCCACCTGCTCATTATATCTAGCCGTCAGTTGAAGCGAATGATCGCTAGTGCCCTCTAGATCGATGACCACGTGTCCAGAGCGCAAGGCCTTTAGGACTGCCCCCTGATTAAGGGCTGGTGCGTAAACGGCCGTGACAGGATGGCCAAGCGTGCCAGCAACCGTTCCCATTTCATCGGCATTGTGATTGTCGCTGCCAGCAATCGCGGTTGGTCGATAGCCCAGGTCCAACAATTTTTCCCAAAAGGCCAGGCCGCTGAGCGGTGTTTCAACCGCGCCCTTGGCGGCGCGGATGGAACCGCCATTGATAACCTCAATCGCGTCTATCTGATCCCAGGGCGTTTGCGCGGTCCAGCCACAGCCCATGCATTGTTCGCCGGAGGGCACAGTGGGGTGGTTGATGGAGACGAGGCCGCCAAGCTGATGGGCTTGATCGAGGATGGTCTTGACGTCAGGTGCCCTTGGGCTGGTTAACTGAAAATCGATCGGGTCAATAACACCAAACACATTGGCATGGCCTTGAAAGGTCGTGATTTCACGGCCTGGTATCAGCAAGAGATCGTCAAAATAGGGCTGCAATTCGCGCATGGCCTGGAATTGCGAGGCGGTATTATGGTCGGTTATGGCGATAAAATCTAAGTGGTTGCGGGCAGCGGTCTCGAGGCTGCGATAAACCGGGCAGGGGGTTTTGGCCTGTTTTCGCGTCAGACAGGTCCCGTCGCTATGGGCCGTATGGGCATGAAGGTCGCCGCGATACCAGCGCGGGCCGGTGGCGAGATCCTGAGTGGCAAAGCCGTCAAACCGCGCCTCTTGTCCGTCAAACCACAGCTTGGCGGTATAGGTTGATTGGCTGGCAGGACGGATGTTTGGAATGCCAAGCAGCAGCTTCCATTCGCCCTTGGGCAATGGGCCCGCCAAATAGGAGGGTGTGGCATCGCTGGCAGCCAGGGTGAATTCGCGCTTATTGCCGCCGCTCCAGCCGCGAAACCGGTCAGGATCATAGAGGCCAAGATCAATCGTGGTGCGCTCTTCGCGCCCGGTATAGTCAAACTCAAGGGTTAGCCGCTTGGTATTGGCCGGAAGTCGGAATGGCACTTCCTGATAGGTCTGGTGATCTGCGCCGGTCAATATGCCCGTCAGAACAAGATCGGCGGGCCGGCCTGGCGCGGTCCAGCCTGGTCGCGCGCCCAGGGTCAAAACCAGGGCGGCCATAAGCCCAAGGTAGGCGCATGATAAACGCATTATAGGTCTCAAAAAGCTGGGCGGCCGGCACAGGTCCAGCCGCCCATAGGTCTGGGGGAACAGACTAGAAGCGGTAGGTAATGGCGGCGCGAATGGTCCGGCCTAGGATTGGCCGCGCTAGAATGTATCGTGCACCGGCCTCGCCAGAGACAAATTGACCGGACCGCGGATTGCCCTCGGTCAAGCCAATCTCATTGGTGAGGTTTTCACCATTGGCATAGAGGGTGATCTGGTCGGTCAGATTGTAGCGTGCCGAGGCATTCAGGACGGTATAGGCGGGGAGCTTTTGGGTATTGGCATTATCGGCATAGCGGTCTGAATAATATTCAATCTCAGCCTGGGCGCGCAGGGCACCGCTCATCAGATTAATGCCAGGCACAAGCCGTGCCCCGATTTGCGGGACCCGAACCAGTTGCTTGCCGCCAAAATCGCGAACCACGGGCTGACCACCCACAAGGTCGGAATATTTGAAGTTCTTGTATTGCGGGTCCTGCCAGGTCAGGGCCGCACCAAGATCAAACCAAGATACCGGCCGCAATTCGCCTTCCAACTCCAAGCCAACGGTTTCGCTGCCGCCAAAGGCCGTGACCTGGCGATAGGAATTTGTCGCGGTATCAAAGATGTTATCGGTGAAGGAGATGCCGGTGAATTTGCTGAAGAAAGCCGTGGCAAATACGTCCAATACTGGTGAGGTGTATTTTAGACCCAGCTCGGACATCTTGATCGGTTGGACGATAATATCCTTGCGCAGCGGCGAGCCGGTAAAATCGCTGCCATTGGGCAGGCGCTTGGCATCGGTATAGCGGGCAAAGGCCCCAAGGTTTGGATTGATCTGGTAATTGACGCCGATGGTCCAGTGGGTCCCGTCATATTTGCGGCTGATCGGGGTAAAGACGCCCGTCCCGGTAATGACGGAATTATCGGCCAAGGTTCCGGCAACGCCCAAATCAACGGTCTTCTTGCCCTCGACCGAGCCTTCGAGCTTTTCGGTTTCATAACGGAAGCCAGCATCGATGCGCAGCGCCTCAGTCACCTGCCATTCATCAGAGGCATAGAGGGCTAGGGTGCGAGACTTGGCCTGGCTATTGTCGAACAGGGAGCCATAGCGCAGGAAGCCATTCTCGCTGATCTTGCCAACTATGGCGCCATTCGCATCGACTGCGACGGCGTCGAGCAGGCGGCCATTGTCGCGCACATCCACCATGGCGGTAGACATATAGCGATCAAAGATGAACTCTGTTCCGGCATAATAGGCCCCGAGCGAGACATTGTGGGTCTGGCTGCCGGCCTCGAACTTCTTGACCAGGCGCAGATCATTGATGAACTCTTTCAGCGGTACATGCACGGAAAGGGCATTGACGCTGACGACCTGACCATTGCCATTGGCATTAGCCATATCGAATGCGCCATTGGCGGCAGTGACATACTGGAACTTAACCGCGGTCGCCGTCGGATAGGCCGCCTTGGCCGCGGTCAGATAGCCGGCGGCACGGACGGTTGCGGCTTCAATATTACCGGTCGGGAACAGGCCATTGCGTTGGGTGTCACTGTCGCGATAGCGCAGGCCATTTTGTAAGATCCAACCATTGCCGACCTCGAGGTCGAGCTTGGCCGTCCATTGACTAAGCTTGACCTCAGTCCCGCGGGTGAGATCAAAATCATAGGGGCCATTAACATTACGGAAGCTGAGGACCGAGGTTTCGGGACCGGCCAGGGTGCCATAATTGGGATCAAAGCCGGGCACGGCGCTCTTGCTGTCATTGTTCGACAAGATGGGTACGGGCAGATAGAAGCCGACCGTATCGTCAATGCGCTTGAAATTGACATCGAGCGCGCCCTTGTCCCAGGTCTTGACGACCCCGATGCGGACCTGGCCGCCCTTATTGGCGGTAAAGCCAGGATCCCTTACGCCATTGTCTTCACGGTAAAAGCCGCCGACATAGGCCGACAGGCCCTCAGCCACGGGCGTGCCATACCAAAAATCGGTGCGGTAATGGTCATAGTCGCCAAGCTCGAGCTTAACGATGCCTTCGGCCTTGTCGCCTGGCTTGCGGGTAATGAAATTGACGACACCGCCGGGGGCATTTGACGCAAAGATCGATGACGGCCCGCCGCGAACGGCTTCAACCCGGTTAATGGTTTCATCAAGCCGGAAGGACTGGTCGGCGTTCAAATAGCCAAGGCCTGGATCATGTTGCACCGGCAGGCCGTCCTCTTGCAGACCAACCGAGGAATAGCCATCCCGCGGAATGCCGCGGGTGCGGATATTGTTTGAGGCTTCACCGCCCGAAGATTCCACCCAAAAGCCCGGAACCGCCTTGAACACCTCGGCGACGCTGGAGGGATTAACCAGCCTTAGTTTTTCCTTGTCGATCACGGAAATCGCAAAGCTGGCATCTTGCTTGACATAGCGGCCGACACCGGCCCGCGCAGTGACTATGATGGCATCATCGGCTGGGCTAGCGGCCGCATCGGCATAGGCCGCCGCGCCACTGATCAATAAGCAGGCCATAGAAGCACCGCAGCACAAAAAGGATCTTTTTAGCATAACCGCCCCATTTGACGTCGATCATTAATCCGCACACTGCTTATTCAGAATGCAGATTTCAAATCACGAGAAGGCATTATGCATAGGTTCGAAACGCTAAAGATTTTTGACAATTATTTATAATAAATATAAAAATTATACAGAAATTATACTTATGATTATTTAAATATACTGAAATTATCAGGCCCTGTGGCTTGCGCTTGATGCTGGGGGCAAGGCAAGCCGCAGTCCAGACGCCGACTAGCCGCCAAACCAGATGGGCGGTTTGCGTGCTGCCCAGGCCTGGGCAGCTTCTAGTTCATAGGCCAGTTGGAACAGGGTCTTTTCGCTGCCTGCGCGGCCGGCAAAATGCATGCCGACGGGGATGCCGTCAGGGGTCCAGTGCAGGGGCACGCTCATGGCCGCTCCCCCGGTGACATTCATAAAAGGGGTATAACCCACATAGTGGGTCAGCCGCTCGGACAAGACCTCAAAGGGCACGCTTGGGCTGACATAGCCAAGCTCAACGGCGGGCTTGGCCAGGACTGGCGATAGCACCAGGTCCTGGGTTTTGAACCAGGCATCATAGATGGGTGCTGAAGCCTCAAGTCGGCCAATAGCGGCCTCGACCGCCCCCTTGGGCAGGGCAGCAACCATTTGGGCCATGCCAATGGTGAAGGGCTCTAGCATATCAGGCACGGCCTTCATGCCAAAGGTCTTGGCCACGGTCTGGACCTGACTAGCGGCATCGGTTGCCCAAAGTGCCATAAAGTCTTGTCCGAACTGGGCGCCGTCTACTGGCCATTGGGTTGTTTCAACCTGGTGTCCCATCGACTGCAGCAGGGCAATCGTGGCATCGAGCCCAGCCTGCACCTCGGGGTCAGGGCTTAAGCCGGTCGCGGTCTTGCTCAGCACGCCTATGCGCAGGCGCTTGCGGCTTGGGCCAGACACCATGCCGACAGCGGGGTATTGTGCGCCGGGCCCACGATACTCGGTTGCGGCAAACATGGCCGCACTGTCGCGCACAGAGCGGGTCAAGACGTGCTGGACGCCAATATCATAGGCATGGGTCTGGGTTTGTGAGCCGATCATGCGGCCGCGCGAAGGCTTGAGGCCAAACAGGCCGCAATTGGCCGATGGGATGCGGATAGAGCCACCGCCGTCGCTGGCATGGGCAAAGGGCACGATTCCCGCCGCGACAGCCGCAGCCGCGCCGCCCGAAGACCCGCCGGTTGAATGGCCAAGATTCCACGGATTGCGCGTCGCGCCAAAGGCGATCGGCTCTGTGGTTGGCAAATAGCCCTGTTCTGGTGTTGCTGACTTGCCGATCACGATCAGGCCCGTATTCGAATAGGCCTCGATCAGGGGCTCGCTTGCTGCAGCGACTGGGGCATTCAAAAAGGCGCGCGAGCCATTGCGGGTCGGTGCGCCCTTAAAATCGTGCAAGTCCTTTATCAAAAACGGCACACCGGCGAAGGGCCCCTTGGCGGTGCTGGTCTTGGCCTGATCGATGGCTTGATCAAACAAGGAGGTGACGATGAAATTCAGCTGTGGCTGCGCCGCCTCGGCGCGGTTGATCGCGTCTGTGACCGCCTCCAGCGGGCTGATCGCCTTGCGCCGGATCAAGGCGGCCATGGCCGTGGCATCGGTGGCTAGGGGGGCGGCGGCGGGCTTGGCGAGGGCCAAGGGCGCATTGGCCATGCCGGCGGCAGCGGCAGAAACAGCTAGGAGGCTGCGACGGCTAAAACTATTCATCTTGATGGTCATCCCCAAGGCGCGGCCTGGTGCCGCCTATCGCCTAGTTTTGACCGGGCTAGCGGCGGCTTTCAAGCCTTGGATTGAGGAAACTTGCCGCCATTGTTCGCAACGAAGAAGGGGCTCAAGGCTGGCGCATGCAGGCGCATAGCTTGAGCCCCATTTATCGGATGGGATCACAGTCGACATCATCTGGCCTCGGCCAGAGGCGCTTAAACCTGCCTAGTTGACGACCTGATAATTGCCATAGGCGTCGGGGCAGACCCGGACAAAGCGGCTCTGAACCCGGCCATCGGGCAGATAGATGGGGCTTTCGGCCAGGGTGCAGCCATCATTCGCTGGGCGCTGCTCGATCCGGCGGTCATAGCCATAATCTTCGTCGTGGTCCCAGATGCGGTCATGATCATAGCCGTGACCGCGATGCTTAGGATAATAGGTGCGCGATTCATAAATAGTCACAGACCGGTCCGGGCCATTGCCATAGCCCGACCCATAGCTGCGGACAGGGGCTGGGCGATTGGGCGAGTCGCAGGCGGCGGAACTATTGCCCGCCGCAGCACCGACGCCAGCGCCCAATAGTCCGCCCAGGACCGCGCCCTCGGTCTTGTTATGCTTGCCGGCAATCGCCGCCCCGGTCGCTGCGCCCAAAACCGCGCCCAACAGGCCGCCGCCCGTGGTCCGCTTGACGGTCGAGCGCTGGCAAGGATCATAATAATAGCCGTTGGCGTCATAGGTTCCGCGTGGCGCAGCCTGGGCTGCGGCCTGGGCTTGAGACGCGGGCGCTTGCACATTGGGGGCGGCGGTCTGGGCCAGGCTGGGGGCAGCCATACCCGACACGGTCATGGCCACAAGGCTCGAAATCAGGCAAGTCTTGGTCAGCAGGGGCAAGGTCATATTCAGGTCTCCCGATCATGCAGCGGTCATCCGCCAGTCTTGTCACCCTAGAGGGGCCTAGCTGAACAGGTCTTGAGCGCGCCGTTCATCTTCGTTCATAAAACAAACCGCACGAAATCTCAGTCAGGCCTTGGCGACCACCTCGCCTTGCCCGGCAATTGCGGCATCAAAAAGGAGCGTCGCCGCCTCAAACTTGTCCCGACACCCCGGATTACAAAACCCTACGGTTTGTCCCCGATAAACTGTCAAGGAGTCTGGGGAAATCGGCTCCCCTGACCAGGGGCAGGTCGAGTTGACGGCGTCAAGAATATCGAGGCTAGGGCGGGGCATGGCCGTGAGGCTCCGGGGCGGGGGGCTTGATTGGTATTTTGGCTGATTTGTGATAGTGCTGGATCATAACAAATCCGATATTGTTCCAATAGTCTGGCCCTGACAGGTTTATCTCAGGCCCCTCACTTCTGCCCCTGCACATAGGCCTGCAAGGCCGCATTGATGCGGGTTTGATAGCCCTTGCGGGAGGATTTGAACCAGTCGATTAGGTCGGCGTCCAGGCGCACCGACAAAAGCTGTTCGACGGGCCGATGAAACTTGCCGGGTAAGGCGTTGGACCAGTAGACCGTACTGCCTTATACGCCAGTCGCGTATTTCTACTTGCCTTTTATACGCCAATAGCGTATTGCCGTCTCCATGGAGATCGTCCGCACATCTTCCTACTCCAATGCTCTGAAACGCCTAAGGAAGCTTGGCGCATCTTTGGATGACATTACGGTCATGGAGGATGCCATAGCCAATGCGCCCGGGGCGGGGGTGGTTATTCGTGGAACCAAGGGTCTGAGGAAGATTCGGTTCGCGTTCGGCCATAGGGGCAAGACCGGCGGCGGCAGGACGATTTATTACGTGATGGCTAATGATGAGCTGATCTATTTGCTGGCGGCCTATGCCAAGGCAGACAAGTCGGACCTAACGACCCAAGAAAAAGCCTTGTTTAGCGCATTGATTGAGGACCTGACCCATGACTGACCGCACAGAGCTTGGCTTGCAGATCGAACAGGGACTGCGCGACGCCATTGCCCATCGCAGGGGTGAGATCGCGCTTGAAAGCCGCCATGTTCAGGCCATGTCCGCCGAACGTGTGCGGGAAATCCGGCGATCCTTGGCGAAAACGACCCGCGAATTTGAGCGGCGCTTTGGCATTCCGGCGCGCACGATCGAGGGCTGGGAACAGGGTCGCAGAATTGATGTGGCGCACAGGGTTCTGCTCACCATCATTGCAAGGTCCCCGGATATGGTTGAGGCGGCGCTGGCCAAAACAGATTAGACGCCGCACCCCCCATCCCACCACCCCTCGCATCAGGGGGCTAAATAGGGCATAGGCATCGCTAACACCGATCCCTGCCGGGCCGAGGCCCAGATTGACGAAGACGCCGTGACCCGATCGCCCATGTCCCATCGCAAGGCTCCCCGCTCCAAGGGGGTGGCCGTGCGGCCGCGCGCGCCGGAGGGCGAGGCGGCGGTCTTGCAGATTGATCATGTTGGGGCCCAGGGCGACGGTATTGTGCTGGAGCCGCGGGTCTATGTGCCATTTGGCCTGCCGGGCGAGACGGTGAGTGTCATGCGGCACGGCGATCATGCCGAGATTGTCGAGGTCCAGACCCCAAGTCCCGACCGCATCACCGCGCCTTGCCAACACTTTGGCGATTGCGGCGGCTGTTCGATGCAGCATTGGCGAGACGAGCCCTATCTGGCCTGGAAGACGGGTCTGGTGCGCAATCTGTTGGCGCGTGAGGGGCTCGAGCCGGAATTTTTAAGCCCCTATGCCGCCAGGCCGGGGTCGCGTCGGCGGCTGGCCCTGCATGCGCGCAAGGGCGTGGGCGGGGCCGAGCTTGGCTTTAAGGCGCGGCGCAGTTGGCGGCTGGTGGCGATCAAGGACTGTCTGGTCGCGGACCCCCGGCTGGTTGCGGCCTTGCCGGCCTTGCGCAAGCTGGCCCTGCCGTTTTTGGAGCATCCCAAGTCTGCCCCGACCTTGCATGTCACCCTGACCCGCACCGGCCTTGATGTCGATGTCAGCGGGGTTGAGGCCAAGAGTGGTGGGCTGTCTATGGATGCGCGGATTGCCGCGGCCCAGGCCGCAGGCGAGGCGGATATGGCGCGCGTGACCATGGCCGGCGAGATCATCTATATGGCCCGCCAGCCGATGATTTCGTTTGGCCCAGCAACAGTTGCGCTTCCGGCGGCCTCCTTCCTTCAGGCTGATGCGCAGGCCGAAGCCTTTATGGCCAAGGAGGCGGTTGCGGCCCTGGCGGGATCCAAGGGCATTGCTGACCTGTTTTGCGGGGCAGGGGCCTTTACCTTCCGTCTGGCCCAGATTGCGCCGGTCTATGCGGCGGACTCGTCTGCCCCCGCCATCAAGGCCCTGTCTTCGGCGCTGGCGTCTGCGCCGGGTCTAAAGCCGGTCGTGGCCGAGGCGCGCGACCTGGTGCGACGGCCCTATCTGGCCATCGAGATGAAAAAGATCGATTCGGTCGTGTTTGACCCGCCGCGCGCTGGCGCAGAGGTTCAATGCGGCGAGATTGGGCGATCAGGCGCCTCGCGTGTGGTGGCCGTGTCCTGCAATCCGGTCAGTTTTGTCCGCGATGCGCGCATTCTGGTCGATGCGGGTTTTAAGCTAAAAACCGTGCGGCCAGTGGACCAGTTCCTATGGTCGCCCCATATAGAATTGGTCGCTGTTTTTGAGCGTTGATTCCCATGGTGCCAGCCCGGTCTAGACCTGCCTTTCGCGCCAGCATGCTGGCCCAGTCGGCGCGCTCTGCGCTCAAGGCCGTTTGGTGGACGGCGGCGGGCAGTGCCGCGCGGGTCATGATTGCACCAAAGGCTGAGCCGGTCGCGACGGACCGGCCCAAACCGGCCCTGGCCAAGGTGCGCCGCGCCTATCTAGAGGCCTTTGCCAAGGATGCGCGCGACATTGCCGCTGGGCTTTATCCGGCCATGAATGACCGGGCAACTGCGCGCGGCCAGGCCATAGCCCAGACCGCTGATTTTTTGCAAGATGCCCGCCAAGTCGAGGCGCGGCGCCGCCGGGGCGGGAGCACAGAAGCGCGCGATCTAGCCAATTCGCCTGCCTATCCGACCTATTATAAACAAAACTTCCATTTCCAGAGCGGCGGCTGGTTCACGCCTGATAGTGCACGGCGCTATGACGCCCAGGTCGAGGCCCTGTTTTCCGGAGCCGCCGCGGCCATGCGTCGCCGGGCCCTGTCGGTCTTGATGCAAGGCGTTAAGGGGCAGGATCAGCGGGGCCTAAAGGTTGTAGACCTAGCCTGCGGCACGGGCGGGTTTTTGCGCGATCTTATGGCTGCCTTGCCGCGCGCCCAGGTCAGCGGCCTTGATCTGTCGCCCGCCTATGTGCAGCAGGCTAGGGTCGTTGCGGGCGCGAGCTTGGTTCAGGCCAATATGGAAAGCCTGCCCTATGCCAATGGCAGTCTGGATGCCGTTACCTGCATCTATCTGTTCCACGAATTGCCGCCGCGTCTTAGGCCACTGATCGCGCGCGAAATGGCGCGGGTGCTGAAACCCGGCGGCGTGCTGGCCTTTGGGGACTCCATCCAGCCGCAGGATGCGCCCGATCTGGCAAGGCTCTTGGATGTGTTTCCAGCCTTTTTCCATGAGCCCTATTATCTGTCTTATGCCCAGACCGACCTGGTCGCCCTGTTTGAGGCGGCGGGGCTTGAGCACGTGCTCAGCGATCAGGCCTTCTTGACCAAGGCCCTATTGTTTCGCAAATCCGCACAATCATGATCAGCGTCGTCATCCCGACCCTTAATGCCGCCAAGACCCTGCCCCTAACCCTCGCAGCCTTGGCCCCCGCGGCCATGGACGGTCTGGTTCGGGAGCTGATCATTATCGATGGCGGCTCCAGCGATGACACGGCAGCGATTGCCGATGAGGCTGGCGCGCGGTTTGAACAGGCCGAGCCGGGGCGGGGCGGGCAGTTGCGTTATGGCTGTGATCTGGCCAAGGGGCCTTGGCTCCTGATCCTGCATGCCGATACGCGGCTGTCGGTGGACTGGGAGGCCGAGGCCATGCGCCATATGCGCCAAAGCCCAGACCAGGCTGGCTATTTTCGATTTCAACTGGACGATGATCGGTTCATCGCGCGTCTCTGGGAGGCGGGGGTCGCAGCGCGCTGCGCCGTGCTCGGCCTGGCCTATGGTGATCAGGGCCTCTTAATCCGCAAGGCCGTTTATGAAGCCGTGGGCGGCTATGAGGCTATGGCCCTGATGGAGGATGTCGATCTGGTGCGCCGTCTTGGCGCCAAGCGTCTCGTGGGCTTAAGGGCGCGGGCCTTGACCAATGCCGATCGCTTTCGGGCCAAGGGCTATTGGCACCGAAGCCTGCGCAACTGGACTCTTTTGCTCAGATACCTGTTTGGGGCCGACCCCAAGACCCTGGCCAAGGCCTATGGCTAGACCCACCCTGATCGTCTTTGCCCGGACGCCCGCCATTGGCGTCGGCAAGACCCGCCTGGCCGCCGATATTGGCCGGGTCGAGGCTTGGCGTGTCTATCGCGCCCTAAGCCAAAGAATTCTGACCCAGGTGCGCGACCCACGTTGGAAAACCGTGGTTCGACTGGCAGGGCGTGGTCGGTCAAACCACTGGCCTGCTGGGCTTGGTTATGACGATCAAGGGCGAGGTGGGCTGGGCCATAGGCTGCAAGCCGCCTTGCGCGCCCATGCCTCTGGGCCGGTCATGATTATTGGCACAGATTGTCCAGACGCCAAGCCAGGCCAGATCGCAAAAGCCTTGAAGGTCCTGCCGCGCCATGGGGCGGTGCTTGGCCCGGCGCTCGATGGCGGGTTTTGGCTGATCGCCCTGTGTGCAAGACGTAGCCGAACCGTGCGGCTCGATCGCGGTATTCGCTGGTCCAGCGCCCAGACATTGACGGATACCGAGTTAGCCCTGGGCCACAGATGCGACCGAATCGCGACCTTGGCTGATATTGATACGGGAAAAGACCTTAAGACGTGGCTTCGCCGCTAAGACCTATTGCTGTTGCTGTTGTTGCTGCTGGTCGTGCAGCAGATTGCTGCTGGTCTGCCTCCGTCGCCCCGGCGGTGGAAAGGCTGGGCGGGCTAGTTTTAGATATTCTGGCTCATGCACAGCGCTTTGAGCCTGGCGCACCGATACGCCAACAGCAAGCTGGCTTTGGGTCTCGCCCTTAAACACGCCTCTTGAGGGCGGTACATCGGTATAATCACGGCCAATCGCAACAATAATGTGCCGCTCACCGGCTAGGGCATCATTGGTTGGATCGATCCCAATCCAGCCTAAGGATGGCAGATAGACCTCAAGCCAGGCATGGCTGGCGTCTGGGTCCGACCGATCGCCGGTCTGGTCGCGATCGGTCAGCAAATAGCCCGACACATAGCGCGCTGGGATGTCCCAGCCGCGGCAGATGGCAATCATGATATGGGCAAAATCTTGGCACACGCCACGGCCAGCCTCTAAGGCCTTATCGATCGGGCTTTCGGCATCCGTCACCCCGGCCTGATATTCAAACTGCTGATAAATCGTCTTGGACAGGCCTATCACCGTCGACAAAGGGTCTTTCTGGCGAAGGGCTTCAAGGCCTTGGCCTTGGATAAAGGCCTTTAAGGCCTGAGTGCTGCGACCAAAGCCATGTGGTTTTAGAAAATCGAAACACTCGCCCTTGACGACATCACTGTCGAGTCGCGTCCATTCCTCGTGGGATAGCGCCAATGGCAAAGCCGCCGGGGCCTTGGTCTCGACCGTAGAGCGCGCCTCAATGGTAAGGCGGTCATGCGGCCTTGGCACATCGAAATGGTGTACGGCATTGCCAAACGGGTCGGCATAGGAAAACAACTGGGCGGAGGGCTCGAGCGCCAGATCAAACCGGATCAGGCGCTGCAAGCTGCTGCGCTTGGGCTGCATCCATAGCTCCATGACACTTTCGCGCACAGGCGTGGCGTAGTGGTATTCAGTGACGTGACGGATTTCCAAAAACATGATGGCTCAGCCCGGCAAATGGTGTTCAAGGGAATAGTCGACATAGGCGCCGTATATGGCCTCATGGATGCGGGCGCAGTCCTGATTGACGGTGGCTAAGAGGCTGCTGGCACCCTGGCTGGCCATTTCTTCAAGATCGGCAAAGCGCAGGCGCGCACTCAAACGACCCGCCAAACGGTCCGGCGCGCTGGACCCCTGGTCCAGGCCTGGGCTGGCCAGGGCTTTTAAGTGTTCCTCGATCCTGGCCGTCGCAAATTGGATCGAGCGCGGAAACTCCGCATTGAACAGCAAAAATTCCTGGATCAGTTTGGGCTGAATATCGGCGGTATAGACGCGCAGATAAGGCTCGAGCGCGCAGGCCATGCGCAAGAGGTTCATCTGGGCGAGGTGGTCATTAAGGGGTTCGCCGCCTGCCGCTTCGCCAAAACAGACATCCAGGAGCCGGACAATCAGCTGGGCCCGCTCCAGATAGATACCGAGCATAAGGAAGCGCCAGCCTTCGCCATGGCTCATGGTCGTGTCGACCGCGCCCTTAAATAGGAACAGGTCCGAAATCACCTCGTGCAAAAAGGGCAGGGCGGCCTGGTCAAATTGCTTGGCGGCCTTAGGGGCGGTAATGCGCAGGAATAAGAGGTTCAAGCGCTCCCAGGCCTCGCTGGTAATCTGGTCGCGAACCTGACGAGCGTTTTCACGGGCGCGGGCAAGTGAAACGATCACTGAGCCGGGATCATCACGGTCGAGCACTAGGGCAGCAGCGACATCAACCGCACTCTTGCCCTCTAGCGCAATCTGGGTCTCGCCGACGGCGCCTAAGACCGTGCGCGCGGCCAAGAGGGCATCGCCTGACGTATCAAGCGAGGCCGTCAGCATGACATCGCTGAGGCGGCTGACATGCTCGGCCCGCTCTATATAGCGCCCCATCCAATAGAGACTGTCGGCAACGCGGGTGAGCATCATGCCGGGCTCTCCTGTGTCTGTGCGCGCGGATCGCTGAGCACCCAAGTGTCTTTGGACCCGCCGCCCTGGCTGGAATTGACGACCAAAGAGCCACGCTTGAGCGCCACGCGGGTCAGGGCCCCGGGCGTCACAACGATCTTCTCACCGCACAGGATAAAGGGCCGCAGATCGACATGGCGCGGCTCAATCGCGCCGTCGATCAGGCAGGGCGCTGTCGAGAGCTGGATGGTCGGCTGGGCAATATAATTGGCGGGATCGGCCTTCAATTGCTGGGCAAAATCCTCGCGTTCCTTGGCGCTGGCATGGGGTCCGACCAACATGCCATAGCCGCCAGAGGCCCCCACCGCCTTGACCACCAGCTTGTCGAGATTGCCAAGCACATGATCGAGCTGGCTGGTCTCGCGGCACAAATAGGTCTCGACATTGTTCAATATGGCGTCCTGGCCCAGATAATAGCGGATAATGGCCGGGACATAGGCATAGACCGCCTTGTCATCGGCAACGCCTGTGCCGGGCGCATTGGCGATCACGACGTTTCCTGCCCGATAGGCATTGAACAGGCCTGCAACGCCTAGCGACGAGTCCCGCCTAAAGGTCAAGGGGTCAATAAAGTCATCATCGACCCGGCGATAAATCACATCGACGCGCTTTAGGCCGGTCGTGGTGCGCATATAGACAAGATTGTCATGCACAACCAGGTCTCGGCCCTCAACTAGGGGCGCCCCCATTAGCCGGGCTAGATAGGCATGCTCATAATAGGCTGAATTATAGACGCCGGGGGTGAGCACCACGACCTGCGGATTAGACCGCCAATCGGAGGCTAGGCTCTTGAGGGTCGCGAGTAAGGCATCGGGATAACGCTCAACCGACCTTACGCCGCTGGAGCGATAAGTGCCTGGAAAGGTGCGCTTGGCCGCGTCGCGATTGGCCAGCATATAGGATACGCCCGAAGGCACGCGAAGATTGTCCTCGAGCACGACAAATTCGCCCGCCTCATTGCGGATCAGATCGCTGCCGCAAACATTGGCATAGGCCTTGTGCGGCACAAACAGGCCCTGCATTTCGCGGCGATAGGAGGGCGCGCCTAGAACCAGATCGCGCGGAACCACCCCATCCTTCAGAATAGTCTGGTCGCCGTAAATATCGGCCAGAAACAGGTTCAAGGCCTGAAGCCTTTGGGTCAGGCCCGCCTCGATCCTGGCCCATTCAGCGGCGGGGATAATGCGGGGAAACAGGTCGGTCGGGATGATCTGCTCGGTCGAGGCCCCGGCCCCATAGACGGTAAAGGTGATCCCTTGCAGCAGGAAGGATTGCTCCAAGGTCCGTTGCCGATCCGCAAGTTCGCTAGCGCCTAGGGTCGATATTCGAGACTGAAGCGGACCATAATGGTCTCTGACACCGTGGCTGCGGTCATACATCTCGTCATAGGCACGATCGATCGGATAGGCGGCAGACAGGGGAAACAAACTGTCCTGATCTTGGGTTTCGCCCACGGTCATCATGTCCTTTTACGCTTGCCACCAAGCAGCAGGCCGGAGCCTAGCCTAGGACTTGATTGAGGCTTTGCTGGTGAAATCGGCAAATATGGGTGGCATTTGTCAGATTGCATATTTTTTAGGCATGGATCGGTTGCTGGTCTGGCGCGGCACGCGGACTAGGCTGTGTTTGGGAAAATCGACGGGCTTTTCGTAAATTGTTCGAAGATTGCTGCACGCCTTGGCCTAATCGCGGCATCACAAGCCTTGCATTGCGCCTGTGGGCAGGGTTTAGCTAGGGTTTAGCGGCTATTGTTGTGAATCATGTTTCTGACCGCCCAAGACCAGGCAGTGATGGATCGGCTGGCGGACCTGGGTCCGGCCCTGATCACTCGTACCCGGCAATGGTCTGAAATCAATTCGGGCAGCCGTAATCTTTCCGGTCTTAATGCGCAAAAATCCGCCCTGATCGAGGCGGCAACTGGCCTGCCTGCCGATGTGACCTGCCATCCGCTCGCCCCCATGCGCGAGGTCGCCAATGACGGCCAAGTTTGTGACCTTGAAACCACTGAGGCCCTGTCGATCACGGTGCGGCCCGATGCGCCGGTTCAGGTCATCCTGACGGGCCATTATGACACAGTGTTTGGCGCGGATAGCCGATTTCAGTCGGTGGTGAGGCGCGCTGATGGCGCGCTGAACGGTCCTGGCATGGCCGATATGAAGGGCGGGCTTTGCATTATGCTCGCCGCGCTTGAGGCGTTTGAGTCCCATCCCTTAGCCAACCGTGTCGGCTACCGGGTCCTGATGTCGCCCGACGAGGAGGTGGGTAGCCTGTCTTCAGCCCCGCTCTTGGCGCAATTTGGTCGGCTGGGCCATATTGGCATGACCTATGAGCCAGCCCTGAGCGACGGTACCTTGGCCGGGGCCCGTAAGGGTTCGGGCAATTTCCATGTCGTGGTCCGTGGCCGCGCCGCCCATGCCGGGCGTGATTTTACCCTTGGTCGCAATGCCATCACGGCTGCGGCCCGCTTGGCCGATCAGTTGGATCGGCTTAATGGCCAGCGCGAAGACGTTACCTTGAATGTGTCGCGCATTGATGGCGGCGGGCCGTTAAACATGGTGCCCGATACCGCTATTGTTCGGTTCAATATTCGTTTTCCAGACCAGGCCGCCGCCGACTGGGCCTTGTCCGCCGTACAGGCCGCGATTGGGTCTAGCGGCGGGGACGGGCTTGACCTTCATCTGCATGGCGGGGTGACCCGTCCGGCTAAGCCGATGAATGCCTCCCAGACCCAATTGTTTGAGGCCGTGCGCCAAGTCGGGGCCTTGCTTGGCCAAGAGATTGGCTGGAAGCCGTCGGGCGGGGTGTGTGAAGGCAATAACCTGTTTGCTTCGGGCCTGCCCAATATTGACACGCTGGGTGTGCGCGGCGGCGATATTCACAGCGAAGACGAATATGCCTGGCCAGACAGTTTTGCCGAACGGGCGCAATTGTCAGCGGCGATCTTAATAAAGCTGGCAGATGGCGGCATAGACGGCCCGGCCATTCGCGCGGCTATGGAGCTTTAAGTCTATGTTGGTTGTGCGCCCCGCTGGGCCTAAAGATTTTGATGCCTTGATGGAACTCGCCATCCTGTCTGGTCGCGGTTTTACCAGCCTGCCGGAAGACGAGGCAACCTTGCGCGGGCGGCTTGAAACCTCCAAGGCCAGTTTCGATGGCTCAATCGCGCCGCTGGAAGCCTGGTACACGCTCATGCTCGAGGATGCTGCCCTCGGCCAGGTCGATGGCGTGGCTGGGGTCAAGGCTGGGGTTGGTCTGAAACGACCACACTTTTCATTCCGGGTCGTAACCCTGGCCCAGTCCTCACCGACCTTGAATATGCGCTTTGACCATAGCGCGCTGGTCTTGGTGAATGAGTGTTCGGGCTGGTCTGAGGTGGGTTCACTGTTTTTGCGCCCCGAGCGGCGGAAGGGTGGGGCGGGGCGTCTGCTGGCCCAGTCCCGCTATATGCTGATCGGGCTTGATCCGCAGCGGTTTGCCGAAATGGTCCTGGCCGAATTGCGCGGCTGGTTCGAGGCCGATGGTGCCTGCCCCTTTTGGGACAATGTCTCATCCAAATTCTTTCGCCTGCCGTTTGATGAGGCCGATTTGATGAGCGCCTCGACCGATGGCCAATTCATTCTCGACCTTGCGCCGCGTCATCCCATCTATGTGTCTCTGCTGCCAGACTCGGCCCGCGACGCGATCGGCATGGTCCATCGCGAGGGCGAGGCGGCGCGGGCCATGTTGGAGACCGAAGGTTTTCGCTATCAGGGCCTGATTGATATTTTTGATGGCGGACCGTCCGTGGCTTGCCAGCGCGACGATATTCGCACTGTGCGCGATGCGGTTGTGCGGACCGTGCAGATCGGGACGGACATCAAGGCCAGCGAGGCCTTGATCTCGAGCGGCCGACTGGAGGCCTTCCGCGCGGTGCGCGCGCCCGTGGCTATCGATACTGAAACCGCCACGCTCAGCCGCGATGTCGCGGACGTGCTTGGCGTACGCAATGGCGATCTGATCCGGATAAAGGACTAGGGCATGACCAAGGGCGCATTTATCGACGGACGCTGGCAGGCAGGCTCTGGCCCGGTCTTGACCTCACGGGATCCAGCAACCGGGCTTGCAGTTTGGCAAGGGGCCAGCGCCGGGCCCGATCAGGTCGCCGCTGCCGTTGTCGCAGCGCACCGAGCGTTTCAGGCCTGGTCGGATACGTCGCGCGACGACCGGATCGCCCTGATGCGGCGCTATAAGGCCGTGCTTGAGGCCCGGACGCCGCAAATGGCCAAGGCCTTGTCGCAAGAGACTGGCAAGGCGCTCTGGGAAACCACAGCCGAGCTGGGCTCCATGATCGGCAAGATCGAGGTCTCGATCGCCGCCTTTAATGAGCGGACCGGCGAAAAGCGCAATGACATGCCGTTTGGCCAAGCCGTCCTGCGCCATCGCGGTCATGGGGTCATGGCGGTCTTGGGCCCGTTCAATTTTCCAGGTCACCTGCCCAATGGCCATATTGTCCCGGCCTTGCTGGCCGGGGATTGCGTGGTGTTCAAGCCCTCGGAAGAAACGCCCTTGGCCGGTCAAGCCTTGGTTGAGGCCCTGATCGAGGCTGGCATTCCTGACGGCGTGGTCAATCTGGTCCAGGGCGGGCGTGAGGTTGGCGCGGCCCTCATCAATCAAAAGATTGACGGGCTTTTGTTTACGGGCTCGGCCCAGGCCGGGGCGTTTTTCCGCCGCCATTTTGCCGATCGGCCCGATGTGATCTTGGCGCTAGAGCTGGGCGGTAATAATCCCCTAATCGCCTGGAATGTCGCCGATATCGAGGCTGCGGCGGCCCTGGTGGTGCAGTCGGCCTTTATCACGACCGGGCAAAGGTGTTCGTGCGCGCGCCGTCTGATTATCCCGCAAGGCGCAGTGGGCGATGCCCTCGTCGATGCCGTGCTGGCCTTGACCCAAAGGCTGCGGATTGGGGCCTGGGACGATGTAGATGAGCCGTTTATGGGGCCCTTGATTTCGGATCGCGCGGCCATAGCAGCGCGGGTGGCAGCGGCTGGTCTTCCGGGCAAGGCTCTGCTTGCAGCTGGTCAGGTGGGTGGGCGCAGCGACGCCTTTATCAGCCCGGGCCTGGTCGATGTCACCGGGCACGATGTGGCCGACGAAGAGATTTTTGCCCCGGTCTTACAGGTGCGACGCGTTGCCAGCCTGGATGAGGCGATCGCAGCGGCCAATGCCACGCGCTTTGGCCTAGCTGCCGGTGTGATCAGCGATGACCCTGCAGTCTGGAGCAAATTCCTGAGCCGAAGCCGGGCAGGGGTCGTCAATTGGAACCGGCCAACGACAGGGGCGGCAGGCTCCATGCCCTTTGGCGGGCTTGGGGCCTCGGGTAATCATAGGCCGAGTGCCTATTATGCCGCCGATTATTGCGCCTATCCGATTGCCAGTTTTGAGTCTCAACATGTGCAATTAACCTTGAAAGATATCAAGGGCTTGACGGCATGACTTCAGAAATTGCTTTTGAGGCCAATATTGATGGCTTGATCGGCCCGACCCATTCCTATGCCGGTCTGTCGCCGGGCAATCTGGCGAGCGCAGGCCATAAGGGGCAGGTGTCCAATCCACGCGCGGCTGTGCTCGAGGGCCTGACCAAGATGCGGCGTCTGGCCGATCTGGGCGTGCCGCAATTTGTTTTGCCGCCCCAGGTACGGCCCGATCTGGCGTTTTTGCGGGTCGTGGGTTTCGAAGGCTCAGATGCCGATGTTCTGCAAAATGCCTGGAAGACCGCGCCAGCCTTGGCCGCAGCGGCCTGTTCGGCCTCAGCCATGTGGGCAGCCAATGCCGCGACTGTGACGCCGTCGGCGGACTCAGCCGATGGGCGGGTTCATTTTACCCCGGCCAATCTGGTGACTCATCTGCACCGGAGTCTCGAAGGTGGCCAGTCGACCTGGTCCTTGCGCCGCCTGTTTGCCGACCCGGCCCATTTCGCGGTGCACGAGCCCTTGCCTGCCCAGCCGCATTTTGCCGATGAAGGCGCAGCCAATCATGTCCGCCTCTGTGCCGAGCACGGCGCGCCGGGGGTCAATCTGTTTGTCTATGGCCGCAGCGCCTGGGAGACTTGGCCCGGCCAGTTTCCGGCCCGCCAGACGCTCGAGGCCTTTGAAGCCATTGCGCGTCGCCACGCTGCGGGCGGTGCCGTGTTTGCGCGGCAAGGCCAGGGCGCCATTGATGGCGGCGCCTTTCACAATGATGTGGTCTGTGTCGGCACCCGTACCTGCCTGTTTCATCATCAAGGCGCGTTTGCGGATACCCAAGCTGTGTATGCAGACATTCGCGCGGCTGCCGCTGGCCAGTTTGAGCCAGTATTTGTGTCCGTGTCCGAATCCGATCTGCCACTGGCCGATGCCATCCAGTCCTATTTGTTTAATAGCCAGCTTTTGGTCCTGCCTGGCGAGGACCGGCTCGTGCTGCTAGCCCCGATCGAGGCTAAGGAAAACCCGCGTGCCTATGCGGTTGCCCAGGCCCTGGTGGCGAGCAATGGCCCGATTGGCCGGGTGGATTATGTTGATGTGCGCCAGAGCATGCACAATGGTGGCGGCCCGGCCTGTCTGCGCCTGCGCGTGGTTCTGACCCCCGCCGAGTTGGCAGCAACCCATGCAGCCCAGCGCCTGACCCCGGCCTTACACACTCAGTTGGAGGATTGGGCAAAGGCCCATTATCGCGACCGTTTAGCGGTCGAGGACCTCGCCGATCCTTATCTGATCACAGAGGTCCAAACAGCCTTAGGCGCCTTGCGCGAAATATTAGACTTAGGCGATAAATTTTATAATTTTCAATAGTCTAATGGTAAAAGCTTAGTCCTATTCTAGATTTGCTCAATGCGCCATCTTGGTCTTGGGACGATAATGGCCCGCGTCAAAGCCTTCAAACATTAGCGCGGTGTGGGGATGACCCACAGGCTCGCCGGTCTCATCGGGCAAGAGGTTTTGCTCGGACACATAGGCGACATAGCTGTTCTGATCGTTTTCCGCCAAGAGGTGGTAAAAGGGCTGGTCCTTGCGTGGCCGCACTTCTTCGGGAATGGATTGCCACCATTCCTCGGTATTGTTGAAGGACGGATCGACATCGAAAATCACGCCGCGAAAGGCGAAGATCCGGTGCTTTACGATTTGACCGATAGCGAATTTGGCGAGTCTTGTGCTCATACGATTTTCATACACCGAAGTTTGGCCCGACAAAAGGCAGGATGCGGATGATCTGAAGCTTTGATCTAGGGCTATCAGACCCTGCGGCAACTTGTTACACTGGTCCTCGAAACGAGGCGGCGAGTCTGCCAGCCTCTCCCGTGAGCTTTGCCATGACCAAGGCACCAAGCCCTGCCGACGGCCGTCACGGTCGCGAGGGGTCGCATAATATGGGCCACAGCCCTGATGATCCGCCCCTGTTTGCGGCGCTGGATCTAGGGACCAATAATTGCCGCCTCCTGATCGCGACGCCCTCCCTGACCGGTTTTCGGGTAGTCGAATCCTTTTCGCGGATTGTGCGGCTAGGCGAGGGCCTAAGCCAAACAGGGCGCTTGCAGGATGGCGCTATGGACCGGGCCATGGCAGCCTTGAGGGTCTGTTCTGAGAAGCTGAAGCGCAGGCGCACTGTGCGGGTACGGGCGGTTGCGACCCAGGCTTGCCGCGGCGCCGAGAATGGCCCGGACTTTGTCGCCCGGGTTGCTGAGGAAACGGGTATTCGCCTGCAGATCATCACGCCGCGCGAGGAGGCCCAGCTTTCGGTCGCCGGTTGCCTGAACCTGTTTGATCGCGCGGCCGAGGCGGCGCTAGTGGTTGATGTCGGGGGTGGCTCGACCGAATTGTCCTGGGTCGACCTCGCTGATCCAAGGCTGGACATGCGGGTGCGCGAATTTTCGGCCTCTGCCCTGCCGATCAAGGCCTGGGTCTCTATTCCTGTTGGCGTGGTCAGCCTGGCCGAGCGCTTTCCAGAGCGACTTGACGATAGCCAGGGCTGGTTCCGGGCCATGGTTGAGGATGTCAAACAAAGGATCTTGGCGTTTGAATTGGCCGAGCCCATGCGGCCGATTTTCGATCGTGGCAAGGCGCATCTGGTCGGGACGTCTGGAGCCATAACTGGGCTTGCAGGCCTGCATCTGGGGCTTAGGCGCTATGATCGCAATCTGGTTGACGGGCTATGGATGCGCCGGGCCGATTGCGAGGCCGCGGCCTATGGCCTTTTAAGATTGGATAATGAGGGTAGGGCGGCCCAGCCCTGTATTGGTCCAGACCGCTCTGATCTGGTCTTGGCGGGCGCGGCCATCTTGCAGGCCGTGCAAGAGGCCTGGCCGTGTGATCGGGTGCGGGTGGCCGACCGCGGGCTGCGCGAGGGCCTGCTCCTATCCCTAATGTCCGATAAAAAGCCGCGTCGCCGCACTCGCAGACGGCGCAGGGGCAGCCGCTCAGCCCAGGTCGCGAGCGCATAGGCGTTTCTTAATCGCCGCAATTGGCCTAAGAGGGCGCATGAGTAAGGATCCCCCCGAAGAGCCGCCGCAAGAGCGCAAGCGTATGGTGCGCCCACCGACCCGTGGCCAGGAGTCTGGCGGCCGGGTCAAGGCTGTGCGCCTTAAGACCGCTAATAAGCGCACGCCGTCGTCCCAGGCCTGGCTGGCTCGGCAATTGAATGACCCGTTTGTGACCGAAGCCAAGCTCAAGGGCTATCGCTCGCGCGCGGCCTTTAAGCTGATCGAGCTGGATGACCGTTTCCATTTTCTGCGCCATGGCCAGCGCGTGGTCGATCTGGGCTGTGCGCCCGGCGGCTGGGTTCAGATCGCCATGGCCAGGGGCGCAAGTTCCGTGGTCGGGGTTGACCTCTTGGCTGTCGAGGCCTTGCCACCCGCCCACCTGATCCAGATGGATTTTACCGATCCTGCCTGCGGCGAGCGCTTGATTGAACTCCTGGGTGGCCCGCCCGATGTGATCTTGTCCGACATGGCCCCCAATACGACGGGCCACCGCCAGACCGACCATTTGCGCATTGTTGGCTTGATTGAGGCAGCGGTGGATTTTGCGGTTGAGACCCTCAAGCCCGGCGGCGCCTTTGTCACCAAGGCCTTTCAGGGCGGCGAGATGGAGCAGGTCCTGCGTGCGCTCAAGGCTCATTTCGATGAGGTCAAACACGTCAAGCCCAAGGCCAGCCGGGCTGAAAGTTCAGAAGTTTATCTGGTCGCGACCGGTTTCAGGGGCCATTAGGCCTATCACTCGGCGCGATCTTTCGCTATACGCAGCCCGCAAAACGGAGAGTTCTCATGGAGATTCGCGAAGGGCTTACCTTCGACGACGTTTTGCTTGAACCCGGTCCATCCGATGTGATGCCCGGTCAGGTGAACACCGCCACACGCTTTACCAAGACCATTGGTCTGAACATTCCGATTGTGTCCGCAGCCATGGATACGGTGACGGAAAGTCGGCTGGCGATTGCCATGGCCCAGGCTGGCGGGCTTGGCATATTGCATCGCAACCTGACCGTGGCCGAACAGGCCGATCAGGTGCGCGAGGTCAAACGCTATGAAAGCGGCATGGTCATTAATCCCATGACCATAAATCCCGACACCCCGATTAGCGTGGTGCGGGCCATTACTGAGCAGCGCAAGATTTCAGGCTTTCCCGTGGTCGATCGGGCGACGGGCAAGCTGGTTGGAATCCTAACCAATCGCGATATGCGCTTTGCGTCTAATCCGCAGACGCCCGCTTCTGAGCTGATGACCTCGACCAATCTGATCACGGTGCGTGAAGGGGTTGAGCCGCAAGAAGCGCGCGATCTTTTGCAGCGCCACCGGATTGAGCGCCTGATCGTCGTCGATGACGCCTATCGCGCGGTTGGCCTGGTTACGGTCAAGGATATGGAAAAGGCCCAGGCGCATCCCAGTGCGGCCAAGGATGGCCGAGGCCGTCTATTGGTTGGTGCTGCCTCAACCGTCGGCGATGTCGGGTTTGAGCGGACCATGGCCTTGATTGAGGCGGGCGTTGATGTGGTGGTGATCGATACCGCTCACGGCCACTCAATCCAGGTCGCTCAGGCCGTCGAGCGGATCAAGCGCGAAAACAATGCGGTTCAGATTGTTGCGGGAAACATTGCCACCTATGACGCCACCCGCGCCCTGATCGATGCCGGGGCCGATGCGGTTAAGGTCGGGATCGGACCGGGCTCTATCTGTACCACCCGTATGATTGCGGGAGTCGGCGTGCCGCAACTGACCGCGATTACCGATGCCGTGCGCGCGGCGCGTGACAGCGGCGTGCCGGTCATAGCCGATGGCGGCATCAAGTATTCTGGCGATCTGGCCAAGGCGATTGCCGCCGGGGCCTCGACCGTCATGATGGGTTCGATGTTTGCCGGCACCGACGAGGCGCCCGGCGAGGTCTTTTTGTATCAGGGACGGTCCTATAAGGCCTATCGCGGTATGGGCTCGGTCGGGGCCATGGCCCGCGGCTCGGCCGACCGCTATTTCCAAAAAGAAGTCTCGGACAGCCTGAAACTGGTGCCCGAGGGCATTGAGGGTCAGGTGCCCTATAAGGGCCAGATTGGTACCATATTGCACCAGCTGGTCGGAGGGCTTCGTGCCTCTATGGGCTATGTCGGGGCGGCGACCATTCCGATCTTCCAAGAGCGGGCCCGCTTTATCCGCATCACCAATGCGGGTCTGCGCGAAAGTCACGTGCATGACGTATTGATCACGCGCGAAGCGCCAAATTATCCGAGTAGTGTGTGACCCCAGCGGCGAGACTTCAGGCAGGTATTGAAATTCTAGATGCGCTGCTGGCATCGCGTGAGCCTGCGGAAAAGGCGCTGAAAAACTGGGGCGCGGCGCACCGATTTGCCGGGTCTGGGGATCGGCGCGCCATTGCGCAGCGGGTCTATGCCTGCCTGCGTCACGGCCAGGTGGCCGCAGATGGCCGGGGTCTGGTCGCGGCCTCGCTCATGCTGGATGACCAGCTTGATCTGGACGGCGCAAGTGCCCTGTTCAGCGGCCAGGGCCATGCGCCCGCGCCCTTAAGCGACCAAGAGGTTGAGACCCTAAAGGCCTTGACCCCGGGGGCTGTGCAACTGGGCTCCTATATCGAAGGCCAGTTGGCCAGATCGTTTGGCAAGGATTGGCCCGCCGAGGCGCGCAGCCTAATGCAGGACCGCGCGCCGCTGGATATTCGCATTAATCTGGTCGCCAGCTATCCAGTCGCGGTTCAGGCGCGTCTGGCCGATCTTAATCTGGCGGCTATGCCCACACCCTTTGCCGCTGCGGGCCTGAGGCTTGCGGGCGGGGTCGATGTTCAGGCGCTCGATATCTTTAAAGAAGGCGGTTTTGAGGTCCAGGATGAGGGTAGCCAACTGGTCGCCGCCCTTTGCGCTGTGCGGCCCGGCGATCTGGTGGTTGATTATTGCGCGGGCGGCGGTGGCAAGACCCTGGCCCTGGCCGCAAATCTCAAGGGCGGGCGCTTAATCGCCTGTGATATTGATGATCGCCGCCTTGCCGCCATCGAGCCTCGGCTCAAGCGGGCAGGCGTCCAGGCAGAACTTCGCAAGATTGGCAGTCGCGGCGAAAGTCTTGATGACCTAAACCGCGCCGCCGACCGGGTCCTGGTCGATGCGCCGTGCAGTGGCTCTGGCACCTGGCGCAGGCACCCCGAAGGCGCGTGGCGCATCACGCCAGACGAGATCAACCGCCTTGCTGCCCTTCAATTGAAAATTCTGACCCAGGCGGCCAATTTGGTAAAGCCGGGCGGTATATTAGCCTATGTCACCTGCTCGGTCCTGGCCTCAGAAAACGCAGCCGTTTGTGAGCGGTTTGAGGCGCGCAATCAGGGCTTTACGCCCCTGCCCATCGCCAATGCCTTGGCCACCGCTGCCGTGACCCCGGCGGGGCGCGAGCGCCTGACGGCGCTTGCCAAGGGCCATCAACTCCAATTATCGCCCCGGCGTACCGGGACGGACGGTTTCTTTATAGCCCTATTTGAAAGGCGCCCATGACGACCACGACCACCGCTTCGGCGCCGCATCACCAACGCGTCCTGATTGTCGATTTTGGCAGCCAGGTCACCCAGCTGATCGCCCGCCGGGTGCGCGAAAGCGGCGTCTATTGCGAAATTCATCCCTATGACAAGGTCGAGGCCATTCTGGACGCCTATGCGCCCAAGGCCATTATCCTGTCGGGTGGCCCGTCCAGCGTCACCGATTATGAAAGCCCAACTGCGCCGCATCGGCTGTTTGAACTGAGTGTCCCGGTCCTAGGCATTTGTTATGGTGAACAAGCCTTGTGCGCCCAGCTTGGCGGGGCGGTCGAGGGCGGCCATTCGGGCGAGTTTGGCCGCGCCGAGATCGATATTATCAAGCCTAGCCCGCTGTTTGCTGGCCTGTCGGCACGCGAAACCGTCTGGATGAGCCATGGCGACCGGGTCACTGCCATTCCGCCCGGCTTTGAGGTTATCGCCACGTCTGAAGGCTCGCCCTTTGCCGCCATTGCCGATGAGGCACGCCGCTTTTATGGCGTGCAATTTCATGCCGAGGTCGCCCATACGCCCAAGGGTGCGCAGATCCTGCGCAATTTCACCCATGGCATAGCGGGCCTGAGCGGTGACTGGACCATGGCCTCGTTCCGCCGCGAAATGGTCGATAAGATCCGCGCCCAGGTCGGCGAGGGCAAGGTGATTTGCGGTCTGTCGGGCGGGGTGGATTCCTCGGTCGCCGCCGTCCTGATCCATGAGGCGATCGGCGAGCAATTGACCTGCGTCTTTGTCGATACGGGCCTTCTTCGCCACAACGAAGCCGAGCAGGTCGTGACCCTGTTTAACGAGCACTATAAGATTCCGCTGATCCATGTTGATGCCAAGGACACCTTCCTCGATGCCTTGGCGGGCGTGTCCGACCCCGAGACCAAGCGCAAGACGATTGGCCGGCTGTTTATCGAGATCTTTGACGCCGAGGCCGCCAAGATTGACGGCGCAGCCTTCCTGGCCCAAGGCACCCTCTATCCCGATGTGATCGAAAGCGTCTCGGCGCGCGGCGGCCCGTCAGCCGTGATCAAGAGCCATCATAATGTCGGCGGCCTGCCCGACTTTATGAAGCTCAAACTGGTCGAGCCCTTGCGCGAACTCTTTAAGGACGAGGTGCGGGTCTTGGGCGTTGAGCTGGGTCTCGCTCCCGCCTTTGTGGATCGCCACCCCTTCCCGGGGCCTGGCCTAGCCATCCGCATCCCCGGCGAGATCACCCGCCAAAAGGTCGCCACCCTGCAACAGGCCGATGCCATCTATCTGGAGGAAATCCGCAAGGCGGGTCTTTATGACAAGATCTGGCAAGCCTTTGCCGTGCTCTTGCCGGTCAAGACGGTCGGGGTCATGGGCGATGCCCGCACCTATGAAGATGTCCTAGCCTTGCGCGCCGTCACCTCCACCGACGGCATGACGGCGGACTTTTTCGAATTCCCCTGGGAAGTCCTAGGCCGCTGTGCCACCCGGATCATCAATGAGGTGAGGGGCGTCAACCGCGTGGTCTATGACGTGACCAGCAAGCCACCGGGTACTATTGAGTGGGAATGACAGGACTTTTTAAACAGCTAA
Source organism: Caulobacteraceae bacterium (assembly GCA_947452365.1). GTDB lineage: Bacteria > Pseudomonadota > Alphaproteobacteria > Caulobacterales > Caulobacteraceae > CAISGS01. Next base: position 38,416 of record CANGCO010000007.1, read on the forward strand.
ATAGACAAGATTGTTTAAGTGGCAGTTTAAAGAGCTGTTAAGCCATTAAAATTAGCCCCATTGACTGAATTCTTGAAATTTATTAACGCAATAACTTTGAAAGATCAATTTTTAGGCGACATAGGAAATAATATGGAAAAAATAAACATATGCGTGGTTAAGCCTGATAATTATATTCATTCTTATGCTTTTAAAGAGTTAGGGGAGTTGATTTATTTTTCACTGAAAGAGCTTGGTTACCAAGTTTCAATTGGATTTAACAACTTAGAATTTAATAATAAGAATATCCTCATAGGATGCCATCTGCTCGATCCGAGTTACATAAAGAAAGTTCCAAAATCCACAATCATATTAAATACTGAGCAAATATATAGCGACACAACTAGCTGGAATAGTAATATTTTTGAGTGGGTTAAAAATTTTGAAGTTTGGGATTATAGCGAAAGGAACATTGAAAAATTAAAACAGTTAGGTGTTGATAGGGTAAAATTATTAAAGATAGGATATCAGAAAGAGCTTCGTAGAATTAATATGTCAGTGAATAAAGACGTGGATATTCTGTTTTATAGTTCAATAAATGAAAGAAGGTCTGAAATAATTAGAGATCTTATAAATAGGGGTCTGAAAGTCAAGACTTTATTTGGTGTATATGGGAAGGAGCGTGATGAATGGATCGGTAGATCAAAAATAGTTCTTAACCTTCATCATTATAATTCGCAGATTTTTGAAGTCGTAAGAGTTTTTTATTTATTAAGTAACTCTATAGCAGTTGTTGGAGAAGTTAATGATTCAACATCAATTGACAATGTATTTAAAGATGGCATATATGCATCAAAATATGAAGATTTAGTTGATAGTTGCTTTAAGCTTATTAAAGATAATTCGTTAATACAAAAAATCCAAATTGACGCCTTTAATTCTATTTCTAAATATGAGCAAAAATTTTATACACAGCAAATACTTAATTTGTAAATTAAATTTGTTTTCTAATATTTTAAATTTTTATTCAATATATTTTTGTTATCTGTGTATCAGCGTTAAAACTCAGGATTGGAAACAAATAGAATTTTGCTTTATTTGCAAATGGCCCAGCTCAGTCAAATTACGTAAAATATAAACTCAAATATCTTTGTGCTTCACTATATGATTTATGATAGTTTTTAGATGAGTAAATATTGAGTGGGATTAGGGGCTGGCCTCGAGTTCTGGGGCCCGGCATCTCGCCATTAAACTATAGCGGCAAAAGCGCTATTCTTACCCAACTCCGTAAGAAAGTTAACCGCAATGAGGATCGCCACTAAGGGACGGGTCACCCCCCTTAGGACGTGCGGGAACGGGCAGGGCTTATGCCGGGGACTGATGTCGCGTTCGATATCGAGGCGGGCATGGTCCGGTTGGTCAAGGTAACCGGCCCTGGCGGTCGTCAAACTCGCGGCCAGAAGCGCGTTGAAGGTTTGCGCAGGCCCGCCTTGCCCTACGAGGCCACATTCGACGCTGGCAAGGCCGTTGTTGAATGACGTAGGCGCGGCGGCGTTCGCACCTTGCTGCGCCCGGACCTCTATATCGATGCCCATGCGGCCGTGTCTGGGCTCGGCCTTCTGACCCGCGATCCGCGCCGCTTTGCAGGATACTATCCATCGGTACAGTTGATTTCCCCTGGCAACGCGATCACACTCGGCTAGGCTTGACCGTCTGCTTAACCGGACCATGCCCATGAGCCCCCAAAACACACAGCCCACGCCCCAATATGCGCTCTTCCCAACCGCGCTTGGGCCTTGCGCAATAGCTTGGCGCGGAGACGTGGTGGTGGCGACGCAGTTGCCGGAGGAGGGTAAGGCGGCGACGGCTGCCAGGCTGGCCCGGCGGGCCGGGGCGGTAGAGGGCGCGCCGCCGCTGTGTATTCAGCAGGCCATAGCGGCCATTACGGCATTGCTTGACGGCGAAAAGATCGATCTGAATGATATTGTCTGTGATTTTAGCCCGGTCGATGCCTTCTCAGTCCAGGTCTATGCCGTCACCCGCGCCATCGCGGTTGGTGAGACCCTGACCTATGGCGATATTGCTGTGAAGCTGGGCGATAAGCGCCTGGCGCAAAGGGTTGGTCAGGCGCTTGGCCGCAATCCATTGCCGATCATTGTGCCTTGCCACCGCGTCATGGGCGCCAATGCCAAGCTGACCGGATTCTCGGCCGGCGGCGGCGTGGCGACCAAGCTGAAAATTCTGGCCATTGAAGGGGCTCAGGTCGGTGGGCCACCCGGCCTGTTTGACGATCTGCCGCTGGCGATTAGGCCGTCGGGCGGAGCCAAGCCTTGAGCCCCGCCCATTGGCTTTAACCGCGTATCGCAACCGTCTCATAATTTGGTTTTGCCAAATGAGGAGGCCGGTTCGACGGCGCCAGACCATACATAGGGGCTGGTTCGTGGTATTTAACCCCACTAGACCGGAGACTAAGGCCATGAGCGCGATTGAAGCGCTGATCAGCAATATTCGCAATTGCCAGGTCTGCGCCGCGAGCCTGGCGCATGGCGTCAGACCCGTGGTGCAGTTTTCGCAAGCCTCGCGCCTATTGATTATCGGCCAGGCCCCTGGCGCGCGCGTTCATGCCAGTGGCATACCCTGGGACGATGCCAGCGGCGCTCGGCTCAGAGCCTGGACGGGTCTTGATCGAGACCAGTTTTATGACCCACACGCTGTGGCGCTTGTGCCCATGGGCTTTTGTTTTCCTGGCACGGGTACGAGCGGTGACCTGCCGCCGCGGCCTGAATGTGCCCCGCTTTGGCATGATAAGGTCTTGGCCAGCTTGAGCCACTGCCGCTTGACCCTTCTGGTCGGTAGCTATGCGCAAAAGCATTATCTCGCTATAGCGCGCAAGCAGACCTTGACACAGACGGTGCAAAACCTTGATGAGCATGGCCCTGATGTCATCGCCTTGCCGCATCCGTCGTGGCGAAGCACAGGCTGGATGCGGAAAAACCCCTGGTTCGAGCGTGATCTGGTACCAGGACTGAAGGCAAGGATTGCTGAGGCGCTGCGCGATTAGGTTTCCAATGGCAAGAAACCAAATGCGGCTATTTGCAGATGAATCTAGGCAGTATATCCTATTGTAATCCTTACCTAGCTCAGCCGACCCCTACGACCCAACCAGACCGCATAGGCTTGCAGGCCAATAGCGATACCTAGGACCATGGTCATGATCGTCACCTGCTTGGAACCTAAGACCTCAAACACGCCATAGGCAATATCGGCCAGATAGAGGCTAATATAGGCGACCAAGGCGGCCCAGAGGACGGGTAGTGCGAATTTGCGGCCGAGCACCAGCAGCAAACAGCCGATTGAGCCTCCGATAACGCCAATCCCAAATGCAAACTTCATCCAGATCGGCAGGTGCAGATAAAACTCAGCCTGGTCGGGGGTCATGCCTGCGGCAATATTTTGGGCCTTATCGCCAAATTCCCGAACGATAAATTGGAAGATTCCAATCAGGTTCCAGATCAGGCCTAGTCCCGCAATCAGCCAGACTACGAGATCTGGCTTAGGCTTGGCAGCGTCAGTCATAGGCATTGCTCCTTGTTTAGAATGGGCAGCAACAGTTTCAACGAATGGCAAACACCTTGGCGATCAGGGGCGTGTCGATAAACAGGTGCGGTGCAAAGGCGTGATAGCCCAAGGCATGGGCCCAGGCATTGCCGGTGCGCAGGGTGAAATAGCTCTTAAACATGCCAGGGCTTGTATAGGTCAGGAATACAAAGATCAGGGACAGGGCTGTATCGCGTGGATTGGCAAAACTCGACCAGCCTTCCACCAGATGCATGAGCGCATAGGTCAGGCCGCCGAGTATGACCGTCGCCATAATTGAGCCGGTGAGTTTCAAATAGCGCGGCAGCAATATGGCATAGATCAAGATCATGGTGGGCAGGACTGTGCCGAAAAAATACAGCGCAAAGGTCAAGGGTGCGGCCAGGAGCAGGGTGTGCGGCGCAAGTTTAAATATGCCGGGCAGGGTGGCGACCTCCGTCGCGGACTCAACCACCCCAATAATGAGAATGATCCAGACATCAGCCCCAATATTCATTGATTTCAAATTGAGCTGTATGGGCGTGTATTGGCGGCGAAACCACAGCAGAGGAATGACCGCAAACACGACAAAATTATAGACGCACCAAACAATAGTTTCGCCCGGCGAAACAAGGCGCGAACAGCCGACCAAGGTGCCAGCGAGATGGAAGCTAAAAGGGCTATAGCCCATGGCTGGCCCAAGGATCCAGCCACCGACCTGGCCCAGAATGGCATAGGTCAGCAGCCCCCCGGTCTCGATCGCGGCGCGGCGACGATCCGGGGCTCTCGCCGCCATATCAATGGGCTCGCGCTTGCGGGTCAGCCAGCAGACCAGCCCCATCATGGCAAAAATCTGGATCATGCCAAGGGTTGGAACGGCCATCTGAACGGCAAAAGGCATGCCGACCAAGGCAGGGCGATCAAATGGCAGATAGCCGCCGGCCAGATAGAGTGCCGCAAGGTTCAGGGCGATCCATCCCAAGACACCCACAATCAAGTTGGGATTAGTGAGAAGGTTCAGACTCTGTGTCCGAATCCCAATCGCGCTTGTGCTCATAACCGAAACCCAACCTTGCCAGCCTTATGTCAGGCAAACAATGGGGGAGTAACCGCAAATTGTAAATCCAAGCGCAACAGGTCTAGATGAGTCGCCCTCAGGCCGCCGCGGCAAATTGCGCCGCATTCTTGCCTTTAGCCCCGTCATAATGGCCCATAATTAGGGCAAGATCGTCGTCATAATCACCGATGGGATGAATGATGGCGGCGATGCGGATGGCCTTGGTGCCATAGTCCAGCACGGTGACAATGATGGGTACCCTTGCCTGGACGGCAATGTGGTAGAAGCCGGTCTTCCATTGGCGGGTCAGGCTGCGGGTGCCTTCGGGTGGGATGGCTAGGATCATGTGCGATGTGGCGGCAAAGGCCTGGCCCATGGCCTTGACCAGGTCATGGCTGGCCGAGCGGTCGATGGGCACACAGCCAAGCGCCTTGATCAGCCCGCCAAATGGGCCCTCAGTTAGGCTCTTCTTGCCCATCCAGCGCAGCTTGACCCGGTAATAGGCTGCAGCTGCCAGCATCATAAGCCCGTCCCAGTTCGAGGTGTGGGGCGCAGCCACCAATACGGCCTTGTCCAGGTCTGGCCAATCGCCCTGCATCTGCCAGCCGCTAAGGCGCAGATAGGCCCCGCTGATCCAGCGTAAAATCTCTGAAACTGGACCGCTGAAACGGGCGGGGCGGGCGGCCCAAGGTCTAATTAGCGGCATTTGATACGAATCCTGTTGCCGTGAGTATAAGCCTAGACGATCCTCTCGCTAGACCTTGTTGTAACCTTCAAAGCTGGACTGAGCCTGTCATGACCTATCCCTTGCCAAACCTGTCGCATGATCTGAGCGGGCGCGTTGCCCTAGTGACCGGAGCCTCATCGGGCCTAGGTTGGCGGTTTGCCAAGGTCTTGGCCCATTGCGGCGCCAAGGTCGCATTGGTCGGGCGCAGGCTTGAGCGGCTAGAAGCCTTGGCTGCTGAGATCAAGGCTGATGGCGGCGAGGCGGCGGCCTTTGCCGTTGATGTGGCCGATGCTGAGGCCTTGATCGCCATGGTCGGTCAGGTCGAGGACCGTTTTGGTCTGGTCGATATCCTCGTCAATAATGCCGGTATTCCCGATGCCCAGCGCGCGCACAAGATGTCGCTCGAGCTGATTGACCGGGTGATGGATGTCAATCTGCGCGGGCCGTTTGTCTTGTCTTGCGAGGTGGCGCGCCGCCTGATCGCCGCCAAAAAGCCCGGCCGCATGGTCAATATCGCCTCCATCGCCGCCTTCCAGTATAGCGGCGGCGGGGCGGCCCTCTATTCTGTGACCAAGGCCGGGGTCATCCGCATGACCGAGGCCCTAGCCGTTGAGTGGGCACCGTTCAATATCAATGTGAATGCCATAGCCCCCGGCGCGTTTTCGTCCGAAATGATGGACGGCATGCTGGCCCGGGTCGGCGACATTACCAAGGGCTTCCCCCGCGCCCGCATTGGCGACCCAGCCCAGATGGACAGCACCCTGATCTATCTGGTCTCGCCCGCTTCGGATTTTGTAACGGGGACCTTTATCAAGATCGATGATGCCCAAGGAGGGCGGTGAGGGGGCTTATTCGACCTTCAGCCGCACCCAAACCGTCGTCCCATTTGGCCGCTGGCCGTATTCGCTCTTAAGCGCGCCCGGCACGAAGGACTGGCTATAGAGGCCGCCAAGACCGACCTTGATATGCTCGGACAATGGCCAGTCATGGATCGCCCCGACCGATAGCTTGGCGACCCGGTAAGCGCCGCCGTGATGGTCATCGACCGCCAAGAGCTCGGCATTCTTAGCCTGTTCGGCCTTGGCAAAAAGGGTCCAGGCGGGGTTTGGCTTGGCGGCGGCCTCGAGCAGATAGGCATCTAGGGCCTGGCCATGGGCGCTCTTGCGGCCAAGGCCAGCAGTCAGCGACCACCAGCCGCCGGTCTGACCCAAGGGGGCGGTGTATATGGCGCTGGCCGATAGCTTGACCGGGCTGACCTCGGGCGCCAGCGCTTCTGGGCTGTGCTGATCGGCATAGGAGGCTTGCAGCGACCAGTACGGGCCCGGGTTCCAGGACAGGCGCGCAGCGGTGGAGTCCAAGGCCCCGGTCTCGATATTATAGCGCCTTTGGTCTGGCTCGCGGCCACGATAGCGTGAGACCTCCAGCTTCCAATTATCGTGCACATAGCCTGCAGTGACGACGCCAAACGTGATGTGGGTGGAGTCCAGCCAGTGATGGCTGATCGGGGCTTCGGGGCTGTCCATGGCCGATAGCCGGTGCATAAAGGTCGGCGGGCCAAAGGCGGGCTCGCCCGGCAGGCCGGCATAGACATAGGCACTGTCGAGCGGGGTAAAGGGGTGGCTATAACTGGCCGACAATTCCATAAACAGGTCGTGCGGGTGCTGGCGATCGATCAGAAGGGTCTTGCCATCAGCGGTCTCGCCACTGGCCAGGAGCAGGGGATAGCCGGACCTGCCCATGACCGGATCTGGGCTGAGCATGGCACGCAGCTGGACTGTATCACTATTGGCAAAGCTCTTCTTGGCCATGCCCATGACCATGCCCGATATAAAGGTCTTGTCATCGCCTCTAGGGCCCGATTGGCTTGTAAAGGTGCCATTGAGCAGGCCGTGGGCCATGATCATCCAGTCGCCGCGCATAATATGGATGCCGCCGTGGCGGGAGGCGTCCGGCTGCCAGGCCGTGCCCGAGGCCTCGCGGGTCTGGCTATAGGGGCCAAGTGCGCCCGCAGACATGGCGCTCATATCCATGTCATCCATTGTGGCCATATCATGGTCCGATATGTCCTGAGCGCGGCCGAGCGTAGCGGACAGGGACAGGCTGGCAGCCAGGATCAGGGCAAGGCGGGTCAATAGCGGCTCCTAGGTCGGCTAAGGGCCTATATAGACGCGCGGGGTGCAAAAGGGCAGTGAGCCCTAGACCTTGATTAAAGCGCGAACATGGTCTGCGACCGCCTGCATCATGGGCGCGCGGTCGGTAAAGCGCTCTGGCGCAAAGGCGTGGGCCTGGGGATAGGCGGGATAATGATCAGTGCCAAACATGGGCCAGGTATCGGGCGAGACTAGAAACCCGACCTGTGCGCCGCAAGCCGCAGCTAGATTGGTCGTGGCATTGGCCGGGCCAAGCGTCGTATCCAGCGCGCAGGTCAGGGCCGCTAGGTCATCCAGATCATCTTTCAGATCGATCTTGGGCGGCCAAACCAGCCGTTTGCCGCAAATAGCCTCGAACCGGTCAAGATCATCGCGCACATCGCCATATTGCAGGGCGATGAACTGGACACCGGGCACAGACAGGACCGACGCCCATTCATCAAGGCGCGGGAAATGCCGCTGTCTTTGCAGGTCCATGATCAGGCTCTTCCAGACAAGGCCGACCTTGGGGCCGGGGCCAAGGCTGTTAAGCCAGGCTTGCCAGGCGGCGATCTTGGCCGGATCAGCATGCAAAAACGGGCCCTTACGGGCGAAGCTGGCCAGGCTTGGGCGAAACGGGGCCAAGAGGCTGGCCATGGGGCTCCAAACCTTTGGGGCCTTGGTCGGCATGCTGGCAAGGCCGCGCAAGCCAAGGCCATCCTTGCGCGCGGTTGTATGGGCGATAATCTGCGCGCTTGGGAAGGACCGCGCCGCTAGGCGCATCAGCCTAGGGTCCATGGCCAGGGTCAGGCGGCCGTCGGGGCCAAGCGCCGCAATCAGGTCGGGTATGGCCTCGGCAAACAAGATTTCGTCGCCAAGGCCCTGTTCGCCGATCAGTAGGACATGCTTGCCCTCAACCGATTGGCCCGCCTGCCACTTCGGCCAGGCGAGGTCGAACACAGTGGCGTCCTCATAGGTGGGATCATGACGGGCCTCATAAAGATCCCAGGCCTCGGCCAGACGGCCCAGACTGAACAGCCGCTTGGCCTGGGCGACCTTGGCGGTGGCGCGGTGTTCTGGCAGCGCGGTATCGATGGCCGCCTGCCCCTCGGCGAGCGCACGGACCTTGACGTCAAGATCGCCGCGCGCCGTCACCATCAAGGCCTCGGCTAGGGCCAATCGCGTTTGGCCAAAATGGGGGTCAAGATTGAGCGCCTCTTGCAATATGGGCAGGGCCTCGTCCATCCGGCCCTCAGACATCAAGACCAGGCCCAGAGTGTTCCACAGCATGGGCTGTTTGGGGTGCTGTTCCAGCGCATTGATCAGGGTGACTATGGCCTTGGCGGTATCGCGCTGATTGGCCTGGGCCCAGGCCAGGTCATTGGCTGTGGCGGCACTGTTTGGCACCAAGGACAGGTGAATCTTGAGCAGGCCCTCGGCAATCGCGTATTTCTCGATCTTGATCATGAGCCGGGCAAGATCGGCAAGGGGGTCTGGGCCTTGCGGGTTCAGATCGATCGCGGTCTGATAGGCCTCAATTGCGCTGCCATAGTCTTTTAACTGTTCACTGGCCAAGCCCAGTATGTGCCAGGCTTCGCCAAGTCGCGGCTCGCGAATTATGGCATCTTGCGCCAAGGCCCTGGCCTGATCGGCCTTGCCGCCGCGCAAAAGCTTAATGGCTTGGCGCACGAGGTCTTCTACCGAAGGCCTTTTAGAAAGTTTTTGCAAAGCCTTGACCATAAGCGCCGATTTGTCACGCCGGTCAGGAAGGGCCGACCGGATTAAATCTTCGCCGCTTATGGTTTACAATTGTTTACAATGTGGGCTGGAGAGAAGGCCCGCCCTTGCCAGACGCGCGATTGTCTGGCCCCATTGGGTCTAATCGCTGCATAGACAGCTGTGCAAACACATTGGGTAGGAAATACGCATGAGCCTTGTCAGCACCCGGCGTCACGGCGCGACCGAGATCATCACCTATGCAAATCCTGGCCTTGGCACACTGACGGCGGCGGGTACCTCCCAGCTCTTGGTGGCCCTGCGCGCGGCCGTGGCTGATCCGGAAGTGCGGTGCATTGTTTATACCGGCGGGTTAGCGGATGTTTTTATCCGTCATTATGATGTGGGCGAATTATGCGTCATGGCCGATGTGGTCAGTGGTGTGATCGCGCCGCCTGAGCCGCCGGCCAAGGGTGATGGCGGCTATTATGCCTTGGTTGATATTACCGCCTCGGCTCCCAAGCCCATGATCGCAGCGATTAATGGGCTGTGCATGGGCGGCGGGTTTGAGCTGGCCTTGGCCTGTGATCTGCGCATTGCCGGAACAGACGTCAAGGCGATTGGCCTGCCGGAGACCCGGATTGGTATTTTTCCGGGCGGCGGCGGTACTCAGCGCCTACCGCGCATTATTGGCGAGGCCAAGGCCTTGGAAATGATCCTGCTTGGCCGGGTCTGTACCGGTCCTCAAGCCGCAGCCCTTGGGCTGGTGCATGAGGTGGTGGCCGATCCCCTGGCCCGCGCCTTGGAATTGGCGGCAGAACTGACGGCCAAGCCGGCTGAGGGCCTGGCCCAGGCCAAGCGCCTCACGCGCTCTGCCCTGTCCCGCAGATTTGACGTGGGCACAGCCGATGAGCGCCGCAGCTTTATAGAGCTGCTCAAGGTGCCGTCGGCCGGCGCGGCCATGAAGGCCAGCCTGGCCGCAGGCATTCCCATAGAAGATGCCTAGCTTGGCGGGGGCGGGAAGGCTAAGACAGCCACCATAAATCCTTACTGAAAGTAACCGCCTTGCCCCTAAAGATCCGTCTGGCCGTGCCTGAAGATATGGCTGTGCTTTCGCCCTTGATGAATGATGCCATTGCCACCTTGCTGACGCCCTTCCTGCCGCCAGCGGGGGTCGCTGCCTCGTTTGAGGTTATGGGGCTCGATACCCAGTTGATCGCGGACGGCACCTATTTTGTGGTGGAGGACGAGACCGGGGCCATTGGCGGCTGTGGCGGCTGGTCGCGGCGCGCAACCTTGTTTGGCGGCGATCATTCGGCCGGACGCGATGCGGCCTTGCTTGATCCAGCCAAGGATGCCGCCAGGGTTCGCGCCATGTATACGCACCCCGCCCATGTCCGGCGCGGTATTGGCCGCCTGGTGCTGCAAACCTGCGAGGCGGCGGCGCGGGCTGAAGGGTTTTCGCGCTGTGAACTGGCCGCGACGCTTGGCGGCGAGCCACTTTATCGGGCTTGCGGCTATCACGATATTGAACCGTTTTTCGCCAAGACCTCGTCTGGCTATGAGGTGCCGCTGATCCGGATGGGTAAGGCGCTTTAGGGGTTAGCGCAGGGGAGGATTTAGAACAGTGAAATCTTCCCCCCTTGGGGGAAGTCCCGGCGAAGCCGGGGAAGGGGGCTGAGGCCAGTGCTGGCCCCCTCCACCGCTCCGCGGTCCCCCTCCCCCGATTGGGGAGGATTAAAAAGATAAATCTTCCCCCCTTGGGGGAAGTCCCCGCGAAGCGGGGTAAGGGGGTCTAGCCCCGCGAATATGTGTTATAGGCCGCGCCTTAATCAAGGAGTGGATGTTTGGACCAGTTTGATGTGGTGGTGATCGGGGCTGGGGCCGCGGGCATGCTGTGCGCCATTGAGGCGGGCAAGCGGGGCCGGTCGGTTCTGATTATCGATCATGCCGAGGCGCCGGGCGAAAAGATCCGCATTTCGGGCGGCGGGCGTTGTAATTTCACCAATGTGAACACGGCGCCAGACCAGTTCTTGTCCGAAAATCCGCGCTTTTGCATCTCAGCCCTGCGCCGCTACACGCCCAAGGATTTTATCGCCCTGGTCGAGCGGTATGGCATTGCCTATCACGAAAAGGCTCTGGGCCAGTTGTTCTGCGACGGCTCGGCGCGTCAGATTGTATCCATGTTGCAAAGCGAGATGGAGCAATACGGCGTCAATCTGCGCCTGCGCACTGAGGTGGAACAGGTTGAAAAGTCTGATGCCGGTTTTGTCGTGCAACTGGTCGGCCAAGGGGCAGTGGCGTGTTCCTCGCTTGTGGTGGCAACGGGCGGCAAGTCTATTCCAAAAATGGGGGCTACAGGGTTTGGCTATGATCTGGCGACGCATTTTGGCCTGCGCTTGACACCTATTCGCCCAGCCCTTGTGCCCTTGACCTTTGAGGTTGGCCTCTTACAGCGGCTCTCCACCCTGTCGGGCGTGGCGGTGGATGCTGTGGTGGCCTGTGGCAAGCGGCGCTTTGCCGAGGCCATGCTGTTTACCCATCGGGGTTTAAGCGGGCCGTCCATCTTGCAGATCTCGTCCTATTGGCGCGAGGGCGACGAGATCGAGATCGATATGGTGCCGCAAATCGACCTTTATGAAACCTTGCGCCAGGACCGGGCCAAGCACGGCAAACAGGCTATTCATACGGTCTTGTCCAATTACCTGCCCAAGCGGGTCGCCCAGACTGTGGTTGATCTCGAAGGCGTAAGCGGGCCCATCGGGGATTTTTCGGACAAGCGGTTAAAGAGCCTTGCCTTGGGCGTTCAAGGCTGGAGGGTCAAGCCGGTCGGGTCTGAAGGCTATCGCACGGCCGAGGTCACTTTGGGCGGAGTCGATACGCGCGATCTGGAGTCCCGAACGCTCGAAGCCAAGGCTGTGCCTGGGCTGTATTTCATCGGCGAGGTGGTGGATGTTACCGGCTGGCTGGGCGGTTATAATTTCCAATGGGCCTGGGCCAGCGGCTTTTGTGCCGGACAGGCGGCCTAGCGCACACTGGTCATCAGGGCCGCGCGTTCGCCCTCGGTCAAATGGCGCCAATGGCCTTCTGGCAGATCGCCGATCGTCAGGGTGCCGATCCGGATACGCATCAGATCGACCACTTCCAGATCGACCAGTTCGCACATGCGCCGGATTTGGCGGTTGCGGCCTTCGCTCAAGGTAAAGCTCAGCATCTGCTCGCCGCAAATATGCACCTTTGCTGGGCGCAATTGGCGGCCGTCCAGCATCAGGCCATAGCGCAGCATGGTGATTTTGCGGTCGGTGATCACGCCTTCGACCAAGACCCTATATTCCTTGGTCTGGCGCGAGTCCGGGCCAATGATCGCTTTTGCCAGGACGCCGTCCTGCGACAGGATCAAGAGGCCGCGTGAATCCTTATCGAGGCGGCCGAGCGCGGGCAGACTTTCAGTATCATCGGGAAGGCCAAGGACGTCGAGGTCTTCGAGATGGCCCCAATAGGCGTCGGGGGTGATCAGGCGCGCCGCCGGGACCTGGTCGGGCTCTGGCTGTGCCGAAACAATGCCGACCGGCTTATGGATGACGATGCTGTAAGGGGCTTGCGACTCCAGATCGTCCATCAGGATCAGGGTCTGGCCGGTCATGATCTTGCGGCCGGGATCTTGGACAATCTCTCCATCAATCGAGACCAGGCCCTTGGCGATCAGTCCTTCGGCCTCGCGGCGCGAACACACGCCGCTTTGGCCAAGCCAGCGATTAATCCTTTGGGGTTCTGGGTCGGTATAGGTTTGGGTCCAGGGCATAGATCAGGCAGTCCGTGATTAAGCCCAGTCCATAGCACGCCCAGAACGGGCCTGTCCGAATATAAGCGCGGGCGTCAAAGGCCGATCAAGCCTGCCCCACGCGCGGCTGATGGCTTGTTTCCTGTGACCGCTCTATCGCCAGTTCAAACTCGCGGGCCACCATGGAAAACACAGCATGATCCTGGCTGCCACTCGCCGAAAGGGCCCTAGCCTTGTTTGTATCACTTAGGATTTTTGCAGCCGAAACGGGATCTGTGCTCATGCAATGGGCTAAGAGTTCCGATACGATAAGCTCCATAGCCGCCAATCGAACGTTATTATCATTGACTATATCGCTCATGCTCTCGTCCCTCACGCTCGCGGGGCTGATCGAATGCCTCGACCCACGCACCTAGCGTGTTGATCAAATTTGTACACGATAATATTTTTATCTATTTTAAATTACAATTTTTAAAAATTATTATTTGAATTGCAAATCTTCGTCTCGATTGCGTCGAAATACAGCCAGTTTTCCATTGCGGTCTTAACGAATGCGCTCAGTCAATCACCCAAGCATCGGCAATTTCATCGCCCAATTGGGCCAAGGTTTTTAGGGCGTCGGGATTCATCAGGGTCAGTATGCCGTCGTGAAAATCCAGAACCCGATCCTCTCTGAGCTTTCGCAACATGCGATTGACATGGATGGCGGTCAGGCCAGTCGCGTCGGCAATTTGAGATTGGGTCAGGGGCAGTCGAATCTTGCTGTCCGCCATGTGTGCCAGCTTGCGGGTCGCCATTACCGTTAATTCCATCAATAGGTTTGCAATCCGGGTCAAGGCGCTGGTCTGGCCGACAAAGGCTAGGCGGTTCTCGGTAATGAGCGACTCGCGGCCCATCATCCATACCAGACGGCGATTGAGTTGCGGATGGCTATTGAGCAGAACGGACAGATTGGCAGCTGGCATGGCGCAGACGGTCACCTCATCAAGGGCCATGGCGCTTTTTCCGTTGGAGACTAGTCCTTCTGGACGAAGTCCAAAAATTGCGCCCTTGGTTAGGAATTGGGAAATCTGTCTTTGACCGTCCAGCAGATCATGACTTATGGCCACCCAGCCAGAAATGATATTGTACACAAAGGCGTGAGGGTCATGGGCGCCATAGACCATCTTGCCAGGTCCGTATGACCGGATCCGATATTGCAACATCTGCAGGTCTCGCAACTCATCCTCTGTCTTCATGGATTGACAAAGACCGAGCGGTCGAGCGGCGCAAAATCGACATACCGAGGTTGACGGGGGGCGAGGGGGCATTTTTACCGTGCTTCCAGACTAGGTCCACGCAGTAGATGGCGCGGCCTAGACAGTTAAAATTGAATGTTAGTCTCGTGTCCGATAGAAAATCTTCGGTCCTTTTACAAATTGGTTATGATAGGTGCTGATATTGTCTTTGAAGCAACGGGTTGGATTGCTATCGATGCTTTAGGCCGATATTTATTGTAATTTACCCTTTCCAAGACCGGAGATCAGCGCAAGTCCTACCAGATATTTTCATAATTATTAGATATCGTCGTTATGCAGAGGGAATTGATTTTACTCAAGCGCATAATTTAAATTACCAATAACGAGGTTTTTTCTAGATTTTGCCAAAACGGGAAACAGGGTCCGACTGAATTTTGCGATCGGATATTGATAGAGATCAGCATCGCATAGGTGCTGGGCCAGGCTGCAACGGCGAAACTGGCTATGCCCGACCAGGCGCTCGACCTCGGCAAAAAAGCCTGTGCCGTCGGCAATGGTCCAGCCGGTGCAAAACACCCCGACCAGTCGGCTGGCAATGGCCGGATTGGTTAGATATTGGCGCAAGGGGCTTGGCACATGTCCGGCCCAAACCGGACCGCCAATAATGATATGGTCATAGGGTATTGGGTCCAGCAGGGCATGAATGGGGCACTGGCCGTGGCCAAGCCCCGCCAGATAGGCGCGGCCAAAGCCTAGCCTTCCGGCATAGCGCCCATCTTCGGTGATCGGATCACAATCGGCGCCAAGCCAGCGGGCCAACGCCTTAGCCAAGCGCTGTGTGGTGCCGGTTCGTGAATAATAGGCGACTAGAATTTTCACGCCAAACCTCACCTGAAAAAGGGGAGGTTAAGAAACCTAATAACAATAATAATTGATATTTATGTGGAAATTGGCCAATCGGCGCGATTTTTGGGTCTCTGGGCGTCGTGGACTAGTGCGCGGCGGCTGTGAATGACCGTCTCGCTTCGCATTCCATCATCCGGTTGAGCCAGCGCCCAAGGCGCGAGCGCCGTGGCCCGCGATCCCTTGCGGCCCAAGCCCGAGACAGGGTCTTGCTGACCAGGACTTGGCCCTGATCGCGATCGGGTGTCAGGGTCATGGCCTTGCGCGTTAGGGCCGGGGTCTCTTCGAGTAGGCTAAACCCAAAGGCCAAGACATCATTTTGCATCTGCGTAATCCTGAAATCAAACCCTTGCGGAGATGGGTTCCGGAGGCAGAGCCCTTATAGTCCCAACGACCCTGTCTAGGGATTGATCTGGATCATGGGGCCTTTGCATCCGGTGGACCATGATGCTCGCAACATGCCCGGGCCGAATTGCCCGCGTGCATCTCGGTTTGGCCGTGAGGTTTGCGTCAAGATGAAGAAGATTTGCTATGTGATCGCCGATGCGGGCCGGGCGCGGCTTGTTCGACAACGCTTGGAAGATGGGGCCTTTGTCACCTTCGAGATACTCGCGCCCGATTCAGGGATCGGTTTTGGCCGCCGCGCCTTGCGAACCGGGCATACGGTCAATTTCGCCAGCCATGGTGTCCGGCGTCACCAGATCCAGCCAAAACTTGGCCTAAGATATCGGGCTCTACGCGCTTTTGCCGTCCAGATCCTTGAGCGGGTCGATGCCTTGCTGAGTGTTGGCGCTTATGATGCGATCGTCTTGATCGCGCCACCGCGAATGTTGCAGGCCTTTGGTCGCTATATGAACCTGGGCATGCGCACGCGCCTGGTCGGGCAATTGGGCAAGGATCTCTCAAAGACCCCGGACCATGATCTGCAAGAGCACTTATGGACGGTCAATTTGTCGGACCTGTCGCGCGGTGCCGGGCGACAATACCATGGCAGTGCAAGGCTGCATTGAGCGCGTAACCGCCTTATTCAGGGTGCTGATGGCCTGTTCATAATCCGAGCCAAGGCCTGCGGCCAGATGGTTCTGCGCGGCCTGTGCATAGGCGGATGTGGCTATCAGGGTTGGGCTGATCGCATTGACGAGGGCCACTTGGCCCTTGATGCCCGCGGCAAGCCGCCAGTGATTCGCAAAGCGACGGGCACTGTATGATGGCATAGACAAGACTTGCCCGTCTGATTGCGCCTCTGGATCGAGCATGCGGCTGAGCACTTCGGTTCTGTTCTGGGTTTGAATTCCATCAAGTCAGCCTAAGCCATTGCTCCTTGCTTGATCTAGATTGGTGATCTTGTGCCCGGCTGCATTAGCATAGACCAGACCGTCCGTTAGATCTGTAATTCTGACGGGAGCCGGGCAAAGGGATGCCAGACCCATCCATTGCGCAAATGGAGAGTCCAAGAGACCCATCGTTTGAACCAAACCCGTCGCCCTTGCGCCTCTTTCAAAAAATAGACCCGGATAGAAAAACGTAAATAAAAACAAAAACTAATTTGATTCCGGACGCGGGCTTTGTTGGGTCATAAATTGAGACTTATCATTTTTTAAAAAGGTAAATCTACACAAAATTGAAACATTAATTTTTTATCGGTCGTGCCTTTAGTGCGTCCTATCGTGCCATTGAAAATACAATTTTATCACAAGTTAATCTGCATCAATCGAAACTGCCTTGAGGCGTAAGTATAGTTACAAATATCGAAATGAAATGAGGTCGGTTAAATGCGACTTCACCATAACGGAGGGCGTCTTATGCAATTTTCTCGCAATCAAGGTGATCGACAGTCCTTACACGCAGAGAAATCAACCAATGGGTCACGTCAGGATCTGCGCCGGGGCGAAACCCTTTATGCCGAGGATGATGCGGCCCTCGACTGGTTCGTTGTTGCCAGTGGCGTATTGCGCACCTGCCGGTATCTGCCCGATGGACACCGTCAGGTAACGGGCTTCTATTTTGCCGGCGATGTGGTTGGTCTAGAAGCGCCGGCTCGCCGGACCAGTGCCGAGGCCGTTACCGATGTCGCTGTAATGCGCTTTGATCGGGCCGTGCTCGATGGGCGTGATGACACACTTCTAGCGTCGCAAGGCTCGGCCCGGGAGGTTCTGCTTACGGCCTTGGACGCGGCTGAGGGCCGGATTGAGCTCTTGGGCCTTCGAAGCGCCAGCGAGCGGGTTGCCGGGTTCTTGTTGCGTATGGATGGCCAGGCCGACGCTGAGGGCTTCATCTATTTACCCATGGGCCGCGCCGATATTGCAGATTATTTGGCCCTGACGGTTGAAACGGTTAGTCGGACCTTGTCATTGCTGGGTCGGCGCAAGCTTTTGGCCTTTCGCGGTCCGCAAAAGGTTAAGCTGCTGAACCGTGAGACCTTGGAAGATGTCGCTGGTGGCAAGCCTTGGGTGCCGCATCCGGCCTTTATCCCAGCCATGCCAGTCGGTGTTTATAATCCAAGACTCGATGGCGCAAGCGCTCGTCCGTCCTAGGCTCAGCGGTCCTTATCCGACATCCACCAAACGAGGAGAGGTTCGATGAACCGCGCCAATCTGGCAGCCCTTGCCTGTGCCAGCCTGCCTTTGGGTCTGGTTATCGGCATGCCCGCTGCCCATGCCCAGGTTCAGGCCCAGGCCGCTCCAAGCCTCGAAGACCGCCTAGCGCGGCTTGAAGCCCAGTTATCAGCGCAAGATCAGAGGATTGCTGATCAAAATCTGGAGCTGTTGCAACAGCACCGTCAGATCAAGGCCCAACAAGACCAGTTGGATATCAGCACGTCCGAACTGAGCCATCTTCGCGTCGAGACCGATCCGACCTTGGCGGGCCTGCAGGGGCGGGGTGAGACAGCCCCAGCCGCCCAGCCTAATTTGAACGCCCCACCGGGCACAGCGCCTCAGGCGCCTAGTCCCATGCCAGACCAGCCCGTGGGCCAGGCCCCGGCTGCGACGCCCGCACCGCCACCAATGGCCGCCATCCCGCCCGAAGCGACGGTCTTGACGCCTGTGCACCACCTGACCCTCGAGCCATCGGCCGATTATACCTATTCGGGTTCTAATATTTTGGTGTTTCGCGGCGTAGAGATTGTGCCCGGCGTTCAGCTTGGCGTAATTGAGGCCAGCAATACGTTAAGGGCGGCGGAATCGGTGGCCTTGACGGCGCGATATGGCCTGTTTCGGCGCCTAGAGGTCGAGGCGCGTGTTCCTTATGTCTGGCGTGCGGACCGCATTGGTGTGGTGCAACAGCGCGATGCTCAGGTCCGGCGTGAAATCTCGCTTGCTGACCAAGATTTTGGCGATATTGAGCTTGCGGCGCGCTATCAAATCAATCGTCTGCGCCCAGACTATCCGGTGTTTATCGCCGGCTTGCGGGTCAAGAGCGATACGGGCACCAGTCCGTTCACCATCGCGCGCGATAGTTTCGGCGTCGCCGAGCACCTGGCTACGGGCTCAGGCTATTGGACGGCTGAGCCTAGCCTGACCATGATCTATCCCACCGATCCGGCCGTGTTCTTTATCACGGCCAGCGCCTTGGGCGGCCTAACCACCAAGATCAATCAAACCATAGACGGGGTCTTTCTGCATAAGGTGATTCCGGGCGGTTCAATGTCCTTGAGCCTTGGCTATGGCTTTGCAGTCAATCAACGGTTTTCATACTCGGTGGCCTATCGCCATAGCTATCTGATGCCGACGGTTTTGAGGATCGGCACGGCTGAGGTGAAGTCCAAGAGTGTTCAAATCGGCGGCATTGCGTTGGGCGTATCCTATCGGTTGTCCGACCGGATCTCGATTAGCTCGGCCTTTCAGTTCGGCACCACGCCCGATGCGCCGGATACCAGTATTAGCTTTCGGGTCCCCATTGCCTTCTAGGGTGATGATCCGAGGCGGTCCGGCCGTCCCCGCCCCTTTGCGCCGGTCCTGATGCTTAACCCGTCTCTCTGCCCCCTTGAGAGGCAGGTTAAGCACTTCATCGCGTGCACCGCATAACAGCAAAATTGCCGCCGGGCGCCTTGTTTACCGGGCGGCAAAACCATGAATGGCGCGGCTCTATTGCGCTGTGATCGCGGCCTGGGTGATGTCGCGGTTTAGGGCGGCGACCAATTGGCCTTGGCCCGTGGTGGCCGCGAAATTGGCCGCATCGGGCAGGGTTATGTTCAAGGCCAGATCTTGACGAATGGTTTGACCGTCGGCGGTATTGAGCAGCACATTTTGCAGCCCGCCATTGACCGCCTGTTGTATCAGCACGGTCTGGCCGTTGCCCCCGACATAGAGCCCAGTGCCCGTGCTCAGCAAGGCGCTGTTGGATTCAGACAGCATGGACTGGATATTGCTCATCTGGGTCAAGACCAGGTCACCATAGGCCGTCTGCTCGACCTGTTTGCCGGTAGGGGTCCAGGTCATGGTGGTTTCAAGCGCGAGCTGACCATCAATAAAGGTCTGCATCTTGGCGGCGAAATTAAAGGCAATCCCGTCGGCGACCAAAAAGCCGCCACGCTGATCGGCCAGGGTCGTCTCGTCCGCGGCCTCAAACTGGCTCCAGTCATCGGCGTACCCCTGCATGGGCAACAGAACTAGGGCTGTGGTCAGGACCAGTTGAGCAATCAGGGCTCTAGGTTTCATGGCGTTCGCTCCTAGGGGGCCGGCAATTCGACATTGCGCACTGGCGTGATCTGGTAATAGGGCGGCAGGTTCATGGGCGTGTCTGTGATGGGCGGTGCAGCCTCGGTCAGGCTGGCCTGAAGCGGCGCCGTCGACCAAGGGCTCCATTCGCCTGCATCATTAAAACGGGGCTTGCGCTTAAGATCTGGGGTCTCGCGAATGACAAACACAATGCCATTCCAGAGCTTTTCAAACACGGGCCGTTTGATGATCAAGAGACCCAAGGCGGGGTCGCCGACCAGGACCTTGTCGGGGTGAATGCCCTTGACCACGACAAAATGTTTATATTGGCCAATGGTCAAAAGCACGATGGCCGGGGTCTGCATCCGCTCTAACTGGTCCAGGCTGATGCGAAAACCGTCGGCCCGGTAGCCCATGGCCTGCAGATAGGCGCGCATATCGAGCATGGAAAACCCGACCCTTTGGATGGCATTATGGTCGCCAATCTTCCACATCCAAGCAAAGGCGTCGCTTTCGCGGGTCGGACGGCCATAATGATATTGCAGCAGGGTCGCAAGAGCCGCTGAGCCGCAGCTATAATCATATTGCTGGCGCACCACACTGCGAAACGGAATGTCCCGCCAGGTCATGATCGGCAGATTATAGACCGCCACATCGGCGCCATTGCGCATGGCCATAATTGGCTTGTCCGCGGCGCTGGCTAGGGGGCCCAAGGCGACAGACACTAGGCCAAGCATGGCCGCCAAGCGCATGGGTCGGCGGGAAGGGCGCATGGGCTGCATCGGTCTTGCCCCCTTAGGGTGCGGGCGTCATGGAGACGGGCACGCCCATAATGATGTTCACCGTGACACTGCCCTGCAGATTATTATTGTGCCCGGTATTGAACACATAATTGCCCACGCCCGTGGCCTGGGACAGGACCTGGCCCGACAGGGTGATGGCCCCAGACGATACGGAGTCGGCATTGATCGAATTGCCGCTATTATTTGCGGTCAAGATCTGCAGCGAGATTGGCTTTGGATCCGACGGCTCGGCACCGCCCGACAGGTCGGCCAAGGCCTCTGGGCTCAAGGCGGGCGACACTTCGCTAGAGGCGGCGGCTTGAACCGGGATGGGCTGGTCAAGGCCTGAGCCGCATTCGGGCGCTAGGGGGCTGGACCCGGCAAGCACGGCAAACGCGAGAATGGACAGATGAACGGCCATGATGGCCTCCTCTTGTATCGAGATGAGAAAGCCGGACCGGGGCATGGGGGTACCCCGGTCCGGCCGCTGCTCAGACTTCTAGTGCCCGAAAGCGATAGAAGCGTTCGCAGTCACACCGGTCGCAGCCTGGTTGTTCGAGGCTAGGCCGGTATTGTTTGACGCAGTCTGGATACCCGCAAAGTTCTGGAAGGCCGCGCCGTCCATGCCGATATTGCCGGTATAGACATTAAGCGCGCCGCTCGAGGCTGCACCGGCACCGCCGCCAGCACCCGCACCACCAACGCCGCCAACGCCGCCAACGCCGCCGGTACCAAGAGCAGCACTACCGCCATTGCCGCCGGTTCCGCCGCTTGCGGCATCACCACCCGAACCACCCGCACCAGCGGCTTGGTTATTGTTGTAGTTAAAGGTCACATCGCTGACCTCACCCTTCAGTTCTAAATCAGTCGTTGCCCGGTTTTCGACGCGGGTGTCGTTTGAGGCATAAGAACCAATATTGATCGAGTCGTTGACATTCTTGACTTCGCTGACGCTTACGGTTTTGGTATTGGTCTCAGATGAGTTGCCGCTATCAGTGGCAACCGTATTGCCACTGTCGCTAACTGTGACTGGCTTGTTGATGTTAACGGCCTCGTTGCCAAGGCCAATTGCGGCCGGGCCAGACCCGGTGACATTGCCATCAAGCACAGGCACGGCGACCTGAGCGGACGCAAAGCCGCAAACGGCAAAGCTCAAGGCAAGGGCCGATGCAGTAGCGAGAACTGTCTTTTTCATTTTGTGCTCCTCACAAAACTAGAATTTACGGTAAAGCTGCCAATACCAAAGTATTGATAGGAAATTTACCTAACCACCCCCCGTGATGTATCGGGAGTAGGGGCATTATTGAAGGAAATATACAATAATTACATGATATTGATCATGAATACTGGTTTTGATATATATCTATACTGATTTTTATCATAATTTCAATTCATGATATATGGGGGCGTTGTTTCCCGAATTCGTTATGGTGGGTCATGCTAGTCAGGTTTTGCACACGCTCTGCGGCTTGATGAATTCCTTGGCATGTAAAGGCTTGAAGGCGGATGATCGCTTCAGGTTCACCAATTGAGCGCTAGGGGCGTCACATGACGATCGGACCGGTTTACAGCCTCGCCATTGCCTTGAGCCTAGGCATGTTGATCGGGCTGGAGCGCGGCTGGCAGGCAAGGGACCTTCCCGAGGGACAAAGGGTCGCAGGCATTCGCACCTATGCCCTGATTGGCCTTTTAGGCGGGGTCTGTGGCCTAGAGCCAGGACCCTATCTGGCGGCGGTTGGCCTTGGCATGGTCGGCCTATTGGTCGGCGGGTTTCATTATCTTGAGGCGAGGAGTGATCGTGATCTGGGCTTAACCAGCCTGTTTGCCGCGGTCTTGACCTATGGGCTGGGCGTATTGGCGGTGCGCGGCCAGCCCTTGGCGGCAGCCGCAGCCGCAACCGCGGCGGTCATACTCTTGGCTAGCAAATCGTCCCTGCATGCCTGGGTGCGGGCGGTCAGTTGGCCGGAATTGCGCGGCTTTTTGGTGTTGGTGTTTATGAGCGCCCTCGTCCTGCCACTCATGCCAAGCGTGGCCATTGATCCTTGGGGCGCACTGGTGCCGTCCGAGATCTGGTTCCTGGCTGTGATGATTGCCGCCCTGTCCCTGGTCGGTCATGGGGCGGTTAGGATATTGGGGCCGGGCAGGGGCTTGGCCGTGTCGGCGCTAGCGGGCGGGCTAATGTCCTCGACGGCCGTTGGTCTATTGTTTGCCCGCAACGCCCGGCAAAGCCCAAGTCAGGCCCAGAGCCTAGCCGGGGCTTCCCTATTAGCCAGCGGCGTGATGAGTTGCCGTACACTCTTACTCATCGGCCTGATCCGGCCAGCGCTCTTGCCCAGCCTTTCATTGGGTCTGGTGGGACTTGGCCTAGTACTATTTATTGGTGGCTATCTGGTCATGCGACTGGACCAGCCCCTGACGGCTGTGCCTCGCGCCGCACTGGATATTGCCTCGCAACCGTTTGATCTGTTTGTTACCCTAAGGCTGGCGGGCCTGATCGGCCTTGTCATGCTCACTGCGCGTCTGGCCAGCTTGGCGCTGGGTCAGGGCGGGGTAATGATTGTTTCGATCCTGGCCGGCATGGCCGATGTGGATGCTGTCACCCTATCCTTGGCGCATGCCCAAACATTTGGACCAGACCAGGCCATGATTGTCATGGTCATTGGCGCTGCCATCGCAAGCAATACGGTCGTCAAGTCGGTCTTGGCGGTCATTCTGGGGGGGTGGGTGCATGGCCGGAACTATGGCCTAGTCAGTTTGGTCGCCTTGGTGTGCGGGGCGGCGGGCCTGGTATTGGGTCTCAATCTAGGCTGAGATTTGCGGACAAATACCAATAGGCTTGATCTCAATCAGGTCTATCCGAAGGGGAATTTGGCAATGATCAATTGTGATTTGCACCCTAAGAACAGGCACAGTCCCATGCTTAAGATTATTGAGCTTCAAGCCGATTCCAATTCTGGGTGGCAAGAAGCGGCCGATCAGGTGATTAAGGTGGCCTCAAACACGGTGCGCGGCATCCGCACAGTGCGGGTGGATAGTTTCGAGGCCCAGGTCGCAGAAGGCTTGATTGTCAATTACCGCGTGACGGCCAAGGTCTTGTTCGAACTGGATAGCTAGGGCTGCAGAACCACAGTGCTGGCATGGTAGCAGGAGCAGGCGTGCTGTTCCAGCACGGGCCTGTCCTTGATCTCGATCCAGCCATAGCCTGTGGTAATAGCATTTGAGGCCTTGAGCTTGCCCAGTTCGACCGTTACGCCGGCGCGCCGGATGCCATGGAGCTGGGCCAAGACATGATGGCTGATATTTACGCGGGCGCTGTCGGTTAGGTCTGATGCGCGCAATAGCCAAGAGACCAGGCGCTGTTGGCTAGTATGATTTTGACTACAGGCCGTAACCCTGGCCATTTTCATAAACATGTTTCGTTTTGCCGTCTGCAAACCGGCCCTTAGGCTGGGCAATTCAGGCAGGAGCGTATTAGCGGTGCTAGACAAGAGCGCATAGGCCGTCAGGTTTGTCAGGCACAAGGCCTGGACCACGTCTAGGCCATTATCCAGCCTGACCGTGGCATCGATGAGGCTGTCATGGCCAAGTAATACAAAGGCTGTGTCTTGCCGATCCACCTGAATGGTCAGGGCAAAAATTCCAGACAAGACAAAATAAATATAAAAATCGGTGGGGCCATATTGTGTAGATAATGGGCCCGGTTTAAACTCTTTATACACAAGATGAGATTGTAGATTATACCAATCTTCAGCAGCTAAACCAGAAATTATGTGATTACTATGTCGATTAATTGCGTTCATTATCGCGCCAAATTAGATTTAAACTGAGCCA
Source organism: Caulobacteraceae bacterium (assembly GCA_947452365.1). Lineage (GTDB taxonomy): Bacteria > Pseudomonadota > Alphaproteobacteria > Caulobacterales > Caulobacteraceae > CAISGS01. Next base: position 62,793 of record CANGCO010000007.1, read on the forward strand.
ATTGGTCATTTAATCGCAAATGGATCTTCATAATGCTGTTATATATTCTAAAATTCAAACTGAAAAGATTTTTCATTTCATAGTACTAAGTCAGTATTTGATTTATTTACCAATTAAAAAAAATTATTGACCAGTTAAATCCAGTGTGATTTTCATAGCTATCTAAGGCGCCGGTAAGACCCTGAACGCGGTTAGATTCGAAGGATCGGGTGGTTATGGCAGATGGCGGGATCGGCCTAGTCTTGCAAGACAATTGCCGCTTTTGCGGTGTTCGCGGGGCCTTGTCTTGCCCGCAAGCGGCCTTGGGCGCGCACGCCGACACCCTTGCGCAATTTGATCATGTCTATCCCATAAGTGTACTTCAGACCGGCGAACAGCTTGTGCCGAGGCGCCATGAGCCGGATCATTATTGCCTGGTTCGTTCGGGCTGGTTCGGGCTGTTTGCCCACCGGCATGACGGAAGCCGGCAATTGCTGCGACTCGCCCTACCGGGCGAGGCCTTTTGGCTCAAGGCCAATCACCATGATCCGGCGACCCAGGCGGTTGAGGCCTTGACCCCAGCCAGCTGTTGCTGGCTCAGTCAGGCTGAAATGGAGACAATCAGCCGATCAGACCAGTCCTATTTCGGGGGGTATGTCACCGGTCTGGAGCGCGAACTGGCCCTTGCCCAAGACAGCATGATCAATCTGGGCCGCAAGGACGCCGCCACCCAAGTCACCCAGTTTCTGGTCAGTCTGGCCATGCGCTCTACCGGCAAGGATATCTTGCAGACGCCAGAGCCCTGCAAAATCCCCCTGACCCAGCGCACAATCGGCGAGGCGCTGGGCCTGACCCAGATCCATGTCAATCGCACCATCCGGCACCTGCGTTGCGAAGGCCTATTGACCTATCAGGGCGGGGTCTTCATGCCGCTGGATCCCGTTCGGATCAGCGACATGATTGATCTGACCCCCGAAATGCGCGCCCTGTGGCTGGCAAGACCGCTGGCTAGCTGACGCGGATACGATCATCGACCGAGGTGACTCCGGGCGCTGACCAGGCGGCCTGCTCAGCGATCTGGCGTTCATGCCAGGTCTTGACATTGCCCTCGAGCACGACCTGTCCGGCAGTGGCCTGGACCCGGATGTGGTCAGATTCCAGCTCAGCATTGCGTAAAAATGCCTTTTCGATGGCGCTGCTGACATCCTCGGGATGAATGGCCGGCTTGATGGCAATCAGATTGCTAACGCCGCGCACGCCGCTCAAGGCGTGGATGGCGCGCTCGGCGGCCTGTCTTTGATAGGCCCAATCGACGCTACCGCTCAGGGTCACCCAACCATGCTCCACCTTGACCTGGATGGATTCAGAGGTCCAAACATTCCATTTCAGAATATCGACACAGCGTTTGGCCACCTCGTCATCAGAGGTTTTAGGCGAACTCGGCAGGCGAACCTCCATGTTCATGGCAACCGCCTTGACGCCCTTAAGTCGCCCAACCGTGCGCTCCACAGCCAGTTTTTCGGCATAGGAATGCACATGGCCCGTCAGGGTCACAACCCCGTTGCTAACCGCAACGCCAATGTCTTGCGAGTGAATGCTGGGCTCAAAATCCAGCTCGTCAATAATATCGAGACGTAGGGCCTTGTCTTCCATCTGAGCGCTCCTGGCTTGGTCGAGAATGAGGCGTTTGTTGTGGTGGATTGGGATCTTAGCGTCTGTGATCCTGATCAATCGGCGGTAAGTTTTGCGCGGGTTTTGCAGACCTTGCTGCGTTTGGCGGCGTGACATGCGGCGGCTGGGGCGGCGGCCTGCGACAGCTTGTTAGATTGGCGAGGGCAGCAGCCATGACCAGAGCGCTGACAATGGCTGGATAGGGCTTGGTCATGGCGAGCGGGCCTTTCAGGCGGGCCTAGTGGGCGACCAGTAGGACCTTGGGGTCCTTGTCAGACAAGAGGGCGCGACTGACACCGCCAAGGATAAATTCCTCAAGGCGGTTATGGCCATATAGGCCCATTACCACCAGATCCGCCTGCATGGCTGCAGCTTCCTGGTTCAGTATGATTTCGGGCCCAAGGTCTTTTTGCGGATGGGCCGCCACATTAATATCAATCTGATGGCGGTGCAGGTGTTGGCGCAGGGCATGGGTCTTGTCTTCACCGACGCAGACTATACGCAAATGGCCAGCCAGATGGATTAGAGGCATGGCCCCGCGCAGGGCATTGGCGCTTTCGCGGCTGTCATTCCAGGCCAGCAGGATCTTTTGGCCAAGACTTGTTAGCGGCTGTGTACCGGGCACCAGCAGGACCGGCCCAGCGGTCGCCATGACCAGAGCCTCTGGCGTCAGGCCAAGATGCGCCATTCCTGCCTTTGGAAACACGACCAGATCGCAGAGCCTGGCCTTGGCATAGACCTTGGCTGGGGCGCTAAGCTCTAGCTCAGCCCATTCTCCGGTAAGGCCTGCGGCGGATACCGCCGCATCAAATTGCTTTTTAGCGTGGTGACTGGCCGTCTTTTGTTGTTCGGCATGATCATCAGCCAGCTTTTGGATCACGTCAGAGGGCACATAGGCGCCGAAATCTGCGCCAATATAGGGATAAACAAAGGGCTGGGTGACGAAGGTTCCAACTAGGCAGGCCTTTGAGGCCTTGGCGACCAGAATGGCCGCGGAAAGGCAGGCCCTGTCGGTGTCGTGATTATCCAAAATTACCATTATGTCGCGATAGGTCATGATCTTGATCCCTTTGCCGTTGGGGGATCATGGCGGTGTTTTGTGCCCCGCCGCCTTGACCTTTATCAAGGCGGGTCCTGGCGCATAGGTCCAGAGTCGGCGCGGGCATACTTATTGCCCTGGAGTCGATGCCATGTCCCGAACCCTAATTGCCGGTCTGTTAATGGTCACTATGCTCAGCGAAGCGCCCTTGGCCCTAGCCCAGGAGCGTGACCACCGACCGCCGCCGGGCATGCAGGGGCCACCATCCGGACAGGGCTATGGTCAAGGCCATGGCCAATGGGACGGCCCGCCGCCGCGCGGTTGGGATCAAAGGCGCTGGCAGGGCCGCCAAGACTATTTGCGCGGTCATCCCGATCGGCGCGATGACCATTCTGACGCCATTATTACCGGCATGCTCGGTTTTGCGCTCGGCGCGGCCATAGCCGGATCGCAAGATGACCAAAAATATGCCCGCGGGCAGATGAGCAATCGGCGCTGGCTCAATTATTGCGCACGCCGCTATCGCTCATTTGACCGCCGGTCCGGCACCTATCTGGCCAATGACGGCCTGCGCTATTATTGCCGCATGCCCTAGAACTTGGCCCGAATGCCAATAAAGGCCCCGCGCCCAGCCGTGCCATAATCGGCCAGGGTTTGGTAATGGCGATCGAGCAGGTTTTCGATCCGGCCATAAACCTCAAACTGCTGGCCAAGCGGCAGGCTGGCGCGGATATCGACGAGGCTATAGCCCTTCAGACGGATGGTATTGGCATTATCGTCAAAACTGTCACCCACCGCCTGGACGGCTAGGCTGGTTGTTAGCTTGATCGGCCAGATATAGCTGGCCTCAACCGTTCCCATGCGATTGGCCCGGCGGGGCAGGCGGTGACCAAAATCATCACCGGGCGAGCGGTTTTTCGCGGTCATGGCGGTATAATTGGCCGAGACGCTCAAGGCTTGGCTCAAGGACAGATCGGCGCTGAGTTCTAGGCCCTGGCTCAAGGCCTTGACCGTATTGGCATAGAGGCCATAGGGGCGGGTGTCACAGAGTGTTGCTTGGCAGCTGACAAAATCGATCTGGTTGGCGGTCTTGCGGTTAAATAGGCTTGCCGAGACGATCAGGCGGCGATCGAACAGACCCTGTTCAAGGCCAATATCCCAGCCCTTGGCTCGTTCCGGTGTCAGGCTGGTTGCTCCATAATCACCATAGAGCTGATAGAGCGATGGTACCTTAAAGCCCTCGCCATAATTGGCGCGCAGGGTGGTCGTTCGGCCGGGCAGGGTATAGGCCGCGCCGGTCTGGACCGTGGTCGCACCGCCAAAGCTTTGGTGCTGTTCGTGCCGGGCTCCAGCCGTCAGGACTAGTCCCATTACGGGTCGGGTTTCGATCTGGCCATAGAGGCTGTCTTGCCGCACAGCATGGCGTTCAGGATTTGGGCTTGGATCATATTGCGATGGGGCCGCATCGCGAAACCACGATCTTTGGCTGGCGGCGCCATAGACGGCCTGCCATTTGCGGCTGATCCGCCAGGTGCCTTGATATTGCAGCGCCGAATTGATGCCGCGGGCATAGAAGGTCTTGGCGACGCTCAGGGTCGGATCATAATTGGCCCGGTCGGTACGGGTATAGGATAGGCCCAGCCGGTTGGTCAGGGCGCCATCGGCCAGGCTTTGCTGCAGGCCCAGATAGCCAATCAGGTCGCGGGTGCGGCCATATTCGGGGGTGTCGCCAAAATTATAGTCGGGCGGCAAATAGCCATCAAACCCGGTCTTGCCGCGCATGACGGCGGCGCGCACATCTAGGCTTAAGCTGTCGGTCAGGTTTAGGTCCAGGCGGCCGCTGGCCGAGCTATTGCGATAGCCGTCCAGTTCCTTGCCACCCCTTGCCTTGGCAAAAGCTGAAATGCCATTGGTCACAAGGCTTGAGGCCGATAGCCTAAGCCCACCCCAGTCGCCGCCTAGCCCAACCGCGCCGCGCCCCAGCGCGGTGGCGCGTGAGCCGCCTTCGAAACTGGCCTGACCAGACAGGGCACCCTCTGGCCGGGCAGTCAGAATATTGACCACGCCGCCAATCGCCTGACTGCCCCACAAGGTCGATTGCGGGCCGCGCAGGACCTCGATCCGCTCAAAATCACCGGCCAAAAGATTGGCAAAATTATAGCCGCCGCCGATCATGGAGGGGTCGTTCAGCTGGACCCCATCGATCAGGACCAGGGTCTGTTCGGTTTCGGCACCACGAATCCGCACCTGGGTGGCGCTGCCGGGGCCGCCATTGCGGGTGACGCTGATGCCCGAGCTGCGTGACAGCACGTCCGAGACGGCAACGGCCTGTACCGATTCCAGCTGGTTGGCTGTAATCAGGGTGGTGGCAACCGCGATCTCGGCCCGCTTTTCAGGCGTGCGGGTGGCGGTGACAATGACCTCGTCGTCAATCACCAGACCAAGGCCTGTTTCGGCAAGGGCAAGGCTTGGCAGGCCACTGCAGGACAGGCAGGCCACAAGGGCCGCCGAAGCGGTTAAACGGGATTTTAGGCGCAATACGAGTCCTCCTCAAGCGTGACATATCCAGCGCCAGATCAGGACACCCCAATCCAACACCAATCATATCGCCGCTCGGGAAAACCCCGTTCGCTCAGCACACCCCGGCTGATCGAAGGACGACCGCGACAGGCAGGTCTCCTGGCTCGCGGGTCATAGCCGGTGCGTGCCGCCTTCCCAGATCACCGATCCAGTGGCCTATGACACGCGGA